>CAIZGN010000112.1 GCA_903932505.1 Candidatus Hydrogenedentota bacterium
AATTCAAACTGCGTCGCAATCAGCGTCAGTAGTGACATTCGGTTGCGATCGATCAACGCGTGCATGAGGTTCAAAACCGGTGTGGGGGTGTTAAAAACCTGCATCACCTTATCCAGCACCTGAATGCGACTCGCCTTGTCCAGCGCGGAATTTCCCAGCACGAACCGCAGCTGCGGTTCGGCCAGATAGGCCGCACTGATTGCGTTCAGCGCCTGCGCCGCCGCCTCCAATTTTGAAGGCTCGGCAATGGCCTCGCGCAGGGCGATGGCATATCGATCCGCGAGAATGGAGGCCCTCATGACATGCGCTCCAACAGCTTAATAAAGCTGTTCACGTTAATTTCGAGCTTCTCGCCGAGCTGCTCGGTGCGATAGTGCTCGGTGGCCTCGTCAATGGCGGCCGTCACCAGTTCAAGTCGGATAGTCTCCGCGGTGGCAAGGAGTTCAGCGTGCTTGCGGTCTTCCAGCTGCTTCTCCAGCAGCTTCCGCGCACTCTCGTCCTCCTCTTTCACCTTCGCCATGCTCTCGGCAATGGTGTCGTCGGATTCCTTGCGGATGGCGACCAAGACTTGCTCCCAGTCACTCGTCTTACTCACCGCATCGGCCTTGACCTTCGCGGCTTCCGCCTTTTCCTGCTCGACTTCCGCGAAGCGCTTGCGCACCCCTTCAATCTGGGCGTCCAGCATAGCGGTGACGGGCGGACCTGCCACACCCCACAGATAAAGCAGGAAAATGGTGGAGTTCACAATTTTGAAATACTCGACGAACCACCACACACGATGCTCTTCGTGCTTGAACTCTTCTGAGGCCGCATATTCCTCGACGAACTTCAGGTTTTCTTCGTCGGCACCGGTCAGCGTATGGAGTTGGGGCCGCTCCTCATGGGCCTTGAAGACCTCCGACTTGATAATCCCAACATATCGCTTGTGCTCCGCCTCATGCTTTGCCAAATACGACTTTGAGAATTCGGGCGACTTGAAGATTGCCAAACCGGCAGCACAACCCACGGCATAGGCCACTGTGACCAGGATAAAGTAGCGCTTGCTCATCGCACCGTCCCTTCCTGGCGAATCTGGCGGTCAATCGACCCGACTAGATCCTTCAGCAACCCGGCGTATTGCTTGCGTTCTTCGTCCAGCTTCTGCACCAATTCCTCGCGAAACTGCGTCAGAGCCGCATCCGCATCATGTCGGCGGGCATCCATGGCCGCCCGGTGGTGCAGATACGCATCCTGCCGGGTTTGCCGCAACGCAACGGCCGCATTCTGGTGCGCTTCCGTGAGGCGCGCCACATACTCGCTCGAAAGCCGTTCCGCCTCGGCGGTGGCATTTCTTGCCGCTTCCTTGTCCCGCGCTATCCGGCTCTCGCGCTCTTCCATGAGGCGACGCAAGGGCTGGAACATGAAGGTATTGGACACCCAGAGAAAGACCAAGAACGACACGATCTCGCAAACGAGCGTGAAGTTGATGGTTACCATGAGGGTGACTCCTTCTTCGGGCGATTCTCACGCCCGGTATAGCGTTGGGCTAAGGGTTTATACGACGAACAGCAGAAGAACCGCGACCACGAGGGCGTAGATGGCCACGGATTCCGTGACGGCTTGCCCGACGATCATGGTGATGGTAATTTTGCCGGAGGCTTCAGGATTGCGGGCAATGCCTTCGCACGCCTTACCGGCGGCGAAACCTTCGCTAAGTCCCGAACCGATGGCACCCACGCCCATGGCAATCGCCGCACCCAGGTACTTGGCGACTAAGACGAGGTCGGCACCCGAGATGCCCGCAGCCTTCGCAGCCTGTTCTGGCTGGGCAACCGCGGCTTGCATAGCCGTCCAAACCGTTCCGATGTCCATAAATCATGTCCTTTCGTCGTTCATCATGGCGTCCATCGCCATGGGCTTCCCAGATCCCGCGAGCGGTGCGCCGTCTATTCCGAGTGCGCCTGCTCCGCCCGTGTAAGGTAGATCAACGTCAACATACTGAATACAAACGCCTGCAAGGCCGCCTCAAAAACGAGGAAGAACGCATACAGGATTTGCGGAAACACAATGTAATACGACATGGTCGAAACAATCGTGATGACGATGGCACCGCCCATGATATTGCCAAATAGACGGCAGGAGATCGAAATCAGCTTCGACATTTCCTCGCTGAAGTGCATCGGGAGGAAGAAAAGCCCCGAAGAGCGCCCCATAAGAACCGCAGCCGTGCTTCCATGCGAATGGAACAGCGGGCCCATCGCCTCCACAAAGTATCCCTTGATGCCCTTTGCCCGGATCGCGCAGAAAAGGGCATATCCCACGGAAATGAGGCCCAAAGCCAGCGTGTCATTCAAATCGGAGGTGGGCTTTTCAATGCGGGGCAGTGGAACCAGCAGGATGGCGTTGCTGAGGCAAATATAAAGGAAAAGACCGGCAATGAACGGAACATACTGCCGACGACGATGCTCGGGAGCGAATTCCATGGTGCGGTCAACCATATCCTTGAAGCTGTCGAGGACGAGTTCGAGAAGTGCCTGTGCGCGGCCCGGAACCATGTTGAGGCGTCGAGTGGCCATCCAGAACAAAGCCCACAACACCGCCACGACCAACAGGGTGTTCATGACGGTGAAGACGTTCATTCCGCCCAGCGGAATGGGAATATCTGTCCCCGGCACATAGTGCCAAACGTGTACTTGACCGAGTTCTTCCATCTACCTGCTCACTTCCGCGTTGCCTCGCGCGCACCCACTATCGCAGCCCAAACCGTGACTGCGTAAGGCACGCCCAACCCCAGTGCCGCGCCCGCTACGCCCCAAACTTTTTCAGGGCCAATCGAACACGCCGCGACCAGCGCTAGCCCATACAGGGCAAGACGCGCCATCGAGATTAAGACCATACCATAAGGCCCGCCCCTTTTGTCAACCGCAAGGCGTTCGGCGCTCCGCAACCATACCCAAAACGCGGCGCAGGCTGTCATCCCCCCGAGAAGCACCCCCTTGCCGCCTGTGTTGTTGAGCAGTGATACTGCGATGGCCAATACTCCGGTCGATAGAACCGAGATACGCATCACTCGCCCCTTGAAAGCCCGGACTATTTCCATGAAATCAACCCCTTGAGAAAATGCAGGAAATTGTAGAAACCCATGAGAAGTCCGAGAAAAAGGCCGGACACCAAAGCCACAGGACTACTACTTAACCAGTTATCTATATATTTTCCCGCAACGATCCCGAGGATGAGCGGAAGTACCAGATTCAGGGCTAGCTCGGTGCCAATGGTGAGTGCGCGAAGCGCATTCATGGGAATGTCGGTGTTCTTTGGGGACAACATGAGTAACGTTCCATTGGTCTAGCGCAACAGCGCGTAACGAAGCATCAGCGCCACGGCCACGCCATACATGACGGGATGCACTTCACGTCCCCGGCCGGTGGTCAATTTGACGACTGCATAGGACACGCAACCCGCCGCTACCCCTTCGGTGATGCCGTAGCCAAAAGCCATGAGCGACACCGTGAAAAGTGCGGGCAAACTCTCGGTCACATCCTCCCAATGAATCCGTCGCAACGGCGCGAGCATGAGGAATCCCACGGTAATCAGCGCTGGGGCCACAGCCGGGTACATGGCCACGTGACTGTTGGGGATGGCGAGCTGGGCGTAGTACGCCGGGCCAATGTCATGCCCGACCAGCGCGACAATGGGCGCGAACGCGATCGCTCCGACAAAGCACGCCGCCGTCACCAGCGCCGCAAGCCCTGTGCGCGCGCCCGCAGCCACCCCGGTCGCACTTTCGATGTAGGTGGTGACTGTAGACGTGCCAAAGATCGCGCCTACACAGGTGGCCATGGCGTCGGCGAAGAAGGCCTTTCCCGCACGGGGCAAACGCCCGTCTTCACGAATGAAACCCGCCTGTCCGCTCACGCCCACCAGCGTGCCGACGGTGTCAAACAGAATCAGGAAAAAGAACAGCAGAATGGCCACGAGCGCCTGATCCCACTTTTCGATCAACGCGCCGAAATCAAGCTGAAAAAACGTGGCAAAGGACAGCGGTTTATTTTCGGTGTGATGCGGAACTACTCCGGTGAGGATTCCCAATCCCAAGGTCGCCAACAGACCGATCAGAATGCCGCCCCGAATCCCTTTGGCCATCAGTGTGGCAATAATGATCACACCGAAAAGGGTGATCAGGGGCGGGCCATGGCGCAGATCGCCCAAGGTGGACATGGTGGCACTGTTAAGGACGATAATCCCGCCCCACTGAAACCCCACATAAGCGATGAAAAACCCGATTCCCGGGCCGATGGCGTTCTTAAGTGTATCAGGGAAGACCTCCAGTACTTTCTCCCGCACGCTCAGCACGGAGAGCAGTAGAAAGAGGAGTCCCGAGATGAACACGATGGCGAGTCCGGCCTGCCAGCTAAATCCCATGCCCAGGCACACGGTGAAGGTAAACAGGAAGTTCTCCCCCATTCCCGGCGCAAGCGCAAAGGGATAGCGGGCAAACAAGCCCATGAGCACGCAACCCACCGCCGAAGATAGGCAGGTGGCCATAATCACCGACCCGAAGTCCATCCCGGCCATCGCCAGAATCGTAGGTTGCACGAAAATGATGTAGCTCATCGTGGCAAAGGTAGTAAGTCCGCCCACCACCTCCCGTCGGAGGGTGGAACCGGATTCCCGGATGCCGAAGAAACGATCCAGTTTTTCCATCATCAATTTCCGCCTTCCCCATGGTTCTTCCCAGAATTTCATTGTACAAACCCGCAACCACCCAGTCAATGCCATTTTGATCAAATATAACCATCGACTCCAAGAATGCAACTCTAATGCCATTTTAGGTATTCTACGGGCATGGCACCTTCAAATATGGTTTCTTCCATCACTCGGGAGCGGTACGCCGAGTTAAAGGCGGATGTCGAGCGGCATACGCGGCTTTACTATGCCGAGGCGCGTTCCGAGATTAGCGACCTCGAGTTTGACGCCCTGATGCGTGAGCTTGAGCACTTGGAAACCGAATATCCGGAATTGCGTACGCAAGACTCCCCCACCCAGCGTGTCGGTGGCGAAGCCATTGAAGGCTTCGAGACCGTCCTGCACCGAATTCCCATGCTCTCGATCGACAATACCTACAACGCTGCAGAACTCCGGGAATTCGATGCCCGGGTGCGCAAGGGCCTGGCGGGTGAAAAGCCAACCTATACCGCCGAGTTGAAGCTCGACGGGGTCGCCATTTCGCTCCGCTATGAAAACGGGGTTTTCGTGCGCGCCGCCACACGCGGCGACGGCATGCGCGGGGATGATGTCACTCAGAACGCCCGCACCATTCAGGCCCTTCCGCTTCGACTGCAGGGGAATCCCCCGGTCGACCTCGAAATTCGGGGTGAGGTTTTCATGCGCACGCCCGAGTTGGAGCGCCTCAACCGCCTGCGCGAGGAACAGGGCGAAGAACCCTTCCGGAATCCGCGCAACACTGCAGCCGGAACCTTGAAATTGTTGGATCCGAAGATGGTGGCCCAACGGCGGCTCGATCTCTACGTCTACGATATCGCACTGGCGGCCGACCGTCCCCCTGCCAGCCACACAGAGACCCTGCGCGACCTCGAGCATTGGGGACTGCCTGTGAATCCCAACCGGGACTGCTGCACCTCGATCGACGAGGCCATTTACGTCTGCAACAACTGGGATCGGCGTCGGAGGGACCTCGACTACGAGATCGACGGCATGGTTATCAAGGTCGATGCCGCCGCGCAGCGTCTTCGCCTTGGTTCCACCTCAAAATCTCCGCGCTGGGTCATTGCCTACAAATTTCCCGCCGAAGTCGCGGCCACGCAGCTGCTCGACATCAAGGTTCAGGTCGGGAAATCGGGCGCGTTGACCCCTGTCGCGGAAATGGCCCCCGTGAAACTCGCGGGAACCATCGTCAAACGCGCCACCCTGCACAACTTTGAGGAATTGGCGAAAAAAGACCTGCGAATCGGCGACACCGTCGAGGTGCAGAAGGCTGGGGAGATCATCCCGCAGGTGCTGCGCGCGATTCTCGAAAAGCGTCCGCTGGATGCCCTCCCCTTCCCCATTCCTGAGATCTGCCCCGTCTGCGGATCAGAAACCCACAAGGATCCCGACGGTGCTTTTCTGCGCTGCCTCAATCTGGCCTGTCCCGCACAGGCCAAAGAACGTCTGGGGCATTTCGCGAGCCGAAAGGCGATGGATATTGACGGACTGGGTCCGGCCATCATCGACCAGCTCGTGGATCGGGGGTTGGTACACGACCCCTCCGATTTCTACCGACTGGATGCTGCGGCACTCACCGCGCTCGAACGCATGGCGGAAAAATCGGCGGCAAACCTTCTTCAGGCCATCGAAGCCAGCAAGACGCGCCCCTTGAGCCGTCTGCTCTTCGGTTTGGGGATCCGGCACGTCGGTGCGCATACCGCTGAACTGCTCGCGAGCAACTACCTCAATGTGGATGCCCTCATGATAGCCCCCGAGGTCGAACTATCTGAGATTCACGAAATAGGTGAGGCTGTGGCAGGTTCGGTTTGCGGATTTTTTGAAACCGCTGAAAACCGCGCACTGATAGAGCGTCTGCGGGCCGCCGGATTGGAACTCACCGAGGGCACCGTTGCCCATGACGGGCCTAGACCCTTCGAAGGGAAAACCTTTGTCGTCACCGGTACACTTACCCGCTATTCCCGCGATGAAATCCATGCGCGGATTAAGGCGCTGGGCGGAAAGGCCGCATCCAGCGTGAGTAAGAAAACCGATTACCTCGTGGCCGGAGAAAGCGCCGGTTCTAAACTATCCAAAGCCGTGGAACTGGGGGTTACAGTCCTATCTGAGGCGGATTTTGACGCGCTTCTTGGGGGTGCGTCATGAGTACCCATCGTCTGCAAGTCCCCAAGGTGCTTAACCAGGATACCGGTGGCGAACTCTTGCGCGCTGCACAGAAGCTGCATATTGCCGCTGAGGATGAGCTCCTCTTCGACCTATCCACGACCCACACCATGGACTCCCCCGGTGGTGGTCGTCTCATTGAAATTGCCGATGTGGTTCATGCGTGCGGTGGCGTGTTGCGGATTGAGGGGCAACAAGGCTCGGTCGCCGGTTTTATTGACATCCTCCAACCCGCGTTACGAAACCCGCAATCCGGTCGTCCCCGCCGTTCAGGCCCACTCAATACGCTCACGGACAAGACCTACATTTTCGGTCGTGAACTGCGCGCATTCGTGGAACTGTGTGTCGATGCTTTGTATTGGACCCTGTTGGCCCCCCTCGAAGGTCGTGGCTTCCGCTGGAACCTCTTTATTGATGAGATTCACGAAATGGGCGTTCGCGCCATTCGGATCGTGTGTCTCATGAATTTTCTGCTGGGTCTGATCATCGCCATGCTGTCCTCTGCGCAGGTCGCGAGTTTCGGTTTGTCGATTTATGTTGCGGATCTCATCATGATCGGTTTTGCGCGCGAGTTGGCGGCCATCATGACCGCCACTGTCGTGTCCGCTCGCACCGGGGCGGCCATCGCCGCCGAATTGGCCACCATGAAAGTGCAGGAGGAAATCGACGCCTTGCGGGGCATGGGGCTGAACGTGGTTCAGTTTCTCGTCGCCCCCCGATTGGCTGCCATGATCATCGTGCTGCCCTGTCTGGTGGCGCTCGGGCTTATATCGGGGCTCCTCGGCGGCACAGCCTGGGGCGTTATTGTGTTGGGTTTCTATCCACAGGCATGGCTGACGGAAACCATCAACGCCACCTACATGCGCGATTTCATTCAGGGCTTTCTCAAGACCGGTGTCTTTGCGGTTATGATTGCCCTTATCGGCTGTCACAATGGTTTGCGGGTGGAGGGCGGTTCACGCGGGGTCGGTTTGATGACCACCAGGGCCGTCGTCATGGATATCTTTATGATAATTAGTATAGACATCGTTTTTGCGGCCATATTTTATTACGCGCTGGCCTGAGGCATGCTCCAAATGCAAGACCCCAACGAAGAAAATTTCGAATCGCCCATCATCGCGGTTCGTGACTTGGTCACGCACTACGGTGAGACCAAGGTATTGGATAACGTATCGCTATCGGTGCCACGTGGGGTCGTGCAGGTTATTATCGGAGGGAGCGGTTGCGGAAAGACTACGCTGCTCAAGCATCTTTGCGGACTCATCAAACCCACCGGGGGCGAGATTCTGTTTCAGGGCAAGAACGTCGTTGCGATGGATGAAGATGAACTCGCGATGATGCAGCGGGGCATTGGTATTGCCTTCCAGTCCAGCGGTCTCTTTAATTCGATGACCGTCGGGGACAA
>CAIZGN010000113.1 GCA_903932505.1 Candidatus Hydrogenedentota bacterium
AGTCCGCCTTTCGGCCCATGTTGTCAGTCAGCGAGGCATTGTCCATCACCTGCAACAGAATATTGAAAATATCCGGGTGTGCCTTCTCGATTTCGTCCAACAGCAACACCGTGTAGGGATGCCGACGGATTTCATCGACCAGCATACCGCCTTGGTCAAAACCCACATAGCCGGGGGGCGCACCGATAAGCCGCGATTCCGCATGCTTCTCCATGTACTCGCTCATGTCATACTTGGCAAAGTGATTGCCCAGCACGAAGGCCAGCTGGCGTGCGGCTTCTGTTTTCCCCACGCCTGTCGGGCCGGTGAACAGAAAACAACCGATAGGCGTTTCCGGCCTACCCAGCCCGGCGCGGGCACGTTTGATGGCGCGGGCCAGGAGGTCCAGGGCCGTGTCCTGCCCGAATACCACGCTCTTCAATTCAAACTCAAGGGACCCCAAACGCTCCTTGTCCGTAGCGGACACATTCCTCGCGGGAATTCCAGCAATCTCCGCCACCATGTTCTCGATGTCGGACGGACGAACCGTTTTGCGCTCCGAATGCGGCTTGAGTTTCACCGCGGCGGCCGCCTCGTCGATCAGGTCGATAGCCTTGTCCGGAAGAAAACGGTCGTTGACGTGACGGTTGGCCAATTCGGCGGCAGCCATCAGGGCACTGTCCGTGTACTGAATGCCGTGGTGCGCCTCATAACTCGCCTTGAGCCCGCGCAGGATGCGGACGGTTTCTTCTACCGATGGCTCGCCGACGTCAATCTTCTGGAATCGTCGCGACAGCCCGTGATCCTTTTCGAAGTGATTCTTGTACTCTTCGTAGGTGGTGGAGCCGATGCAGCGAAGTTCGCCCGAAGCCAGCGCAGGCTTCAACATGGTCGAGGCGTCCATCGCGGAATCAGAGGTCGACCCCGCACCCACCACCGTGTGAATCTCATCAATAAACAGGATCACGTTCGGCCGACCCAGCAGCTCCTGCAACACCGCTTTGAGCCGCTGCTCAAAATCACCGCGAAACTTGGTGCCCGCCAACAGTGCAGGCAAGTCTAAGGCCAAAATCTCCGCGTCCTTGAGATGTTTTGGGCCGCGCCCCTCTTGGAGCATGAGGGCCAGACCCTCGGCCAGCGCGGTTTTACCCACACCTGGTTCGCCGACGAATATCGGGTTGTTCTTCCGTCGCCGCGCCAGCACACGAATCGTTCGGGTCAATTCCGCCTGTCGCCCGATCAGCGGGTCAATTTTCCCGGCTGCCGCTTTCGCATTCAGGTTGACGGTGTAGGTGTCTAGTGCACTCTTTTGCTCGGCTTCAGCGGTGGGCTTGTTCTTCTGGGGGGAACCTTCACCAGAGGGCGCGCCACCCCGCGAGGGGGCACCGGCCTTGGCGACGCCATGGGAAATGAAATCCAGGATATCGAGCCGCGTAACGCCCTCCTGATTCAAGAAATAGGCGGCGTGTGAGTCTTCCTCCTCAAACATCGCAGCGAGAATGTCGCCTGCGTCCACCTGTTCTTTTCCGGAATATTGAACATGGAGGAACGCTCGCTGCAGGAGTCGCTCAAAAGCGGCCGTCTGATGAACCTGAAGCGACTCTTTCTGGGGAATGCTCTCCAACTCTTCGTCAAAGAACTGCTCGATCCGGTGGCGCAGGATTTCGATGTGTCCACCACACGCACCGATGATTTCGGCCCCGTGGGTATCGTCCAGCAGCACGTACAGCAGATGCTCCACGCACAACAACTCGTGACGCCTGCGTCGCGCCTCGTGAACCGCCGCATTCAGCGATATCTGGAGTTCTTTGCTTATCATGTCTTCCACCCCGTCCGTCACAGCTTCCTCAGCTGCACTGGATGAATTTCCACCGCTTCACCACACTCGAATACTCACAAACTGCATCAAACTTTCCTGTTTCTGGGCTTTACCCACGAAATCCCGTTCACCGGTTCACATTCATAATCGGAAAACAGGTTCGCGTACCGCTCGGAAACAATCGAGTAGACTTCCGAAAACAAATACCGGATTTCCTCCTCCGCAGAGGGGTGCGTCCTGAGTTCAATAACATGCCGGAGCTCCCGAATATTGCACGACCACCCGATCGTCGTGGCGGTTCCCATCGGCGCAACCCGGCGGAACGCGGACGTGATTTCCTTCTTTACATGAAAATCCGTCTCCTTGTCCAATTCGATGTAGTCGTAAAGCTGCTTCTGGTGCGCTTCGCTGTCGGCGATAAAGCTGCAGTACATCTCGTGAAGAATGGGGTCCTTCTTGATGCACTCCGGGATGTACGCGCTGATGTCATCCAGCCGCACATACCGCAGGGACTCCTGCGAGATCGCCGTCCCCGCCCGATGCCGTATCAGCTCCATGCAGCAAACTCGGCTCACATCCTTGAAAATGAAGTTTAATGCCCCGTGTTCCAATACCGAACCATGACCGGATTCCAGCACGTTGCGCAGATACGTCTCGTTGCCTTCCCGAACTTTCGTCACATTCTTGTTCAGCCCCGGCTTGAAAGAGCGGTAGCACAGTCGCCCCATCACTTCCGTCAGTTTTTCGATATCCGACGTAGCGTCCGATTCAAAATCACCGGCGCCAATGTCTTCGAGGAACGCATCCAATTGATCCTCGAACAAGACCGTCTCACCGACCAGGTAAACTTTGGGCTTTACTGTGTTCATTGCATATCCATTCATGTTTCAGGCATCAACAGAGAAACCGGACAAGGCGCGGCTTTATTCCGGCTCCGAGGAGCACCGCAAAGGGTATCCCGCACTCCGGGCCTTCTTGTGTACCGCCAGTACCTTCGCCTCCGCCACGGGCTTCACATACGTCCCCGCAACCCCCAGCCCCTGTTTATGCACATTAAGCATAATCTTCTTGGCCTCTGCCTCAGTTTTTCGAAAAACCTCCTTGAGGACTTCAACCACAAATTCCATCGTCGTGTAATGGTCATTGTGCAGGAGAACCCGGTATCGCCGCGGCCGTTCCAGCCGCGTGATGTCCTTGGGCACCACAGGGGTCTCAGGGGTTGAAATGTACTCGGGCACAGGTCTTATCACCTTCCGGCGGAGTATTGAAAAAGGGAATTCTTTCTGGTTCCTTCACTATAGCACATTTTTCAGGGTTTTTGAACAGAGGCGCTTCGTTGTGTCGATTTTTGGTGAAACTCGAGAGTCCACCCGCCTGCAAGCCAATCTAAGGGGTTGATGCCGGTGCATACCAGATGGCCGGCAGTCGGAACTCGGTGATTGCGGGGAGCGGGTAGTGGGCAATATCAATTGTCTTCTCGCCCGCAGAGGCCACGGGGAAACCGGTCCAGCCTTCCGCACTCTTCACCGTCGCGAAAGCTTGTACCGCATCCGGAATGAGCGTCCAGCCTGTCGGTCGCTCCGTTTCTGGCGTGAAAGCCGATGCCGTCTGGGTCTGCACCTTTCCCTGCCACGCTATGCCCTGATTTTCGACCTGAGCGTCACATGCAAAACCACCTTTGGGAGTCCCGTCTGAAAACCGGAAGACGCCAAAACGGCCATTGAAATGGATTCCCTCGATGGTGGTATCCGCTGCGACGTCATTCAAGACGATGTATCGTCCCCAACGCGTTTCCAGTTCGAGGCCCACGGCGCGTGGCCCCGCACTTTCCGGCAGAACGAGTTGCTTGGCGCTGTGAACCGCCCAAGTCCCGTCGGCCAAGCCGGGCTCATGCACCGCCACAAACACGCTTTCGGGTTTGCCTTCGCGCACGGCGTTGACATACCGCACGCGGCGTCCGGGTTCAGTAAGGGTGCGTTGTCCGGGGCCGTTCGCCGCTTCCACCCGGTCGCAATGCGAAATCATCCAGAGCCGATACGCTCCGCCGTCTTCACGCCACGTCGCGGACCACACAGGTTGTTCTGGGTTTGCCGAACGAATGTCGCGCAGCCCGAAGATATCCGCATCTGCCAGACTGCCACCCAATTGGGGCAGCGGTGCTTCGACCGGAAGATTCACCCCGTCAAACTCGATCCGGCCGTTGCTCCCCGTGCTGGAGGCAATATCGCTGAAAACACGGTAGGCATGTTTCCCGCCACCCGCCACACGGAAAAGATCGACCAATACGGTGTTCCCTTCCGGCCCTTTAATCATGACGACACGACGACGATATTCGCTGCATTGCGGATAAGCGTGGCTGCTGGCTTCGACCACCGTGGCGAGGGGAGAGGCGGCCATGATGCCGAATTCCGGACTTCGACCGCTCATCTCCTGATTCTTGTCGTCCACCACCACCAGATTGTGACTCTGCGTGTTGCGTATCCAGTCGTTCAGCGGCATGTCGCACAGATAACCTTGTTCCCCCAGAACGTTGATACCGCCCGCCTGATAGAACAGCGCGAGATTGTCCCAATGGCGATGCCCGCCAGGCGGATTGAAGGCCAGCGCGGCCACAGCAGCCTTTGTGCCGCTTCCATGCCGCAGTGTGGCAGTCTGCCAGTCCGGAAATAGGTTTTCCCGCTGCGGCAGGCTCTGCTCCTCCGCCAACGTTTCCGGTGTCGAGCGAAAAACAGCATACTCCCCGCGTGCCTGACCCACAAGCGTGGGTACCGTGCCCCCAAAGATGTCGGGATAGTGCCGCAGTCCCATCAATATGATGTCCGTGTCGGGACGACCACCCACTTGCGTGTCGCTCAGCGGCAGATAAGAACCGTCCGGGCACAGCATCTGCAATACTGTTTCATACATTCGCCGCAGCTTGCCGTCACTCGCATAGAGATCCACCGCACCGCTGCGCCCGGCAAAACCCTCAGGCCATACGAAGCCATGCAGTGTTTCCGGCACCAGCAGCAGCTGGTTGAGGTACATGTTGGTATAGGCCGGGCTTTCCTTGCTGAACCCATCGTCCAGAAAGGAGTCATCGCGCACTTTTTCGTAACCGCGCAGGGCCGTGTCGGCATACCCGGGCAATCCGAGGCATTTGCCGAGAGCCGCCATCGCGTTGTAGATGCGCGGGGACTTGTTATTCTCGTTGTCCGCATGGTTCTCACCGCCCACATAAGGCTCCGCACCCATGATGTATTCCAGAAATCCGTCGCGCTCGACAATAGCCCGCTCTTCCTCCGTCCACAGCGGTGTGCCATCGGCAAGGCGGGCGCTGTATGTGAGGTCATAAGCGAGAAGCAGGTCGGGCAGAACACCCACATTGTCCGTGCTCGGATGCACCCGCCCGGCACCCCAATAGGTCTGTTCCATTGCCGCTTTTTCCAGCGTGTCCTTCTGGTAGGCTTGTCCCGAAAGGTGGCGCTTCCATTCCAGCGGCAACGACGTGTCGTGCCAAGCCGCATACAACGGGTCGCAGTCCGCATACGTGTCCCAATAGTCTCGGTAGCACCAATGCCGGTAACAGCGGGCAAACCGAAGCAGTATGGCCTTGGCGCGTTCCGCATACCGCAGGTCGCCGGTCAACGCATGCGCCACCCCGAGGGTTCGTGCCGCGCCGCACATGTACTGCACCTTGCGTTCGCGAATCAAACCACTGAAGCTCATATGGACAGGATGCCCGACCCAATGCCACGCTAGCGCACCGGAGCGGTCGTCCGGTTGTGCGCGTTCAGCGTCGTTGAGGTAATATGATATCGCCTGTCCACTGCGCGGCAGATGCAGCACAGCCGTCTCGGGAAACGCGGGGTCGGGATATCGCTGCCCGCAACTGCTGCAGACCAGAACCTCGGGGTCGCTATGATCCCACTGTAGCTGGGAATACCCGGCGGCTTCCTGACTTTTTTGTCCCACGCATTTGGGGCAGGTGCTACCATAGCCATGGGCGGGACTCAGCTCTGGAAGCATGTCCTCCACCCAGCCCGCCGGATGCGCAGCGAGGGACTCGGCCGAAGACCGAACCCCATCGAACCATTTTTTCGCCCAAGCCTCCCTTTCAATATTCTGCTGTGCGCGTCCCAGATCTTCCTGCGAAAACAACACCGGATGGGGGACACGAGTGCGCTTGGACAAGAGCTCACTCTTGCGAGATTCCACACCCTCGCGGAATTGTTTTTCCTCTGGCGAAACCTCTCGAGATTGCCAGGGCAACCATTCCGCCCCACCCGTCACCGCGCGGACATATTCCTCCTTGCGGTCCGGTTCCTCTGCCCATCCAAGGGTAGAAAGCATCAGCAGCACAACAAAAAATCGAACGAGCATTATCCGGCTCCAGAGTTATCAGTCGGAGGCGCAAAGCACTCCGCATATCGAAAAAAACCGAGCGCGAAGCGCGCCCCCAAATCCCCCTTCGAAGGGGGTGGTGCGGAGCACCGGGGGATGTCGGGTTTCGTCACTCCCCCCCAAAAAACACCTCACCCCCCCAGCCCTACTGCCCCTTATACGCAGCCAGCAAACCCTCAAACCCCTTCGTACTATATTGCAGACCGCCTTCACGGTTGCGTTCCAGCCACAGACGACGATGCTCCGCGATGATACGCTCAAGATCCGCAGCCAATGCCTTGCGCTCTTCGGCGGGCAGTTGAGCCACCGTCGATTCCTTCGAATTCAGGCGGGCAATACCGAGGCGCAGACCATGTATCGCCATCGCCGCATTGTTCTTGAATTCGTCCGCAACCAGTTGCGCATCGGCGCGTTTCATGCGTGCCTGTGCGAGTTGCGGCAAAATCTTCTCAATGGCCTTGACCGACTTTTTAAGCGGCTTTTCCTTAATCTCGTTGAACTGCTTGGCGTCCGAAGGTGCCCCATAATTGTATAAGAACATACTCGGCACCGTCTGGTTGCCCAGCAGCTTCCCGTTTTCCTGATAGGTGTTGCCGAGGTCAAGCGCAAGCTGACCCATCACATGTCCTTCGTCTAGAAACACGTGTGTGTCGAGCGCGCGCGCGAGGTCCAGCCCGCGATTGCTCTCCACACTCCAACAAAGCGCGGCGGCATAGGCATAGC
>CAIZGN010000114.1 GCA_903932505.1 Candidatus Hydrogenedentota bacterium
CGGTGGTGGTGGGGGAGGCGGGCCAGGTGGGGCACTGGGACTGGAACGCCTACCGTTTTCTGGATGATTCGATAAGTATCGCGGAAGCCGCGCTTCGCCTCAATAAGCTCCACGGAAATCGTCTCTCGCTGGCGTGCTTGAATGACGACAGTCCCGCATGGGACGCGTTGCCGTCCTACAACAAGCGGGGGAAGGTTCTGGTGTCGCGATTGCTTACCCAAGCGGACAAAATCATCTCCGTACCAGTTCTGAAGACGCATCGCTGGACCCAGATTACCGGTGCGCTCAAGAATTTTGTGGGGACTACTTCCGTGCGCCATTACGGATTTGCCGGTGGAATGCGCATGGCGCTGCATTCGGCAGGGCTGGAGCAGTCCTTTCTCGACATCGTGCGCGGCGTACGACCGGATTTCACGGTCATGGATTGTTCGGTCTGCTGCGAGGGAAACGGCCCGCACGTGTTGCCCGGATACTGGGGCGATACGGTCGATATGCGGGATCGGTTGGGTGATTGGCTGGTTCTGGCGAGCAAAGACCTCGCCGCGACCGATGCCACCGCCACTCGTATCATCGGGCATGATGTGAACGAGATAACCCATCTTCAGATGGCCTATGCACAGGGTCTCGGTCAGATTCAGGAAGACCGCATCGAAATCTTGGGGGAACCTCTGGACAGCCTTCGTGTTGCGTGGAAACCGGCAGAACCTACCCGAGGTTTTGCCGAGGTAATCATTCCCGGGCTTCACCTGCTCACGGATTCCGCCTGATACCCGTACACGCTTCAGGAATCAGCGAGTGCTTTCTGGAATGCCTCGTTCAGGGAATCCCGGAGGTAGGGTTTGGTCAGGTAGGCCTGGGGGATTTCGGGGTGGTCGCCTTGCATCACAGATTCCTCGCTGAATCCACTGGCGAGAATGAAGGGAAGGCCGGGCGCTATTTTCCTCAGGGCGTTCAGGGTTTCCCAGCCATCCATGTGCGGCATGGAGAGGTCGCATAGGACGCAGCGTATTTCATCCCGGTGTTCCAGAAACACGTCCACGGCCTCCACACCGTCTTTCGCGGCAAGCACGGTAAATCCCAAACTCGCGACCTGGCTACCCGTTAATTTGCGAAGCATTGCCTCATCATCAACAATCAACACCGTGCCATGCCCTGTAAGTTTTGGTGTCTTGGGTCGAATTTCCGTGAGCTTCGGGATTTCCTCCTCCAGAATCGGAAAATAGAAGCGGAAGATGCTTCCCCGTCCCAGTTCGCTGTCTACCGTGACAATACCCCCGTGCGACCGCACGATTCCAATGACGGCGGCCAGACCCATGCCGCTTCCGATGGGCTTGGTGGAGAAGAAGGGGTCGAAGAGTTTTTCGATATCGGTTGCGGGGATGCCGCATCCGGTGTCGGACACTTCGAGACAGGCGTAGTTGCTGTGGTTTATCGGTGCGGCCAGGGGAAATCGGTTCATCTCGGAAATGGACGAGGCGCGGCACTCTTTCACCGTCAATGAGATACGGCATGATTTCCCATCAGCGGACTCCGCCGCGTTGATGATGGTATTCACCAGGACTTGCTGAATCTCCCCCTCGTTTGCGCGAAACAACAGTTTGCCAGAGGATAAATTCGAGTCCAATACCACGTTTTTCGGAAGGAAAGACTGCATCAGCGACAGATTCTTGTGACATATGGCGGAAAGGTCCAGCGGCTTCTGCTCCTCAAACGACTTCCCGAGATAGGTCAGCATCAGGAGGCTCATCTCCGAAGCCTCACGGGCGGCCTGCATGGCATTGGATACCTGCTCGAAAGAATCGATTTCTTCCAGAAAATCCTCCAGCGTGAGTTCCAAGTTTCCTATCACCCCCATAAGCTTGTTGTTGAAATGGTGCGCGACCGACCCGGCCATGCGACCCAAGCTCTCCGATTTCTGGAGTTGATGGTTCTTCTCCTCGAGCTTTTTCTTCTCTTCCTGCATCCGCTTGCGGTTGGTAATATCGCGGGCGGCCGAATAGCAGTAATCCCGCCCCTCAAGGATAACGCCCACGGCACTGATCTCCACCTCGAACACCGAACCATCCTTGCGACGGTGGCGGGTTTCAAAGACGCCGGGCGTTACGATGAAATGGCGAACCCGACCCTGCAGTTCCTCGCTTGACCATTGGACATCAAAATCCGCGACATTCAGTTCCATCAATTCTTCGCGCGTGTACCCCAACATGTCGCAGAAGGTATCGTTGGCTTCCACAATGTTGCCTTGCACATCAATGACGTGGATGCCATCGCTCTTCGTCTGAAGCAAGGTTTGGTATCGCAATGCTGCGGCGGCGATGGTAGCTTCGGATCTTTTTCGTTCAGTGATGTTTTCGTGGGCAACGACCAGCCGAATGACACCATCGCCCTCGAAGCGCGTTATGCAGCCGACAAACCATCGTTCCTCCGTGGGGGAGTGGCAGGAATATTCCCAGATAAATTTATCCTCCGTGCCCTGAAGAACAGCGCGGATGCCTTTGGCAAATTCGCTGGCACTCTCGGCATCATTGCCGGTCGCGGCATCACAAACACTCAGATAATTAGCACCTTCCAGCGATTTCTCCAACACAGCTGCATTGCTCTCGGCAAACTCACGCCAAGCACGATTCACATGGATGATGGTTCCCGTCTCATCCAAGACTGCCACATGAGCCTCGAGGGTATTTAAGGTGGAGCGGGAGAAGCGGTCTGAATCCCGCAAAGCCTGTTCCATCCGTTTGCGCTCCGTAATGTCTTTCATTACGATGCGGTACACGATTTGGCCGTCTTCCTCGAGTGCCATGGAGATTGTCAGGTGCGCCCAGAATTGGGTGCCGTTGTTCCTGATCATTCTCAACTCATACTCCTGCGCTTCTCCTGTGTCATAGGTTCGTTTCTGGGCCAGATAATGAATATCCCTATCTTCGTTCAGAATACAGCGGAAGAATAACCGCTTGGCCAACGCACTTCTCGGTACGCCGAGCAGGGTGGCCGCCGTGAGGTTGCTTTCCTCAATAAACCCTGCCTCATTCACCGTGACATAGCCCACCGGGGCCAGGTCGTA
>CAIZGN010000115.1 GCA_903932505.1 Candidatus Hydrogenedentota bacterium
CCTACTGCCATCATTTACTAGCAAAACCTCGAACTCGCCTGCACAGGCCATAAGCACCGGGCCCAGTCGATCGATAAGCGTCGGGAGGACAGATTCGCTGCCATAGACGGGGATAACGACAGAGATTCCCGACTGTAGACGATTCAGACAATCCCCCATATCACGCGCGCGCCGCTACGGCGATGCAAGAAGTGCCAATCCGTATATTACGTCCTCCTGCGACGCAGGATTGTTCCCATCGCCAAACCCAATCCAAAAGCGATCTGGTTTTGGGCTTGTGCAGACCCTGATAACTCTTGGGACTCAGCCGACGTCTGCCATAGATGCTCGGCAATGTGCGAAGAAGGAACAGCGGCAATGGCAAGGCTGAGAACATTTTGCTAACGTAAATTGGACGAAATCCCGCAACTGCCAAAGTCTTCCTAAGCGTTGCGCATGTGTAGCGACGAAAGTGACCCGCCTGCACATCATCGTCCGACCATAGCCATCTACCCGCAGGGACGGTTAGGAAGATAAGTCCATTCGGACACAAAACCCTCCGAACTTCGGCAAGGAACTCCTGCTCATCTGGAATGTGCTCCAACACATCGAAAAACCCAATTGCAGGAACTGAGGCGCCATGCAACTTTGCCTCGCTCAATGTAGCATGCACCACATTTGGGAGTCCCCTTGATCTGGCATTCCGCACCCCACCCGCGCCCGGTTCAACCAGAACAACCGGCACTCCTGCAGATTGGATGGCCTTGGCCACACAACCATTTCCACCTCCGATATCAAAGAAAGGACCGACGGTTGGAAACTTACGCAAGAGGGAAACAATGCAGGCGTTGCGGTGGGCGAACCAGAATGAGTCCTCCTCCAAGGCGAAACATTTGTCGTTGCCAGCTTCAGGGTAGGAAATGAATTCGCCCGTCCGTGCCCGCCAAACACCATCGGTGTCGCAATTCAACCCTTCTGCGAACTTGCCGAGATCGGTCGGGTCGAGGGTTGATGTGGGCGTGTTCAATTGGACGAATTGTAATCTACGAGGTTCCGTGAGAGTCCTGACTTCGGTAACTACGCCTTCCAGACCTGTCCTGCCAGAGCGGGAAAACTTGAAGTAACGTTGCGAGTGTCAATCACGAGGTTCGACCACTCTAACAACTGCCTATAGTCCACATTTGCGTGTGCTGTGCTGATTAGGACAGCATCAAATGAACCGATCGTTGCCGGATCCCAAGCGATCGACTTTGTCCCAGCCCAGTGGGCGTGCTCACGGGAGGGCTTGATGACTGGGACGTAGGGGTCATAATAGGATACCTCCGCGCCGCGATCCTTGAGCTTTTGCATGAGGACGTAGCTGGGGGATTCGCGGTCGTCGGCTATGTTTGCTTTGTAGGCCAGTCCTAAAACCAGGATTTTCGATCCGTTGACGGATTTGCGGCGAGAATTTAGGGCTTCGGCGACCTTGTTGACCACGTAGTCCGGCATCGAGGTGTTTACCTCGCCGGCTAGTTCGATGAATTTTGTGGACTGACCATATTGACGAGCCTTCCAGGTTAGATAGAAAGGATCGATGGGGATGCAGTGACCACCAAGCCCGGGACCTGGGTAGAAGGGCATGTAGCCGAACGGCTTGGTCTTGGCGGCGTTGATCACCTCCCAGATGTCGATGTCCATTGCTCCGTAGACGACTTTGAGTTCGTTGACGAGAGCGATGTTGACGCTTCGAAAAATGTTTTCGAGGAGTTTGGTAGCCTCTGCGGCCCTGCAGGATGAAACCGGCACCACTTGTTTGACTGCCAGGCTGTAGAGCGCGCAGGCCAAGTCCCGGCAAGCCGGGGTGAGACCACCTACGACCTTTGGGATTTCTGAAACTTTGCTGGCCGGATTACCTGGATCTTCACGCTCGGGGGAGAATGCCAGATGGAAATCAGTTCCTGCCTTGAGACCGCTTCCCTGCTCAAGGACCTCTCGCAACTCTCCATCTGTGGTTCCCGGATACGTGGTGGACTCA
>CAIZGN010000116.1 GCA_903932505.1 Candidatus Hydrogenedentota bacterium
ATTCTTTGCGCCGGTGATCGACCGGGCATCCAGCGGGGCGGCTTTGTCATAGACCCTGCCCTCCTTGTAATACTGACCGCCCGCACCCTTTTCCTGGAATTTGACCTCGCCGTGGCGCCCCTCGGCGTTCAAGCGCTGAAGTTCAGAGTTGCCCACATCACCCAGTTTCTGGAACACCTTGTCGGCGGTGGAGACATAGCCTTCGGGCCGAGCTTTCAACCCGAAATCTTCCAATACCTTTGTGGTGACCTCCCCAGGAGAACGCTGACACCCCGCCAGTGCTAAAACCACAAACCCTAGTGCCAGTTTTTTCATGATCCGTTCTCCTCAATGCGCCCTCAGGGCGGAAAAAACACCGCATAAATCCATCACGACCAGATGACGGCGTGAATCCTCAAGGCCCACAGTATAGCACGTTTCCGCGCATCGCCAGCAATGAACAAAAATGAGCGCACGTGGGGCAGACATCCCTGTCTGCCCTTCTCCGCACCGCGTCTAATCCAGCAACTTATGCAAAATAGGCAGCGCACCCTTTGCGCGGCTTGCCTCCAGCGCATTCGGGTCATTGGCGTGGCTTGATGCATACTGCGTGGATTCTGTGTCCGCCAGCAATTGCGCAGCCAAAGCTTCCGCCTCGGTGAGCGCGGCACGCCCTTCGTCCTTCTTGCCCTCCCTCGCACGCATGAAGGCCCGGCACAGGGCATCGTAGAACCGCACGGTGCGTTCGCCATAGGTGAACAAACGCTCATCCTCGGCAACTCTGAAGGCAACGCGCTCCGGCAGGGCGGTCGCGCGCACGCCATCAAGAAGCGCACGACACTCGTTGGCGAACTGCACGATTTCCTGAAGATCCGGGCCATCGTCCACCGCGAAAGTGGCTGGGGCATACTTGAGCGAGTTGTTCGGAAACAGCTCGTCCGCCCCTTCATTGAGTCGTCCGGACAAACCGTACTTCAATTCGGTGACGTTGCTCAGCATCTTTTCGAGGGTCTCGTAGAAGGTGCGCATAGACGGGGCCGCAACGCCATAGCGACCGTTGAAATAGTCCGTCCACAGCGCCGCCGTGTCCACGTTGACGTTCCACAGCTGTCGCGCCATCTGCCAATTGGTGAGTGCCTTGTTCCCCCAATTCTTGGTGGTGCAGTGCATGTAATGGAAATGGCGTGCGCCCATTTCTTTGTAATAGTAGGGGATGTCATGCGCCATCGTGTTCATGAAACAGATGGGGAGGCACTTGTAACCGGAAACGTTGTAATACTCTCCAATGCAGATTTGGCCGCGATAATTCCGTTCCGGGGCGATTGCCCATCCGGTCAGGTTGCGCAGGTATTCGGCGTTCTTGCTGCTGCGTTCATCGTCAATCGCATACACATAATTCCGCCCGATGGGGAAATAGGTGGCGATGCACGTGTTGTAATCAAAATCGGCGGGCAGCGGCTTGGTCGGCGGTTCGATCACGTCGTAGTAGGCGAGAAAGAGCAGGCGAATCGTCCGCTGAATGCGTTTATCGGCCTGCGCCGCCTTGATGGCCTTGTCGTAGCAATACACGAGGAAGACATTGCGATCCGTGGCGCTGCCTTGGGCTTTGCAGGCATCGCACTCGCACCAGCGACCACCGTCAAGCGCCCATGCGTTCATGATCGTGGCGTCCTTATAACGCCCTGAAATCAAATCCTCGACCGCGTTCTTGCACCATTCGCCCATGGCCTCAGCGTTGGACGTGCAGAAATTGTCTCCGGCATCGTCCTTGATTTGGTCGCTTCGCTTACCGTCGTGCAATCCGTACCATTCGGGGTGGGCCTCGAAATAACTCAAGACGCCATCCTGATTCACATCTCCCTGATACGTCGGCGAGACCGGATAGGGGTCAGCGGGTTTGGCGTCGTCTCCCGGAAACTGCGGATGATTGTAGGGGTAGGGAAGTGGGGGATCAAGGTAATAGGGCGTGAGTATGTGCGCGCCGCCCACCAGTTGGATTCCCAGTTTATGCAGCAGGCCTTTTTCCTTCTGCTCCACACACCAATAGTTCAAACGGTTCCGGGCCATCCACAGCAGAAAATCAGGGTCACCGCGATCTTCCCACGCATGGAATCCTCGTGTCTGAAAAGAGGGGCTTTCCTGCAGCGATATGGTGAAGAGGTTTTCATAGGGACAAGTTGGCACTTCTTCATGTTGCGGGCCGGGCGCATACCAGCGAACCCCTAGGGCCTCAAGGTAGGCATATGCCCCGTACAGCGTGCCCAAGCGGCCACCACCGGCGATCAACACGACCCTTCGTCCGGCTTCCACCGTCTGGGCAACGACAAAATCTTCCGGGCCCAATTGTGTCAGACGCGCCGGGAGTTCCGGGGGAAAAGCGGGCATCAGCATTTGCGTTATCGTGTTCGTTTCTGGCTTGCCGACCAGTATCAGGTCGCCCCGGGCCACATTGGCATCGTCAGAGGCCGCAAAAGCAGCGGGGTCACCGGTCATTTTCCCCAAATAGCGCTGCAATTCCGCAGCCGCAAAGGAGTGCGTGCAGGCGATATCATCACCGGGATTGGCATCATCCCACCCAACCGTGTCCTCGCAGGAGGATGCCTCCTCAACGGTCGCATGGTTGCCAAAATCCACGTGAATCGTCACCGCCGTTGCCCATGAGGCGAGCGTAAGTGTTGGGACGCACAGAAACATTAAGCGCACGTATTTCATTGCAGAATCCTCTCTCAAGTGTTCCATCCAGCGTAGCATACTCGGGCCAAACCTTCAATCTGCGGACTTTTCCCCTTCCCGGCATGTTCCTATGTTATACTGGCCAGCTAAGGCGCACTGTCGGGGGGGCCAGTGATGCATGGCGTAGCATACAAAGGTACCCTATGAAAAAGTGGCTGCAAATTGTTCTGGGCTTGGTTCTGGCCGTGGCTTTGGTGTGGTGGATTTTTCGGGACACCAATTGGGGCGAACTGCTGAAGGCGCTTCGGAGCATGCGTGTTTCGTGGCTGCTGGTTGCGGTGATAGCGGTCTTTGCGAGTTTTGTCACCCGCGTGCTCCGATGGGGTTATATCGTCCGCACGGCAAAACCGGTTCCTTTCTGGAATCTTTTCAGTGCTACCCAGATAGGCTTCTTGGCCAATTTCACCCTTCCTGCGCGTGCGGGCGAAGTCATCCGTGCCCTAGTCCTCAGCCGATCCTCCAGCTTGCCCGTGCCCAAATGCCTCGCCTTTGTCGCGCTTGACCGTGTGACGGATGTGTTCGGTCTGATCACGGTACTTTTTGTGAGCGCGTTGACCTTCCACCCGGAAAACTCTGCTGAACTCGCTGCCGGGGTTCTGCCCGTGTGGGCGATGAAACTTCTCGATCCCACGCTGATTGATCAGGCTATGCGTACCGCCGCGCTCTTGCTGGTTGGCCTCGTGGGCGTCTTCATCGTCATATACGTCAAGCAGGAACTGGTTCTGCGTATTTCAGATGCTCTCTTTGGCAAGATTTCATTCGCGTTGGCCGCGCGGGCGCGCGAACTCTTTCAGCATTTCGCCGACGGTCTACATGTCTTTCGTTCCAAACGGGACATGGCCAAGGCCCTCGCTTTTTCACTGCTCACTTGGGGCCTTTTCGCGGTCACCTATCATGCACTGCTCATGGCCTTTGATTTGCCCGTTCCGTGGTACGCGTCCTTCCTGCTGCTCTCGCTGGTGGCCGTGGTAATCAGCATTCCCGGCACGCCTGGATTTGTCGGGCAGTTCCACGCCGCTGTTTTCGCGGGCATATTCCTCACCGCACCCGGAACCAACCCCGATGTAGCCCGCGCGGTGGCCATCGTCGCCCATCTTTTTAATCTGGTTCCTGTGGTGTTGGTCGGGCTTTACTGCCTGTATCACGACCACATGGGCCTCCTCGAATTGCGCCGCGAAAGCACGCAGATCAAGGAGCAGACGGCGGAATAGCGGTTTTGTCCTTCTGCCGATAGAGGTGGAACCACGTGTCGATGTTGCGGTCGATCCACCGGATTTGTTGCGCGGCCTCGGGATTCACACGAAACTCCTGTACCTCCGTGTAATGCTCCTTCAGCCAAGCCGGGTCTTTGAGTTGGACGCGCTCCATCTCCCGCAGAAAAATATAGGCGGGCTGGAGTGCATGTAACATGCCTTCAAGTCCGCGCTCCGCTGGGGAGGCATGCTCGCTGAAATTCGTCACGCGACGGCTGGCGAGACCGGGCCAGTCAAAAACTTCTCCGCCCGAATAATAGGACATGTAACCCAGGGGTTCGCAGCCCACCGTATCGCCTGGTTGCAGCCGGTCATGAAGATACAAGGCCGCCTTCATTCGAACCTGCCCCTCAATGTCCCGCTGGATTTGTTTTTCGGTGTAAAAAGTCAGGGGCAACACACCGCAGAACAGGCACATGTAGGCCAGCGAGACGGCCCAAAGGATGGCGTTGCGCCAAGGTCGCGCGGGTAGACAACGCGCGGCTTGTGAAAGCCCGTAGACGCATGTGATGAGCAAAAAAACACTGAACGTCGCGCGATACCATGACCCCATCATGGGTACGACATAGACGTAATAAAGCGTATAGACCAAGGCCCCGAGCGCCGGGGCCAGCAGGGTGCGGGGCGCACGAAAACTTGCTGCGACCCCGAACAATCCAAAGACGAAGAGCACATTGGCCAGCGGACTTTCCGCACCGCCGAAATAAAAACGCACGAGACCGCTACCGTGTCCTGCGAAGGTGGGGGAGAGGGCGATGATGACCTGTTCGCACAGGGTAATGCCGGTGAAGCGTTTGAATGCGCCCCATGTCCACGGATCAAGCGTGGTATACCACGGGGCCTCGCAGAGCATTTTTGCGACGATGGTGTGTGGGAGAGGGGATCCGTAATACCACGTCGTGAACACAATCCAGGGAAGGTAGACCAGCAGCGCCAGCCCCACCATCTCCGGAAGTTTCCGGGGTTCACGCCATAACGCGTAGAGGCCTACGATGGCCGTCCAAAAACAGAAATCGGGCCGGGCCAGCATACAAAAGCCGAGAAGCACCCCGACGATTCCCGGTCGCCAGGCCGCCACATAATAAACCGACATCACCAGAATCAGCGTGGCCACCTGCGTTTCCATCCCGGCCATGCCAAACAGGATCTGCTGGTGTTCAAAGGCCGCGTAGCCCATCAGGGCGACCGCGAGCGGCGCGGGAATCCGGACTTTCGGATGGATGCTCAAAGCCATGAGATACCACACCGTGAGCGCACCGGCAGGAATGGAAACCAGCTTCAGGAAGGGAATCCCCAAACCCGCTCGAACCAGATCCGCCATCAACGGGATGAGAACACTCAGCGGACTCGTGAATCCATGCAGGGGTGCTTCGCCGGGATGGAAGTGGGTCATCCCCAGCCCCTTCGCGAAGTTTTCGGAATGCAGGCAAGTGATTAGCGCGTCTTCCCAAACCCGGCGCGTATAGACCCAGAAGACGATGCGGGCAATCACGGCACACCCGGCCAGCAGGACACTCAAACGTACTACGGTCATGTGCTCGGGGTCGTCCAAACCCTCAAAGTGTCGCCCCAAGGCTGCCGTCCAGCGATTCTGTTTCTTTGCCGGTGTACTCAAATATCCCCTTCCGTAGAGAAGGCTTCCGCCTCTTCAAACGCGGTCTAGCGCCAAATCAGCCCATCATAATCCGTTCAATCTCTTCCAGCGTCTTCCCCTTGGTCTCGGGCAGCACCCGCCAGATGAAAATAAAACCAGCAGCGCATATGGCCCCGTAGAGCCAGAAGGTAATCGCCGGGCCAAGGCCTGCATTCAGGCTTGGGAATGAATAGCTGAGCGTGAAACAGCCCAGCCACAAGGAAAACACCGCAATCGACATGGCTGCACCGCGTATGCGGTTCGGGAAGATTTCGGACAACAAGACCCAAGTCACCGGCGCGAGAGAGAAGGAATAGAAGCCAATCGCCATGATGCACAGCAGCACCACGATGAACCCCGTCTTCTCCAGATGAAATGCGAGACCAATAAGCGCATAGGTCAGCACTAGGCCAGCGGATCCCGCAAGCATCAGCACCTTGCGCCCCAGACGGTCCACCGTGCCGATGGCCACGAAGGTGAACGCCAAGTTTACCGCGCCGGTAATGACAATATTCAACATCACACCCTGAAGGTCATAGCCCGCCGCTTTGAAGATGTCCGCCGAGTAGTAGAAAATGACGTTGATACCGCACCACTGCTGATACACCGCCAGCACAATCCCGATGAGGATGACCTTGGCCAGTTTCGGCTCGAACAGATCCCGGTAGTTCACCTGCGCAATTTCGTTCTCCGCCAGAGTCCGCTTGATGTCCTCCATTTCTGAACGGGCATGCGCAGCTCCCCCGATGCGCGTGAGGATTTGCTCAGCCAGCTCATCGCGACCGTTCTTGATGAGCCAGCGCGGGCTTTCCGGTACAAAGACCATCAGCAGAAAAAAAGCGAGCGCGGGCAGGGCCGTGATCCCGAACATCCACCGCCAGCCATACTGGGCGTTCCAGGTTTGCAGAAGGGAAACCGCTGCTCCATCCGCCGCAAGCGGCTGACCATGGCGCGAAATCAGCCAGTTCGCCGTTTGCGCCAGCAAGACGCCGATAACGATGGTCAGTTGGTTGGCCGTCACGAATCGCCCCCGCACATGCGCCGGTGATACCTCCGCGATGTACATCGGCGACAGGTTCGACGCCAGTCCAATTCCCACCCCACCGGCAATCCGGAACACGTTGTACCACGCGAAATTCCAAGCCAGCCCCGTGGCGATGGAGGAAGTGGTGAACAAAAAGGCGGAGACCAGCAGCAGTCGTTTGCGTCCGTAGCGGTCGCTTGAGAGGCCCGAAATCATGGCCCCGATCAAACACCCCGCCAATGCCGAACTCGCACCCCAACCCTGAAGCCGGGGCGAGTCCAACTGGAAATAGGCCTCATAAAAGGGCCGCGCACCACCCACCACCACCCAGTCATACCCGAATAGCAACCCGCCCATGGCCGCCACGAGGCAAATACGCCACAGGAACAAAAAGTTAATCGGTTCGCGGGAATTTGGCATGGCTCTGGGTTCTCCGTGTATAAAAAACAGCGCAGAAAAAAGGTAACAGAAACACAAGCGCGATACAAGGAAGGGTGAACCGTTGGGCGTGTCGGCAACAGCCCCCCGGTTTCTTTTGCCCGCGCAAAACATGCCCTGCAATTTTTAGGCGTGTTATACTCGAATCTGATTTCGTCGCCTTTGGCGGCGGGTGCGTGCGAAACTCATTTTGAAAGGAGGAAGATATGGCTTTGCACATGGAAGGAGCGAACTACACGGTTCGCAAAAAAGTCCTCTCGCTCTTGGGGCACGTCTTCCACGTTTATGACGCAAACGGAGGCTTGGTGTTCTATACCCGGCAAAAAGCCTTTCGCTTGAAAGAAGATATCCGCCTCTACACGGGGGAGGATATGCAAACCGAGGTGATGCGGATTCAGGCGCGTCAGATCATCGACTTCTCGGCGGCCTATGACGTTGTCGATTCGGTGACCGGAGATATCGTGGGTGCGCTCAAGCGCAAGGGCTTCAAGTCCATGATTAAAGACGAATGGACAATCATGGCACCCGATGGACGCGATATCGGCTTGCTGCAAGAGGACAACATGCTTTTGGCCTTGCTGCGGCGTTTTGTCACTGACTTGATACCGCAAGGCTTCAGTGCCGATGTAGACGGGCAGCCGGTTTGTGAATATCGCCAGAATTTCAACCCCTTCGTGAAGAAGATCGCCATCAATTTCCTCCCGGCCGCTGAAGGGCGTTTTGACCGGCGTCTGGGTCTTGCCGCCGCTATCCTCTTGTGTGTGATCGAAGGAAGACAAGGTTAACAGCATGAATCACGTTGAACGTTTTCGAGCCGTAATGGATTTCAAGCCCGTCGATCGCCTTCCGCGATGGGAATGGGCCATGTGGTGGGACAAGACTATTGATCGATGGCATGGCGAGGGCTTGCCCGAAGAACTCACCGATGTCTTCGATATCCACGAATACTTCGGTCTGGACCCCTACAAGCAATTCTGGTTCAGCACGACTCAGGACAGCGCAGAGGCGGTTCAGCACCATGTCGAAGGCGTGGTGGCAACCATGGACGACTACGAAAAGATTCGGCCCCGCCTGTTCCCCGCGCACCAAGGCTCCATTGAGGCCATGCGCCCGTGGGCGGCCCGACAATCGACAGGCGATGCCGTCGTTTGGATTACCCTCGAGGGATTCTTCTGGTTTCCGCGCACGCTGATGAACTTCGAGCGGCTCATGTATGCCTTTTACGAATCCCCGGAGATTATTCACCGCATCAACGAGGATCTGCTGGCGTTCAACCTCGGGCTCTTGGAGCGAATTTCAAAAACCTGCGTGCCCACCTTCATGACGCTTGCCGAGGATATGTCCTACAACACGGGCCCCATGATTTCCCGTCAGATTTTTGAGGACTTTCTCGCCCCGTACTACCGAACCCTGCTGGCCCGCGCCAAAGATCTCGGTCTGCACGTCATCGTCGATACCGATGGCGATGTCACGCTGATGGTGCCGTGGTTGCAGTCCGTGGGTGTGGATGGGATTCTGCCCCTAGAACGGCAGGCTGGGGTTGATGCCGCAAAATTGCGCGAGGACTTCCCTGAATTGCGCATGATCGGCCATTTCAACAAAATGGTGATGGATCGCGGGGAGGATGCGGTGCGCGCTGAATTTGAACGCCTGAAACCGGTTATGCAAACTGGCGGTTTCATCCCCAGCGTCGATCATCAAACGCCACCTGGCATATCGCTTGAACAATACCGGATGTATCTGCGCTTGTTCATGGAATACACCGGGGGCAGTGAGTGCCGATTGAAACCTCTCGGAGAAGATACCGTGCATAAATCAGGTATTCCAAAAATAGACCGCCGGACGGCCCTTGGCGGCATGGGTGTTGCGCTGGCGACGGCCATGCACGGAACTCCCGTTCACGCTTCGGATATGGAGAAGAAAGAAGCCATGATCAAGCCCATACGGATTCGAACCAATTTCTACCAGCATTTCGACGCCGATTATCATCTGGACGTCCCCGAGGAGGGCTTCGGCGGCTGGAAAACAGCCGATCTGGACTTCTCACGGGAGCATACCGCCGTGGTCGTCATGCACGCGTGGGCCGCTGGGCAAAAGTACGACGAATTCCCCGGGTGGTGGCGGTGTGTGCCCTATATCCCACGCTCCAATGCTATCGTGCGCGATGTCTTTCCCGACTTGCTCGCCAAGGTGCGCGGGGCCGGGCTGAGCCTTTTTCATGTGGTGGGTGGTGGCGATTATTACAAAGCCCTGCCGGGATACCAGCACGCCGTGCAATTGGGCGGTGGGCCAATACCCAAGCCGGAGCAGGTGGCCACAGACCCCATCCGCGATGCACTCGATATCTTCAAGGCTCAACAGACGTTCGTCGGAGAGGCAAACAAAGCGGATGTGGCTCGCGGTTTTGCTGAACTCGATTTTCCGGAGAATGCCCGGCCTAAAGAGGGGGAGGGGATTGCGGAGAATGGAAAACAGTTGTTCGCCCTGTGCAAGGAAAAGGGAATCAACCATCTGGTCTATTGCGGCTTTGCCATCAATTGGTGTCTCCTGCTTTCTCCCGGCGGCATGGCCGACATGCAGCAGTACGGCCTGATGTGTTCCACCATCCGTCAGGCAACCACAGCGGTGGAAAGCAAGGCCAGTGCGCGTCAGGAACTGGCGAAAGAGCTTGCCATGTGGCGGGTCGCGCTGGGTTTCGGCTTCGTCTTCGATGTCGATGACTTCAAGGCGGGGATTGCCGGCGGCCCGGTCTGATCAAAGCCATCCAATGAGCTTCTTGATGCCTTCTGTGCCGAGGAAAGTCAGTCCGCCGTAGAAGAAAATGCAGGGTATCCCGGCGGCATAAGCGGCGAGAATGAACAAACCGTCCCGCTTGAGCAGCCCGAGGCTCAGCAACAAAATGGGAATGGCGGCAGGCATGTTTGTGACCATGGGCACGGACACCACGAGCGCGAGCAGAAACATATAAAACGCATGTACCCGCAGCATGAGGCCCTTGTCACTTAATGCGGGCAGTCGGTGTTTGAGGCGCAGTTCCACCCATTTCACATACGGCATGGCGTGTCGTACCAGCTTTTCCATGCTGTCGTAGGGCACCATCCGTTCGCGAACCCGGTCAGGTAGCCATGGATGCCGGTTGAAGATCAGGAACCAGGTTAGAATGATCAGGATGGTGCCAAACACGGTGGAAACCACCGGAATGCCAATCGGCAGACATAGCGGGAGGCTGAAAAAAGCCAGCAGAAGCACATGCCCTCGCATCGAAAGCAAATCCATGATCGCCCCCACGCTCAAGGGCCCGCCTTCGGCGTGAACCAAAATCCCCTGCAGGTCATCCACCAAGGTCGCCGGTGTCTTGGCATACTTCTGGGCCTTGCCGTGCAGTACCCCCGAGGCGCGTAAACTCCGCTTACTTTTTCGTTTTCGGAAAGCCATATACTTCGGTTTTCGAGGCTCTACGCCAAAGTGCGGCCGGTGCGGCGCGCGACCCATTTCTCAATTTCGACCGCCCAAAAAACACTGGAACCCAGCGCCAAGCATAGCAGAAAATGGCTGGGCGGCATGGAGGTTGTCCCAAAGAAGGTTTGCAGGGCCGGGACATAGACAACGGCGGTTTGGAGCAATACCATGAGGCCCACCGCGCCCAACAGCGCCGGATTACTCAGGAATCCCAGTTGGAAGGTTGAGGTGGTCGTTGAGCGGATGGCCATGGCATGTCCAAGCTGCAAAAAAACGATAATTGTGAAGATCATGGTTTGTGCTTGGTGCCAACTTGATTCATCGCCTGGCGTCCAGAAATAAAATCCGGCACCCAAGGTGACCACGGCCATGAGGAGACCAACCCAGATCACGTGCAGTCCCATCGCCCAGCCAATAATGCTGTCCGTGTGCCGCCTTGGCGGCCGACGCATCACATCTCGTTCCCCGGGTTCCAGCGCCAGCGCAAGCCCCGGGAGCCCGTCCGTTACCAGATTCATCCAAAGGATTTGAACGGGGATTAGCGGCAGGCTCATACCAAGAATCGGGCCGATGAGCATTACCCACAGTTCCCCCGTATTCGTCCCAAGCATGTAACGCATGAAACGACGGATATTGTCATAGATGACGCGCCCTTCCTCGACTGCGGCGACAATGGATGCAAAATTGTCGTCCTGCAACACCATCGCGGACGCTTCCTTCGAAACATCCGTTCCCGAGATTCCCATGGCAACCCCGATGTTGGCCTTTTTCAGCGCGGGTGCGTCATTCACGCCATCGCCCGTCATGGCTACCACATGCCCGTGCTCCTGCAACCGCTCAACGATGCGCAGTTTATGCTCCGGCGCGACCCGCGCGTAGACAAACGTGTTTTCGACCGCGTGGGAGAGCTGCGCGTCATCGAAAGTATCGAGGTCATGCCCCTGCAGCAGATTGTCATAATTCGGGAGGTCGAGTTCCCTGGCAATATGGCGCGCAGTCAACGGGTGGTCGCCCGTGATCATCATCGGCACGATGCCCGCTTGCCGGCACAGGTGAACGGCGGGGGGGACTTCAACACGCACCGGGTCGATGAGTCCCGTCATTCCCACAAATACGAGGTTGCGCTCCAGCGATTCCGGTTTCGCCTCCTCCTCCGCGCCCACGCAGCGGAAGGCGAGACCAAGCACCCGGATGCCATCAGCCGCCAGACGATTATTTTCCGCAATGATCCCCTCGCGACGTGTCGCGTCCAAGATTTCGATGCGTCCGTCTTCGAGAACATGTGTGCAAAGCTGCGCCAGACCGTCCACGCTTCCCTTCGTAAAGGCGACACGCGAACCCTGCGAACGAATCCATGTGGCCAATATGCCCACAGAACCCTCGGCACTTGCCCCAACGGTTTCATGCACCGTAGTCATGCGTTTGCGAATCGAATCAAAGGGCACCTCAGCAACGCGCGGAAAAAGCCGATCCAAGTCCGGCTTACACAAGCCCACCTGAGCTGCCGCGATCACCAGCGCACCCTCCGTGGGGTCGCCCACGGCAGACCATGCGCCGTCTTTCGCTTCGCGCAACGCCGCATCGCAGGCAAGGGCCGCTCCGCCCAGCAGTATCGAAGCATCAGCCTCTTCGCCGGTGCGTCCCGCATTGAAATCAAACTCCCGCCCGGACAGGGCCAGTTTGATGACAGTCATCCTGTTTTCTGTGAGGGTGCCAGTTTTATCCGAGCAGACCACTGTGACCGACCCAAGGGTTTCCACCGCAGTCAACCGGCGTATGAGCACACGCTTTTTGAGCATGCGTTGTGCACCCAGCGCCAGAGAAATTGTGACCATGGCGGGCAGGCCCTCGGGAACCGCCGCAACCGCCATGCTCACCGCCGTCAGGAAAATCTCCTTGAGCGGCACATCGCGAAAGAACAGCACGGCCCCGACCACCGCGATGATGGCACAAGCGGCGGCGGTGAGAATGCGCCCCAGCTCATCTAAACGCAATTGCAGCGGCGTCGGCTCAGACTCCACGCTCTGCAGCATTGTCGCGATCCGACCAAGCTCAGTCGCCATCCCGGTGTCAGTCACCACCATCACACCCCGACCATAGGTGACTGCCGTGCCCAAGTAGGCCATGCTCCGACGGTCCGCAAGATTGGCCTGTTCCGCGTCGCAGTCCGTGTGCTTTTCCACGGGGGCGGACTCCCCTGTCAGGGCGGCCTCCTGAATCATCAGGTTCGCCATCTCGACCAACCGCCCATCAGCAGGCACATGGGAACCGGCTTCCAGCAGTACAACGTCACCCGGCACCAAATCCTTCGCTGAAATTTCCAGCACAACCCCGCCACGGCGCACCCGAACCACAGGAACCGCCAACCGTTTCAAAGCGGCCATCGCTTTTTCGGCGCGGTACTCCTGCGAAAGTCCCAGCAGCGCGTTCAGCACCACAATGACAAGAATGGCGATGGCATCCTTCCACTCACCCACCGCGAGAGAAAGGATGGCCCCTACGATGAGGACAATGACCAGGAAAGCCGTGAGCTGTTCCCAGAGAATACTCCAGGGGCTCTTGATACCCTGCTCAACCAACTCATTGGAACCATGAGAGGAAAGTCGCTTGGCGGCTTCTGGTTCCGACAAGCCCTGCTGGGCATCGGTTTCCAGAACGCGCAAGACGTCCTCTTTACTTTGGGCGTGCCATGCACTGCTCATGCGGTAGCTCCTCGAAAAAGTATCCGGGTGCGGTTCTATGTAGTGGAATGTCGCGGCTCACGTAGAGCCGCGACATTACAAACGCAATCATGAAAACGAAACGCTATTTTTGATCCTCTTTAATGAACCCATGGTACAGGCCCATATAGTACGGCAGCAGGTAAACCGTGCCGCTCGCGAGGCAGGTGCCCTTTCCGTTGTAATCGGTCTGCCAAGGATCCGTATTCCAGTGATTGAAATGCCGGTTTTCAATCGGGAGCACCTTCCCGTTGTTCAGGTGACCACGGGCAATCTTCCGGTGCATTTCCTGAGTCGGCTCGACTGCGCTTTGACGGGGCAGGGGAACCAAATCCAACCGGTGTGAATTCTCAATGGCCCAATCGAATCGATCCAGCGGGAATCCCGTCAGCGTCGCGACCGAATCTTCCAGCCATCCACCCCAAGGGCCGATCTTGTAGGTGCCATACGGATTCTTCAAAACCGAATTCTCGCTGAAAGCCGCATACGCGAAGTTGAAGAACGGATTCATTTCCGGTTGTTCGTTGATCCACGCCATGTGGAAGGAGAACCGCCCCATGCCCTGCAGCGTTTCATCCTTGGCGTACTTCATCAGGTTGTAGTACGACATGAACGCCATCTCGTCGTCGGACTGGTTGCCCGATCCGGGCCCGAAATGAATCTTGTAGTGCATGAGATTGGCGCGATAACCGTGAACTTCGATCAGTTCTTTCGCCGCATCGGCATACTTGGCATCGCCGGTCATGTGTTCCGCAACCAGCAGATAGGAAAGCAGGCTGAGGGACTTCAGGCCGCGTTCCTGCCACCACATGGGATCATTATTCAGGGAATCCGGGCCGTAATAGCCCCACCGGGTCGGGGTGCCATCATGATCAACGAGGTTGTAGTTGTGCTCCAGCATGTGGTCGGTGAGGTCTCGAACCACTTCGCGCACACGCTCTTTTTCCTCGTCCGTGTCGGCCACGAGGTCATAGTACAGCGGATAGAAGAAATAGTGTCCATCGAGCTCATCCGAACTTGTGTCGCTCTTCCAGTACCATTTTCCATCCGCGCTTTTCGGCCAACGAGGTTCATAGATTTTCCACAGGGAGTCCGATTTTGCCTTCTCTTTCTTGTCTTGTTCCAGTCGGCCGATATTTGGATCGGGCCAATCCATCGGACGGATAGTGCGGGCCACATAACCCTTGGGCGGACTGAACTCACAACCTTGCGTCACCTTCTGCAGGAAACGAAGTGCCTCAAAGGCTTTCTTCGCGCGGGCCTTGGCCGCCGGATTCTTTGTGGCCCCATACGCGAAGCACTCACCCGCCCCATACATCGCCGTCCACAGGCCGTCATTGTCGCTGTCGCTGTATATGATGCCTGATTCAGGCTTGCCCGCTTCCTTCACGTTCACTTCGCAAAGGTACCCAAACTCCGTGCGCTTGATATATTTTTCGGCCTGATCTTCATAGAATTCTGCCTTCTGGGCCAAGGTCATGCTGCGATATTCGATGAGACCCACGCCCTTGGCCGTGCCAAACCACACGTTGCCCTTGGCATCAATCGCTATCGAGCGAACGTCGTCATCGGGTAGCCAGCGGTGACCTTCACGATAGGCCCATTCACCATCCTTGACGCGAATGGCACCCAGGTGGGTTCCGAACCATACTTCCCCGTTCGGGCCAGAGGCCGCGCAGGTGAAATCGTTATACGGCAGACCTTCCGCGCCGGTATAAAGCTTCCATTCATTTCCAACGCGACAGCCCACACCCGCCTTGCTCGCAAACCAAAGGTTGCCGGAGGAATCGAAGGTCACGCCCAGCACATTCTCGACAGCCCACTGACGACCCACGCTGTCGAGCACCTTGAGCCACTGTGGCTTTCCATCGGTATCCACAAAAAGCAGGCCCTCGGCAGCCGCCGCCGCAAGGCGGCCTTTGCCATCGGAGGCCACTTGGTTGGCCTTGAAGGCAACCGTCTGGCCGGAAGCCTGGATGCGTTGCTTCAGCTCGGCCAGCAGGGCGTCCTGTGGGGATACGGCCGGGGCACTCGCGTCAGCTTTCCATTGGCCGTCTGCGAAAACCGAAGTGCCCTTGGTGGTCAAAGCCACCACTTTTCCCGCCGAATCAACGCTCACGGATTGAACATCATCGGCGGGCAGGCCATTCTCGGTCGTATACAGGGTGGCCACTTCCTGCAGGAAGCTGCCGACATGGATGGAAGGTGTTTCCGCGCAGGCATTGACGGCCACAATTCCAGCGAGTATCGCCAGAGTGAGGGCCCATAGAGAGGTCTTGTAGGTGCGCATGATATTCTCCTTGTGGTTGGGGATGGCCGGAAATACGCCGACCGGTATTGATTGTCCGCATCTCATGATGGAGCGAACCTTCACTTCAATTGATTCGGTCGCCGGAGCCGTTGTCGGATTCCGTGTCTTCTGGCGTCGCAAATCCCAAAGCGCCGTTCACGCGGCCCTGCTCATCGCGCCGGGCTTCGGCCGTTACGGCAATTCGCAAGCAGCGACCGTCCTTCGTCCTGTGCAGTGTATGATACCCTGCGCAGGGTGTCCCAGCCAAGAGGCGGTACAGGCGGTCGAGGTCTCGCTGTCCTTGGTTCTCCCAGCCAAGCATGGTCAGGGGCTGTCCGATCAGTTCTTTCGGGGTGTATCCGTAAATCCGCTGCACGGCGGGATTCACAAACGTAATGCAACCGATCGCGTCCGCGCTCCAAATCACCTGCGGAGAACCATCCACCAATCCCCGATAGTGGGCCAAGCGCTCCAAGAGCACCCGCTCCTCCCGGCGCAATTCGGTGATGTCTTCCGCCACGCCAACGGCACCCATTTCCGCGCCGGTTTCGTCCTGAAGCAACGTCAGGGTCACGCGCAGGAGCATGGGTTTCCCCGAGGCGCCAACATGCTCCGTTTCATACACATAGGCCGCCTCTCCCGCCATCACACGGCGCAGGGCCTGCATGTCCGCGTGCCGGGAACCTTCAGCCGCGAAGTCAGAAACGGTCCGCCCCGCAAGTTCCATCACATCACATCCATAGGCCTCCTCGGCCGCGAGGTTCGCGTACGTTATGATGCCCGCGCTGTTCAGTGCCCACACAATCCATCCGGCCGAATCAAGCACCCATCGGTACATAGGGGCCTCCTCATGGAGGTCGATGGCCGCGATTCCCCGTCCAGCGGCGACTTGTTGGGCAAAACGCTGTGACTCCTCTCCCGCAGTTCCACTCGCAATACGATGGGCGGCAAATTGGGCCAGAGCGAGGGCGAAATTCTCTTCATCAACGGTCCAGGTCCGGATTCCCCCTATATGCTCATGGCACAAGATGCCGCGCAGACCGCCCACTGTAAATATGGGGGTAATCAGCAGGGCGTCCGGAGCTGGACTTCCATCCGATGCCACCGGTATGCGCGGGGCGCGGGGATCACTCGCCGCGTCCCGAACCCGGATGATATCCTGAGATTCAGCGGCAATAAAAAAGACCGGACAATCGGACCGTTGCAAGGCGCCTCCCGGCCCGTGCGTTTGTGAAACGCCGTCAAAGCGCATCAGGCAGGTGAAGCGATCCTGATTTTCATTGATGAGCCAGATACCCGATGTCTGGATGTTGAGCGTGCGAACAGCGAGACCAAGCAGATGAGCGAACGATTCTACAGGGGACTGGGAGCTGGTGACAAACTCCCGGGAAAGCATGCCGAGGGCTTTACGCTGCGCAAAGAGCCGCTGCTCGTGCGTGCGAGTGCGCTCAGCAAGTGCTTCGAACTCCTCATAGACAGCGTTGAGTCGAAGTTCCGTGCTGCTCAGTTGCTTGCGTGTGCTGTGCATCGCCTGTACAAAGGCGCGCGGCGGCTCGGAGTGTGCCGTGGCTTGGGAAGTCTCAGCTTCTAAAGTTGGCGCATCGCTGCCTTCCTTCGCCCCGTCTTCTCGTGCAACGGATGCCCGCTGCTGATATTCAAGCACGATGGCATTAACACGGTTGACCGGTTCAAGTCCCGAACTTAAGTCCGACTCGGGGGATTGCGCCCGGGCCATCTCGCGGGCACTCCGGTCGACCTGGCGGAGCACACTCTTGCAGGATTCAGTCAACTGGTGGATCTCACGCACCCGTGATTTGGGCCAGGTGCCCCGTGCGCTACGAAGGGTTTCAAGACTTTGAAGCCGAAGTGCCAGCGCATGCATGGGCCGTGCGTACATGCGCGAAAGGGTGTGGGCGATCAGCGCGGCGAGCAGCAACCCGGACAAGAGTCCGACGATTGCCTTGTTGTCTAATGGTCGCGAAAATTGACTGCGTTCTATTCGTGCGCTTACCCAGAAGAGAATATCGCCCGGAAAGGCGCATTGATGGAAGGAATAGGCCCATTCATGGAGGGCATCGGTCTGGTACAGCACACCGGAGGTGATATTGCTCGCCTGCCACTGTTTCAGGGCGGCGACGAAGGCCTCTGAATCGGCGGTCTCCATCTTGGCATCCTCGTTCGGAAAAAGGGCCGAACCAATGGATTCTCCCGTGCCGAGCGTATTTACGCGCGAGTCAAAAATCTGCGTCTGGGCTTGTCCGGTCTCTTTCGTCGGCAGTTGGTTCCCCTCTAGAATCAGGTCAGCGGCAAGAACGTGGACACCTGCGGGGCCTGGCACCGCCAACGAGATTCGTAAGGGGACTTCTGTGGATGGCGGGGTGGCCGAACCTATCCCAATCCAGAACGCATCACTCAGACCCCGCTGCATAATTTCCACCGCACCGGTGTACCAGGATTTTTGCCAAGGGGTGCCGTTCTCCCGTTCCCAGCGCTCCGTATCCAAGGAGGATGAGGCTGTTTCATTGCCGTTTGCATCAAGGTGGGTCCAGCGTACCGCTTCGTTCATGCCGTGGAACACATGACACAGTCCGGTCTCCTGAACGAAAGCCATGTGGCTTCCCTGTGGTCGGGCAATATGGATGGCTTTCACCTGAGGCATTCGCTGAAACCATCCGCGCGCGAAGATGGGCCATTGCTCCCGCCCGGCCTCCTCGGAGGGATTGCCCGTTAGTTGAAGACCCCAGAAAGAAAGTCCATCAAAGACAGGAAGGACTTGGCGTCGCAGATTGAGCTCCGCTTGGTCGATGGCTGTTTCAAGAGTGCGCGCGGCCTGCGCCTCTTCATGGTATTGCGCGTTCCATCGGGCAATACCCCAGAAAGTGCCGCTCACCAGCACGACCAGTCCCGCAATCGCAATAAAAAGACCCGCCGTCATACCCAATCGAGGTTGGAGCGCGCGTGTTCTTGAATTCGCCAATTTCATCGGTTTTTCCCCTCTCTGCGTTTCGGGGTGCTCTCAAGTGGTTTCTGGGGTTCCGGTTCCTTCTTCGCGCTTTGCGAGATCAAGAGTCCCACGGCGTTGGCATCCCACAGGGCAACGGCCAGATCCGGGCTTCCGTTGTTGTCAAAGTCGGCGGCACACAAGGCGCGGGGGCGGGGGGAGGCGTCTCCTTTCCCAAAGCGGTAAGTTTCATGGTGAAAAACCGGCATGGGCCCCTCTGGCGGCAGACCCAGAAATACTTCGACCGTGGCGCTGGTGAAACACGCCGCCGCAAGATCCGTGCGACCGTCCAGATCGAAGTCGCCCAAGGTAATATCGCGAACCTCGTACTCCAAGGCACCCCGATCTTTTCCCAGCATCAATTCGCGCGAGGTGCTGAAACGAAAATCACCATCGCCCAAAAAAATCACGATCGAATCATCCGCACTGGCATGAGACACCACGATGTCGTCTAACCCATCCCCGTTCATGTCGCCCACACGGACGTGGCTGGGCAGACGGCCCCGGCTGGGGAATCGGGTGATTTCAGAAAAGCTGTTCTGTCCGTTGCCCTGAAAAAGGGCGACTTCGTTGGTGCAGTACATCGCAACCGCCAGGTCAGCCTTGCCGTCCCTGTCAAAATCGCCCACGGCCAAGTCCCGTGGTCCTCCAGTGGCTGGGATTAGTTTCGGGGCATCGAAAATCTTTTCCAGATGCCCCGGCATCACCACCAGGCGATCGCTACTCCACGCGGTTGCCACGAGGTCGCGCAGTCGGTCGTCGTTGAAATCGCGAACGACCACGGAAGTCAGGCCCGGTTTGGTGAAGAGAGGAACGCCATCGCCATCGCGCTGACGGAAGTACGGCAGTGTCTCGTCAGGAATAGTGAATCCAAGCGGCTTGTAAATGCCTTCCTGCTGAAGATTTAAAAAAACACTGATGTTTTCCTTGTTGGTCGCCAGGAAATTCGCGGCAATGATGTCCGGCCATTTGAGGCCGTCCACATTGGCAAGCACCACGGCGTACGGGCCGATATCGGTGCGTGGCGAAGGGTGCTGCTGAATGTACTCCATTGGCGCCTTGGCAATGAGCAGCGACAACTCGTTGTTCCCGGGACGCTCCTCCCGTGGATCGTCCAAGATGCCCCGGTCGCAGGTCACGATCTCGGGTATACCGTCCCCCGTCAAATCAGCGGCCGCGATGGCGGAGGGATTCGGGCCAACAGGCATCAGGCGCGGCTTCACCTCGAAGGATTCACTCCACGCAGTTCCAACGAGCAACGCGGCGCATAGGGTAAGGCGGTGTCTCATCGAGCAGCCTCGCGATATCCCGTCAATTGCGCAGCAAAGCGCACCGCCGCACACAGACTCTGCTCCCGGGCTACCCCGCTTCCCGCGATGTCAAAGGCGGTTCCGTGATCCACAGAGGTCCGCACAATGGGGATCCCCAAGGTCACATTCACCCCCTCATCCATCGCGATCAGCTTGAGCGGGATATGTCCTTGGTCATGATACATCGCGACCACCACGTCAAACTCGCCCTCGTTCATCCGGCGAAAAACCGTGTCGGGGGGGTGGGGACCGGAACAATCCAGGCCCTCCGCACACGCAGCCTTCACAGCGGGTTCGATCTCGTCAATCTCTTCCCGACCAAAGGCACCGACCTCACCCGCATGAGGATTGAGACCCGCGACAGCAATTCTCGGCTGCGCGATTCCCATGTGGTGCAGTGCCTCGTCCGCCACCCGAATCGAGCGGAGAATGCGTGGCGTCTTTACGGCATCAAGCGCATCGCGCAGGGAAAGGTGCGCGGTGATATGGACGATTCGTAAACGGTCGGTAAACAGACACATGCGATAGTCTTTAGCACCCGTCATTTCAGCGATCAAGGGGGTGTGGCCGGAATAGGGATATCCCGCCTGGCGCAGGCCCTCCTTTGTAATGGGGCACGTGACCATGCCTGCCACCACGGCGTCCTGACACAGCCGCACGGCGGTTTTTATCCATTCGGCAGCACACAGGCTCGCCTCTGGATCCAAAAGGCCGGGACGCGGCAAGGGCGCGCTGAATCCTCCGTCCAAAACCGGAATCCGCCCTGAATCCCAGCGCCAGACGCGCAGATCGTCAATCTCCACGATTTCTGGCCCGCCTTCGGCAAATTGTCGCGCCCACCGCAGTATTTCCGCGCTTCCAAGTACCACGGGGGAACACCAACGCTCAATATTCCCGGAGGCGAGTGCTTTCCAGAGAATTTCTGGACCCACCCCGTTCGCGTCGCCCATGGTGATCGCCAAAATCGGTTTTTTCATCGTCAGAACTATCCGATGCCGCTAGATAACGGCTTTTTTATGGTAGAATTGGACCCCTCGGTCCGAGTGCGCTATGATACGCGATACGGACCGCCAAACTCCACGTTGCGTGGGCAGATGGGGGGGGCGTGGATTCAATACTTCACCAAAACCGTGACAAAGAAAGGGAGTAGGAATGTCAGAACCAAAAATCGCCGGAGACCGTTCGATCAAGCTGGAGCTCGAGCCGGGCACCTATTGGTGGTGCGCATGCGGCCAAGCCCAAAAGCAGCCGTGGTGCGATGGCAGTCACAAAGGCACGGACTTCAATCCGCTCAAATATGAAGTCACCGAGGCGAAGCGAGTGTCCTTGTGCGCCTGCAAACACACCAAGAACCCCCCGCTCTGCGACCATGCCCACCGGGAGCTGCCAGGCTACACCCCAAAACCCGAGTAGCTCGCTCGCAATAAAATCAGAACGG
>CAIZGN010000117.1 GCA_903932505.1 Candidatus Hydrogenedentota bacterium
GAGCGATCGGTCGGCGTGCCCGTGCAACGGCTCCAACGGAAGAAAATACGGGATAACTTTGAGGGTAACTCTGATTACTTGAAAACGTAGATCGGCCATCCATGCGGGTTTCCGGCCACTATTCGGTAGCCCCCGCCCCACTATTTTAAGCTGTTGATTATAATAATATTTTTTACATGCAATCGGCAATCTAATGCCGTTTGGCGTGTAGATTGATCGTTTTATCCAGCAATATCAGTTAGTTGCATTTTGGATTGCTTTCCCGCCCGATTGCACGCTTCTCGGCTGCGATTTTGTACTAGAACCACGCTCACAAAATCGTTGTGCGTGCTTCAAGGCGAGCCTAGCGGTCTTGTTCCAATAAATAGGTGTATATTTACTTTTACCTCGTTTATGGAACAAAATGGCAGGTATGGAACCAGCCGCCAAAAGACTGATCGATCTCACGCGATCCCGAGGACTCATACGCCCACGAGATCTGGCCCCGCTGGCGATCCCCCGTGTATCCCTGACTAGAGCAGTACGGTCCGGCCAGCTGGAACGTATAGGACGAGGGCTATATGGACTGCCTGAGCGTGAAGTCTCGGCCCACGGGTCACTGGCGGAAGTAGCTCGCCGCGTACCCAAGGGCGTGGTTTGCCTGCTGTCCGCGCTCCGATATCATGGCCTGACGACGCAAGCGCCATTCGAGGTCTGGCTGGCGATTGAGAACAAGGCACTCGCACCCAAACTTGACTATCCGCTGCTACGCATCGTGCGTTTCTCCGGCGCGGCATTCACCGATGGCGTCGAGGAACACACGGTGGACGCCGTGACCGTGCGGGTGACCAGCGTCGCCAAGACCGTCGCCGATTGCTTCAAGTTTCGCAACAAAATCGGCCTCGATGTCGCGCTGGAGGCGCTACGCGACGCGTGGAAACAGAAGCGCATGAGCAGTGAAGATATCTGGCGCTACGCCAAAGTCTGCCGGGTGGCCAACGTGATGCGCCCCTATCTGGAAAGCCTGACATGACCCGCGATGGCAGACCCAGCAACATAGGGGCTTCCGTCCGGGGCCGACTACTCACCAAAGCGCGGGCGGAGAAGCTGGATTTCAACCTGCTGCTGACCAGATACGCACTGGAACGCCTGCTATACCGCATGAGCATCTCGGAACAACGCGACCAATTCCTGCTCAAGGGGGCGCTCCTGTTCGACCTGTGGTTCGACATTCCGCATCGGCCCACCCATGACGCAGACTTTCTCGGATTCGGATCGGCCGAGATTCCGCATTTGGAAAACGTCTTTCGCGATATTAGCCGGATTGCAATCGAAGACGGAATCGTGTTTCAACCTGACTCAGTGAAGGCTGCCGAAATCCGCAAGGACGCCAACTACGCTGGCGTCCGGGTCACATTGATTGGCTTGCTGGACAATGCGCGTTGCCCCATCCAGGTCGATATCGGATTTGGCGACGCGGTCGTACCCGGCCCGGAAGATGCGCATTACCCAATTATTCTGTCCGGCATGCCTGTGCCGCAAATCCGGGTCTATCCTCGCTACACGGTCGTCGCCGAAAAGCTCGAAGCCCTGACGTCACTCGGCATGCTGAATAGCCGGATGAAGGATTTCTTCGATCTTTGGGTGCTGGCGAAGCAATCAGAATTTGAAGGTTGAGGTTGCCCCTGAAAAACGTATTTCTTAACCGGGTGTAAATTGGATGGTTAAGGAGATGCGAAATGATGACAGAAAAGGGCAAGAGAGCGGCGTACACGCTGGAGTTCAAGTTGGAGGCGGTACGCTTGGTACGAGAAGGGCAAGCCAGTGCGGTCACGGCCAAGATTCTGGGCGTGCCGGCAGCGACGCTGGGCAACTGGGTGCGACTTGCGGTGCAAGGCAAACTCGCAGGGGCTGGTGCCAAGCCGGTGAGTCCGGAGCAAATGGAACTTGCGCGGTTGAGGGCGGAGCTGGCGCGGGTCAAGATGGAGCGAGATATTTTAAAAAAAGCGACGGCGTACTTCGCGAAAGAATCAATGTGAAGTACGCCTGGATCGCCGTGCACAAGCGCCGGTGGCCCATCAGCTTGCAATGCGAGGTGCTGGGTGTGAGTACCAGTGGCTACTTTGAGCATGTTGCCCACCGGGGGGCCAAAGCGCCTTCAAAGCCTCGTAGGCACCTCAGCGACGAGGCTGTGCTGGCACATATCAAAGCGTCCCACGCTGGCAGTAAAGGCGAATATGGTTGGCCCAGGATCTGGAAGGACCTGGTCACCAAGGGCGTGCGGGTTGGGAAAGAGCGCATCCAGAAACTGATGAAACTGCACGGCATTAAAGCCAGGGGCAAGCGCAGGTATGTTGTCACCACTGACAGCAAGCATAACCTGCCCATTGCGCCCAATCTGCTGGATCGCAACTTCGAGCCCGCGCAGCCTAATTCGGTGTGGACCGGTGACATTACCTACATCCCCACCGATGAGGGTTGGCTATACCTGGCCGCGGTGATCGACCTGCACAGCCGACACGTGGTCGGCTGGAGCATGGCACCCCACATGCAGACCAGCCTGGTAGCCGATGCGCTGCGCATGGCGTGGTTCCGGCGGCATCCTGGACCGGGCTTGATCTTCCATTCGGATCGAGGCAGCCAGTATTGCAGTCACGAGTTTCAAGCCGTCTTAACCGGGTACGGTATGCAAAGCTCAATGAGCCGCAAGGGCAACTGCTGGGACAACGCGCCGACCGAGAGTCTGTGGGGTTCATTGAAAGTCGGCCGGCTGCATGGTATGCGGTTTGAAAC
>CAIZGN010000118.1 GCA_903932505.1 Candidatus Hydrogenedentota bacterium
CATGCACGGAAGGGCAAAGCGACGACGGTGTGCGAGAACCTAAACAAGTTGCACAGTAGGGTCGTTCAAATCAGCACGTTTATGCGGAGCCGTCAAGAAACCTCGAAAAAGGAGATTCGTCACCTTAATGTCCACAAAGCTCGAGGGCGTGCAACCGAGCTTCTGGAGGTGGCTACCGAAGGGCTCGCCGATGTCGTTGCCTCACTGGGTGTCCACGGCACGAACAACGCCGACCGAACCACACTCATCGGCGACCTTCCGTTCAGCACCAAGATCATCCCTCGTGGAAACCGTGCCAATCAGGTGTCTCGCATGGCCGAAATATCAATCGCCTTGGCTGCGTTTCTCCAAGACCCAGCTCCTGTGCTCGCCAAAAGCATGGAAAAAGTGGCGGATGAACTCAAACGTGCACGTCGGACCGACAGTTTGTAATCGGGACTTCCACGTCGTGGCTGCGCCCGCGCCGTGGGAATCCAGTCTGATGGCGCGACCCATAGGCGCTGCCAATATGGACCTGCAGGCCCGGCTGCAACTCCAACCTGCCGGGCTTGCTGATGAGGACCGAGCCGGTCTTCCGGTTGACCAGCGCGAACGTGTAGGTCCGGGCTGCGCAATCACCGCGATTTGACCACAGCCCGACCGCACATTCACGGGGTGATATCGTAAACGCGGACATAATCGACTTCGAAGAGGTCGGGCAGTTGAGCCTTGGTGATGTTGCCGCCCCACTCTCCGATTTCCTCCGTGAGCTTGAGGTATTCGGGCACCTGTGAGACCCCACCAGCCTTGCTGCGCCACACTTCCTTGCCATCGACGTAAAAGACGTATTCATCCTTGGTCCAGAGCAGACCGTAGTCGTGAAAGCCTTCGGTTAGCGCGGGAATGGTCTTGTTGCTGCCTGCCGACTTATGGTCCTTTTCGTATCCATCCCAGTGGAGGTTGAAGGTGACTTTGCCGTCGCGCCACGGAATCTCCATGATGTCGATCTCGGTTCCGTCCCGCCCCTCGTTTCCAACCTTGCCCACTCCAGCGCACATCATCCAGAACGCTGGCCAGTGGCCCGGTTGCTTGGGCATCTTGCATCGCGCCACGTAGTAGCCGAAGGCGTGCTCGAACTTGCCTTGCGTGTTGACGGCTCCGCAGGTGTAACGGTCGCCGTCCTTCTTGGTCCGAAGTAGCAGGGTGCCCTTGCCGCTCAGGTAGGCATCCTCCTTCACCCAGAACCCGTCCCGCCGCTTAGAATCCCCCAGACGGTTCCATTTCGTCTCGTCCAGCTTTGTGCCGTCGAACTCGTCCTGCCAGATGAGCTTCCACTCTTTACCTGCTGGCATCACCGGCAGGGAGTCCTTCGGGGGTTCAGTCTGTGCGTGCAAGTGCGACGAGATCGCAAAACCAAGCAGGGCGACCAACAGGGATGGCGACAGTTTCATGGCTGAAGTTTAGATCGGGGGGCTGCCAAGGAAAGCTACAAAATCATCCCGGAGAGCCTGCCTCAACAACAGTTAGGCACAAATCTCCTCTTCAGGAGACCTCGGATGTGAAAGCTTTTAAGACCAATCACCGCGATCCTCTGTGGTAGATTGCTTTGCCGTGTTTGGGAAGGTTCGTTATCCTCCGTCTATGACAACTGGTCCTCGCATCGTCGTTGCTTTCGTCCTGTTTGTTTTCCTGCTCGTGGTTGGCCAGCGTTTACAAGCGCAGGGCACGGCATTCAGCTATCAAGGCAGGTTGCAGAGCGGCAGTGATTTTCCCAGTGGGAGTTATGACCTTCGGTTCAGCGTTTGGACTGATTCCACGGGAGGGGCGCAAATAGGGTCCTCGGTAACCAACGCCGCCACGAGTCTTACCAACGGGATGTTCGCGGTCGCACTGGATTTTGGCGCGGATGTCTGGGATGGAAGTATGCGCTGGCTGGAAATCGGCGTCCGCACCAATGGCGGCGGTTTGTTTACCCGACTAAATCCACGTCAGAATATCAGCGCCGCGCCGTATGCGATCTACGCGGGCGCTGTGCCAGCGACTGGCATTAGCGGGACAATTCCCGGCACCAACATAGCGAGCGGCACTATCGCAGCGGACATGCTTGCCCCGGGGGCGGCAGCGGCTAACCTCGCTGCCACCGGTCAAAGCCCCGTGCCAAGCGGTGCGATGGTGCTATCTCCCATTCCTAACGCGACGAACCTGACCACTGCGGGTTACATCCGATTTGGAGGACAATTGGATTTGGCTTGGCAATCCGGGGCAGGCTCTTTGCCGCCCTCCCCGCGTGGTGGTCACACCGCCGTCTGGACGGGTAGCAAGCTCATCGTCTGGGGCGGTACGGGTGGCAGCGGCATCCCGCTCAATACCGGTGGCAACTATGACTCATCCCTGAGCCGTTGGACGCCGGTAACAACCAACAACGCCCCCGGTCGTCGTGATGCTCATACGGCGATTTGGACCGGACACGAGATGGTTGTCTGGGGTGGATTTGATGACAGGCTCTGCGACTCTGGTGGTCGCTACAATCCAGCCAGCGACGTATGGTCACCGGTGACAACCAACAACGGACCGGCGTTGCGTCGCTACCACTCGGCAGTCTGGACGGGCAGGGACATGATTATCTGGGGCGGGATCGGAAGCGACGAACTGTTTCTCAACACCGGCGCTCGCTATTCTCCTGCAACCGATAGTTGGTCGCCTATTTCAACCAACGGCGCTCCTTCCGGTCGATTTTTGCACACGGCGATTTGGAG
>CAIZGN010000119.1 GCA_903932505.1 Candidatus Hydrogenedentota bacterium
CTCTTTGATCAGGGGCAGTGGGGCCTCATCGTGTATGACGAGGTGCATCTTTTGCCCGCTCCCGTGTTTCGCGCCACCGCATCGCTTCAGGCGCGGCGACGTTTGGGGCTGACAGCGACACTGGTTCGCGAGGATGCCCGGGAGGACGATGTGTTCAGCCTCATCGGGCCCAAGAAATACGATGTGCCGTGGAAGGTGCTGGAAAAGCAGGGCTGGATCGCCCAGGCGCTTTGCACGGAGGTGCGTGTGCCCATGCCGGGCGAGGAGCGCTATCGCTACGCGATTGCCGACAAGCGCAGCAAGTTTCGCATTGCCTCCACGAACCCCTCGAAGATCACCCTGTGCGAGGTGTTGGTGGAGCGGCACAAGGAGGAGAATGTCCTCATTATCGGGCAGTTCTTGGATCAGTTGAAGGTGCTGGCGAAACACTTCAACGTGCCCATCATCACGGGCAGCACCCCCACCAAAGAGCGCGAACGACTGTATGGGCAGTTCAAAACCGGGGCGATCAAACTCCTGATCGTGTCCAAGGTGGCGAATTTTGCCATCGACCTGCCGGACGCCAATATCGCGATCCAGGTCTCGGGCACCTTCGGTTCGCGGCAGGAGGAGGCCCAGCGTCTCGGTCGCATTCTCCGGCCCAAGTCCGATGCCAGCGTCATCGCCCGTTTTTATTCACTGGTCTCCCGCGATACCTGCGATCAGGATTTCAGCGTGAAGCGGCAGCTTTTCCTCACCGAACAGGGCTACCGCTACGAAATCAAGAGTGCCGAGGACGTATAGTCGCCCCATTGCTCTCTCGCGAGGGAACTTTTTCTTAACAACGGGGTTCAACCCAACGACACGGGAATTTCCGGCCCATGTACGACGTGGATGATTGGGAACTGGTGGCCCGGGCGCAGGCGGGAGACGCTGAAGCGTTTGCCGCGCTGGTTCGGCGACATCAGAACCCTGTGATTCGCTTCTGTCAGCGGATGACCCGTTCCGTGCCCGACGCCGAAGATCTGGCCCAGGAAACCTTCGTGCGGCTGCATCGGCATTTGCACCGGCTGCGTCCCGACGCGAAGTTCACGACGGCCCTCTTTGGCATCGCGCGAAATCTGACGTTGAATTTTCTGCGCGGACAAGCCCGGCGGGCTTGGTTCTGGCGTTCCGCACCGGAATTCGCCGAAATACCCGCGCCGAAAAGCGCCGAACCTTCGGAGTTGCTGCGGGTGTCCGAGATAGAGTCCGCCCTGGAGTCCGAAATCGCCCGGTTGACCCCCGAGCATCGGGAGGTGCTGTTGTTGCGCGAGTTTGAGGGCTTGGACTACGAGGCCATTGCCCGGGTGACCGGATGCCGCATCGGAACCGTGCGCAGCCGCCTGGCCCGCGCCCGGGAGCAATTGCGCGTCCATTTGGAAGCGTTGGGAGGCGAATTCTAGTGAACGACCGTCATGTGGAAGCGGAACTCTCCGCATATCTTGACGGGGAGGCGAAGGAACCCGCGCGTATCCAGCGCCACCTTCAGACGTGCCCCGAGTGCGCACGACTGCACTTGGAAATGCTCAAACTCTCCGCGCGGCTGCGCGCCCTGCCAACCCCGGAAGCATCCCCCGATTTTGCGGGGAGAGTGCTTGACCGGGTGGCACAGTCAAAGCCGTCCCGCCTCCATTGGCAGCCCGTGTTTGCCTTGATGGCCACAGGTCTTGTCCTAACCGCAGGGTTTGCCTGGTTTCGTGGAATCGGCGTGCAATCTTCGCCTGGGCGCGTCGCAGCATTCGGTGAAGCCGTCGCGTCGTCGCCGATGGAGCAGTTGGCCTCGGAGCTGGCCGGGGACTCGGACTGGGGATTTTACGAGGATGAAGCGGAGCGAGGTCTGGGCCTCGAAGTGACGCACGAGGACGAGACCGCGCTGCTGACCGGGATGACGTTGGAGGATGAAGAGGCGTACGGGGATCGGGGTGATTCCTTTGAGTCGATAGACGCGCTCAGCCGCGAGGAAATGGACGCCCTTGCCGTAGCACTTGAAACCTACCTTGAGGAGGGTTGAAACATGAAAGCATTCTGGATTCTGGCATCCATCACATTTGCACTGGTCGCCATCGGCGCATCGGCTCAAGCACCGCCCGACGAAAAAGCAGATGGCAAGGCACCGATTGCGAAGAAGGCGGAGGTGCGGCAATTGCTTGAGGAGGTCATGATTGCCCGCATATCCAAGGAACTCGCGCTGAACGACGAGCAGACGGTGCTCATTGTCCGACGTTTCGCGGAATTTCGGGACAAGGGGCGCGAGGCCCGGATGCAGCGCAAGAAACTGGTGGATGAAATGAAAGCGGCTGTCCTTGCACCAGAGAACGGGGCCGTGGTCGAAGAAAAGCTCAAGGCCATTTTGGCATTGGACACGCAAATTGCTCAGAACCGCACCGCAGCTTTTGAGGTCATGGCCGAAGGCCTCACGCCACAGCAGCGCGGTAAACTCTACTTGTTCCTCGCGGATTTTGAGGGCGACCTGCGACGCATGGTGCAGAATGCCAAAGAGGGTGGCGTGGCGAGGGAGGGACGCCGCTTGCGTCCTGCAGGCAAGGCACAAGCCCCGCAGTCGCCGCCCAATCCTTAAGGGGTGGAGGTGGTCTGTTCCCGGGTGCCGGGGATAACGAACCGGAATGTTGTTCCGTGCCCCACGCCCTCCGACTCCACCCAGATGCGTCCGCCGTGAACCTCGATGATTCTGCGCGCGAGCGCGAGTCCCATGCCCGTGCCTTCCGTGTCGGTATGCAGCTTTTCAAAGAGGCCAAAGAGTTTGGATTGATGGCGCGGATCGATCCCGATCCCATTGTCGCGGACAAATATGACGATGCCAAACTCGGCGTCTTCCGCGCCGATTTCGAGCC
>CAIZGN010000120.1 GCA_903932505.1 Candidatus Hydrogenedentota bacterium
AGTCTTTTCCGAACGTGCCGGTGGCGAGGCTTCGGATTCGAGGGTTTCGGGCGATGCGCGCGGAGCTTGGAACGGATGACGACACGGGCGCGCAAGTGTACGAGCCGATTCCTGCCTACACGATCGATCGGGTTGTGGAGGTTCCGTTGCCCTCCGAGAGGGGAAGCTACGCCTTCCGGGTGGTGCTTCGATCCGGTTGCCGCGGCGCCTATCCGAGCTTTACGGAGGGCACGACCTGCGTGGATGCCGCTCATCCCCGCGGCGTTTTTCGGGACGGGATCGACTATGTGCCCCGCGGAACGAGTCCGTTGCGCGAGCCGATCCGGTGGCCTGGGGACGACGTGCGGGATTGCGAGAACGTCACCTGTCCCGAGGATGCCATCTGCATTGCGGGAGGGTTCTTCATGCTGGGGAATACGCGGGTCGTAGGGTTTGGCGCCCTCGGCCGCCACGATCCGGTGCCGGCACATCCGGTGTCGATGAAGGCGCTGTGCATCGATCGCAGGGAGATGACCGTGGGTGCCTGGAATCAACTCGCGATCCAGAATCCGGCCCTGGTTCTTGGGCCTAGGCCCACCGCAGACAGTCTTTGCACATGGACGACCCTTTCTCCAGGGCTTATTCAAGCGACAAGCTCGGACGAGACGCCGTTGAACTGCGTGTCTTGGGAGAACGCCGAAGCGGCGTGCGAAGCGAAGGGGGCTTTGGCGCAAAGGAAAGGCCGGCTGCCCACGGAGGCGGAGTGGGAATACGTTGCGACGGGGCGGGGACGCGGATTTCTGTTTCCCTGGGGAGACGACCCGCCGCAGTGCGTCAGTTCGAGTCTCGGTCGGTACAACCCGTTCGGGGCGCCCTCCTGCGCTCCGGATGCGGGCACCCAGGCTGTTGAGACTTCGGGTTCCCACAAGAGCGATGCCGCGGAACACCTGGCCGACCTCGACCGTGGCGTGACTGACCTGGCCGGCTCCCTTTCCGAGTGGATGCGAGACAACTTTGCGTCCTACGATGCCAACCCCCTGTGCTGGCAGCGCGATGGCATGCTGTTCAATCCTGTTTGCGTTGCGGACATGGGGGAGGGCCACTCGGTACGCGGCGGCAGTTATGCCACACCGCGGGAGGTTTCCTACGCTGCCCTGCGCAACGCGAAGGATTCCCGCGAAGGTTTCGACGACCTCGGCTTTCGGTGTGTCTTTCCCATCGGAACGGACCCCGTGGAGGAAGCCCTTGCCCAAGCTGCGCAACCTGAGCAAGATGCGGGACCCGTTGACATGGACGCTGGCCAATTGGAGCCGCCAAGCCCTTCCGATGACGCGGCTATCCCGGATGCGCAGAAGGCTGGGTGGCCATGATGCGGTCCCGTTTGCCATCTTCCGTTCTTGCCCTCGCGGTTTTCGGTGGCGCCCTGGCCGGATGCGGCAATGAGGCGCCGGCTGCGCGGCCGCAATGGAAGGTCGAGGTGACCTGGGACTTCCCCGTGCCCTACCTGGCGGACCGTCTGCTGATCGAAGTGCTCGACGAAAAGGGCCAGCTCCCCAGTCCTGCCTGCCGTCGGGAGGCGGTTCTTCCCAAGCCGGACGCAGGGCAAACACAATCACCGCCGCAGACGTTTGGCATTGAGGCCACAGAAGGTGGCGTGATGATTCGCGCGAGGCTCTACCGCAGCGACCACATTGGAAAGACCGGGCAGCCCGATCCCAAAACGTCTGTGGACATGATCGGAC
>CAIZGN010000121.1 GCA_903932505.1 Candidatus Hydrogenedentota bacterium
GCAATAGGCCATTTGATTGGGGATGAACTTCGGCGATTCTCACTGATCCAGCCCTTTGATTGGGAACGGCTTCTCGCCGTTGACGGCCAAATCCCAGTCCGCCATGAGATCTTCCCGATGAATCTCAATTCATGCGAGAACCAAGACATGCTTGTTCGGAGGAAGTTTGCCAACCAACACAGACCCATCCGCAATCGAGTAAACGGCTACTTCTCCTTGATAGTCTGCGTGGATATGTGGCACATGATGTTTTTACGCATCCCGGAAAACATCCGAATGGGTATTCCGTAAAACATCGAAATGGTTGGCATTGGGGTACGCTTTCTTTGCTTCGTCATGCTACCGCGCTTTCGGGCGGAAATTCAATAGCATTTCCGATTCAAGGGGGCGGGTTATGGTTTGTTCAGCCGGGTGCACAAAATCAGTTCCTCGTTGGATCATCCTTCATGGGTGTTTTTCGGCATAGCTGGCTCCTTTCACGGGGTGGAGAAGGATTCAGTATATCCGCTTCCCAGCGTCATCAAAACCCAAACAACCGCCCCGCATTTCTCATCGAAACCTCCGCAACCTCCTCCTCCGTCCGGCCAAGCATCGCCGCCACCCCCGCGAGGTTATACCGGATATTCGCGGGCACGTTGGGCTTATCCGGCGCTTGCGCAGGCGGCATGTCGGGGCTATCCGTCTCAATGAGAAAGGCGTCCGGGTAAATACGCCCCAGAACCTGCAGCCGCTTCTTGCTTGGCTTGTACGACAACGACGCGCCCATCGAAAAAACGAGCCCGAGTCCCAAACAGATCTCCGCCATCTCAACGCTCCCGGAAAAGGCGTGTATCATGCCACCCGCTTTCGGTACACCCACCCGCCGAAGGGACTCCACCAGTTCGTTGAATGCGCCCCGGCAATGCATCACCACAGGAAGGTTGATGTCGCATGCGACCTCCAGCTGAGCCTCGAAGAGGCGCTGCTGAAGTCCAAAAGCGGGCGACTCAATTTTTCGATCCAGCCCAATCTCCCCAATGGCCACCGCGCCTTCACGGGCGGCGGTCGCAAGACGTTCAAGATCGGAAAAATGGTGTTCCGCCGCATACCATGGGTGGATGCCCCAGGCGAAAGAGATCCTGGGAGCGCCGGCATCTCTGCCGGCCAATGTGCCGTCGAAGCAGGTCGGCGCTCCCAGGGTGGCACTCGCAATAGCTTTGGATTTAGCCCACTCCTCGGGTCTCACCGCCGCAGTCACAATTTGAGTCACCCCCGTATTTCGGGCCTCCGCCAACACACCGTCCAAGCGACCCTCGAATTCCTCGGATTCAAGATGGCAATGGGCATCGGCGATATTCATGACGCGCCTTCCGACCAACTCCCCGACCCGGGCTTCGGCATATCCCCGCGTTGCGGCCAAAGTGTTTCATCATACGGAGGGTCACCGGGCTGGTTCTTCTTGTAGATACGGAACCGCGTGTCCACGTTCCGATCGATCCAGCGGATCGATTTCGCCGCCTCCGGGTCGATGGCAAAGATCCGGATGGGGTGGTAGTGTTCCCGAAACCATGCCGGTTCCTTGAACCAATACAGGATTTCAAGATCGCGCAGGAAAAGATACTCGGGCTGAAGTCCCTTCAACATGGATTCCAGACAGCGATTCCCGGGATTCGCCTTGCTCCAAGCCACCACTGCACGGCTGTCAAGACCCGGCCAGTCGTACACATTGCCGCCCGAGTAATACCCCATATAGCCCAGCGGCTCGCAGCCCACCGCTTCCCCCGGCTTCAATAACTTGGCCATATACAGGCCCGCTTCCTTCCGCACCGCGTTTTCGATGTCCCGCTGAATGCGTCGCTCCGTGGGAAAGGTAAGCGGTAGCACGCCCACAAACAGCGCCAGATACGCCACACAGAAAACCCAAAGCGCACGCGTCCGCCACACCTCCGGACGAATGAGCGACGCTGCGGCTTGAAGCCCCCGCGTACTCAGACACAGGAGCAGGATCACATACGGCATCTTGTACCAACCGAAAACCACCGGCACAAAGAAAATGTAGTACAAGCTATAGGCCACCACGCACGCCACCAGCGGGAACAAGGCCGCCTGCCGCTTGAATGCGATGACCAGCGTACCCAGCACGGCAAAGCCGAACATGCCGTTCGCAACCGGGCTTTCAGGACCCCTCGGAAAGAAAACATGCATCCCCGCGCCGTGTCCGCAGAACGTCGGCCCCAACATCACATGCAACTGCTCCGACATCATCATCCAGATCTGGCGCTTGACCGTGAAGAAATTGATCCCCCCCGACTTCTCCCACCACGGGGCATAGCCCAACCCTTTGGCAATGATCGTATTGGGCAGTGGCGACCCGTAATACAGGGTCGTGAAAATCAGCCAAGGGGCGTAAAGCGCGATGGCGACCGTGATCACCTTGGGCAATTGCCGGGGCCCCCGGTACAATCCATACGCGCCGACAATCAAAGTCCAGAAACCATAGTCGGGTCGCACGAGCATGCACAAACCGAGACTGACCCCCAACGCGACCGGTTTCCAGGCCACGGTGTAATACACGGACATCACCAGGATGAGAACGCTCAACTGCGTCTCCATCCCGGCCATGCCCCAAAGAATCTGGTGATGCTCAAACGCGGCATACCCCATCACCATCACAATCAACGGCACGGGTAGTCGAACCGCCGGATGCAGACCAAGCGCGAGCAGATAAAACACGGTGAGTGCCGCCGCAGGAATGGAAACAAGCTTAAGGAAATCCATTCCCCACCCCACATGAATGAAATCCCCAATGAGCGGAACCAGCACACTGAAAGGACTCGTGAAACCGTGCAGCGGTGCTTCACCGGGCCGGTAATGGCTCATCCCTAGGCCGCGAACGAAGTTCTCAGAGTGAAGGCAGGTGATGAGGGCATCTTCCCAGTAACGCTGCGTATAAGCCCAGAACAACACCCGAATCAGCATGGCCCCGGCAGCTAGCATACAGGCAAGGTGTATTACGCGGGTATCCTCGGGACGATCCAGCGGCTCAAAGGCGAGCAGACGCTGCATTCGATGCCAGATGCGTATAGATGGGGGGACGTTTGTCATGTCCGCAGTGTAGCGAAGGCGGGGGAGGGGTATCCAATCGAAACAGGTTCGCACCGGACGCCCCGGCTAGGCGGCGAAATCAAGCACTTGCCCCGTCGAGGCCGGGTCACCCGCAATCTGCGACGCGGACAAGGCCACCGAAGCGCCAGTGCGGGCATACGCGCTGAAGGAAGTGGTGGCGGGTTGGGGAGCGGGGGCTGTCTTGGCAGCCGGGGGCTCGGGAATCGCCATCGAGAGATCCAGTACCACACCCACACAATCAAAAAGAGAACCCGTGGGCAGTAACCGCACATCATACTGGGCGGATTGGGCGGATGCGCTAATCTTGGGGGCGGAAGCTGTTGCGTTCCGCTGTATCGCCGAATTGACTGTTTGTAATGTGATTTCTGTGTTCATGGTCGCCATCCTTGGCTTCTTCTTGGTTCTTCGGTACCATCCTGGTACCGGCTTCTAGATTAATTATCGGCGAAATCCATCCAGACTTGAGTCCCGCCCCAGGAAAAGGTCTGGCACAGCTCGCCTACGCAAGTCTATATAATTAAAAGACTTACAGGATTTATTCGCAATAAATGCCCCGGAAAGATGCTTCATGGCACGAAAAAGCAAGCCAGAAACGGCATAGCCGGGCGCGCCTGTGATAAGATCTGCCGATCAATGACCAAGTGCGTCGGGCAAGGTCGGATAGCCGGATAAACCCTGTCTTGCACATCGCATAGGAGAAAACCAGATGTCCGCTGAAACTGACGTGGTGAACAGCCCCAACCTTATCAAAACCGCCATCCTCTTGGCGGTGTTGTGTTCCGTGCTTTTTCAGGGTAGCCGGGGTCTCTACGAATCCACCGAGGGCCGCTACGTGCAGTGCGCCCGTGAAACCTTGAATTCCGGCCAACTGCTGGAACCCATGCTCAACGGGGATCACCATTGGACCAAGCCGCCGCTTACCTATGCCGCCATCGCCGCCGGGCTGGTCACGCTGGGCAACAACACCTGGGGTGCCCGCGCCTATCTGTCCCTGGCCTTCATCATCACGGTGCTTTGCGTCTACCTCGCCGGTCGCTGCCTCTGGGGCGAGCGGGCTGCCGGGCTGGCCGCCCTCATATACGCCACCTCGCCATTCACCGTGGGTGCCGCTAACGCCGTATCCACCGACACCCTGCTCGTTTGTTTCCAGGCCTTGGCCACAGCCTGTTTCTGGCTCGCGGTGACCCGCAACCACAAGGGCTACATGCTCGGTATGTGGGTGGCCCTCGGCCTCGCCGCGCTGGCCAAGGGACCGGCGGGATTCGTTCCGCTGGCGGGTATATTCCCGGCTTATGTAGCCCTGCGCTGGAACAAGACGCCCGTGCCTCCCTTCCTGTCCATTCCGGGCATCCTACTCTTCAGTCTGGTGGGCATGAGCTGGTATGCCCTCGAAATTTTCCGGCACCCCTTCCTGCTCAACTACTGGGTGATGCATGAAACCGTGGGCCGTTTCGCCGAAAACGAGTTTCAGCGCAATCCGGAACTCAGCAAGATGTTCACCGTTTACCCACCCATTCTCCTCCTTGGAACCGGTCCGTGGATTCTTTTGCTCGCACTCAAGCAGAAACACGTGGGACTCTCCCGCGAAACCCTTACGCAATGGCGTCCCGGGCCGAATCAGGCCCATTGGTGCTATTTTGTGGGCGGCATTCTCCTGCCCTTCGCGTTTTTTTCCGTGAGCACTTCCAGACTCGCCCTCTACATCCTGCCTCTCTTCGTTCCGATGATTCTGCTCATGGGGAAGGGCATGGACACTCTCGTGGAGTCACGCAAGGTCACGACCAAAACGTTGGTGGGTATGGCCTACGCCTTGATGTTGTTGCTGGTGGTTGCCAAGGGCGTTTCGGGTCACCTTGCCAATAACAAGGACATGAAACAACTCGCCGACCAGATTCGTCCTGCGGTGGAAGCGCACGCTGCTCAAAACCTCGTCATCTTCGGGAAAGCGCCCTTGAACGGACTCGAATTCTATCTCGGTCGTTCCATCCCCACACTCGACTACGAGAAAAGCACCGGCACCACCGAAAACGCCAAACCGGAAAGCCCGATTCTTCCTGCCAATACCCTCGTACTGGGTCGCACCAAGGTCATGAAACCCCTGGCAGAGAACCTACTCCAAGGCCACCACGAAATCCTGTTCCAGAACAAGTATTGGACCCTAGCCTCGGTCGACCAGCCGGTAAATATCCCGGAACTGCGCGAGAAGGTTCAAGGCTTCAAGACAAAACTGCCAGTCGTCGCCCCCGAATAAAACATCCCCTGCGCGATACGAGCACGAAGTGCGAGCAAAGGAATCCCCCTTCGCAGGGGGTGGTGCGAAGCACCGGGGGATGTCGCTCCCGCTACTCCACCCGCAAAATAGCACACTTCAGATAGGCCGTTTCCGGCATCGAAAGCAGCACGGGGTGGTCAGGCGCAGCCCCGCGCATTTCCAGCAACCATGCGCGTCGACCCGATGCCGCAGCCGCCCGTTTGATCGTCTCGTGAAAGGCCTCAGTGTCCGCAAAATGCGAACACGAGCACGTCACAAGGATGCCACCCGGCTCAAGGGATTCAAAGGCCGCCTTGTTAAGCGCGGTGTAGCGCGTCAGTGCCTTGGTCAATTGGGCGCGGGTCTTTGCGAAGGCGGGCGGATCCAAGACGATCAGTCCATACATCTCCCCGCGCGCAAGCACCTCTTCCACGCCCGCGCACTCGAAACGGCATACTGCGTCCACACCATTGCGTTCTGCATTGCCACGGGCGGTCACCAGCGCCGTTTCTGACGTGTCCACCCCGACCACTTCCACCGCCCCCGCCTTCGCGGCATGACAACTCCAAAGGCCGTGGTAGCAGTGTCCGTCCAGAACCCGTCGACCCACCGCATAAGGGGTCATTGCGAGACGATTCCATCGCTGATCCAGGAACAGCCCCGTTTTTTGGGCCGCCCAAGGATCCAGTTGCAGGGAAAGCCCCTCGAGTTCAAACCCCACGCTTTCTGACACGGCCCCAAAGGTTCGGGGTGCGCCACCATCGCGAAAGATCACGCCCTCCACACCGTCGGTGTGCATAAAACACGACGCCAGACATTCCGCCCAAGCCGCATAGAACGCGCAGGCGGTATGCATCGTAACCAACGCGCCATACCGATCCGCCACGAGTCCCGGAAGACTGTCGCTCTCCCCGTAAAGCCATCGGTACGTGCGGGCCCCAGGGAAGCACTGTTCACGAAAAGCACGGGCCTCGTTCAGCCGCGCTGCAAAGAAAGTCTCATCGATCGCCTCCTGATGCCGGGACAAAAGGCGCACCCCGATTCCGCCCGCCACTTGGTAGAAGCCCCGACCCACAAAGCGCCGGTTGGAGGTGAACACATCCATGAGCGTACCGTCTGGGGCCTCGGGAAGATGTTGGAACTCGTTGCGAAAGGCCCACAGATGCCCGCGAAGCAAGCGCCGTTCTTCCTTGGGTTTCAGCACCGCTGCAAGCACGGCATAATCGGGTGTGTCGTTCATGAAAACTCTCCTCGTCCATACGGGCGATAGTAAGGGGATGCGGCTATTGCCCGGCGGTCACGCCGCGTCTTGCCCGGCGCTTGCGCCAGGAACCCGCGACGTCCAGACCAATCAGCCCCGCAGGAATGCCATAAATCAACGCCATGCCCCACCAAGTGTGCGAGAAACCGGTAAAATCATGTCGCCGCGTAAACGGCCACCAAATTGCAACGGCGTGACCATACAGATGATCCTGCGGCACCCAGCCAAAGATCCGGCCATCGCCACTGTCGGTGCTGTTGTCACCCAGCAGGAAGTAGTGTCCCGGCGGTACAACGCTGTACTCGTCCTCGGTGCGCACCCCGTATTGAAGCTGCGGGCGCATGAATCCCTGGATGATCTCTGAGGTGATTTCGAGGCTGCGCGGAGTCACACCCTCACACAGGGTGTTCAACTGCTCCTCGGTTTGGGCATCCAAATACACGCCCTGCACCTTTGCACCACACGCCTTGAGGTCGTTTAGCATTTGCTGATTGCCAGTATTCTTCGGGTTCAATATGTTGAGCGGCTCGCCGGATTGGGCCCATTGAAGAAAACGGCGTTTCACCTCTGCGGGGAAAGGCGTCTCCGTGGACACATAATGCAGCCACTTCAAGTCCGCAGGCGGGTCTTGGGGCTGACCGTTGATGAAAATTCGACCACCCTCAATGTGTACCCGTTCCCCGGGCAAACCCACCACCCGCTTGATCAGTGTTTTCGGGGTCTTGGCATTGTTCTGATCCACGGATCGGAACACGACAATATCCCAGCGCTTGGGTTCGCCCCAAACACGCAGCCGATGCGTGGTGAAGGGAATTCTCGGGCCATACACCCACTTGTTTGCCAACACGCGATCGTCGCTGAAATACTTCCATTGTCCCTGCAGCGTGGGGTACATGGAGTTGGTCGGAATGGTGTATTGGTCGAGAACACAGCCCTTGATGGAGAAAAAAACGACAAGCAGGGGCAACCAAGCCCGGGCCTGACGTCCAAGCCATGCCTTCCACGGCGCGCGTGGTGCGGGGGGAGTCGGCGCACCGGCCGGTTCACATGCCGTTTCCAATCTTCTCCCTTAACCTCCAATCCTTGCAAGGATATTCATTCGGTACCGGGACAGGCTACTGGTCTTCGTTCACCCGCAACAGGGCCATGAAGGCCTCCTGCGGCACTTCGACCGTGCCCACCTGCTTCATGCGTTTTTTACCCGCCTTCTGCTTTTCCAGCAGTTTGCGTTTGCGCGTGATATCACCGCCGTAGCACTTCGCAAGCACGTTCTTACGGACGGCCTTGATGGTTTCTCGAACGATAATCTTCCTACCCACAGCCGCCTGGATGATCACCTCATACTGCTGGCGGGGGATGAGCTTACGCAGCTTGGAGGCCAGCGCACGGCCCATAATCACGGCATGCTCACGGTGCACGATGCAGGAAAGCGCATCCACCGACTCGTTGTTCAACAGAATCTCAAGCTTCACCAAATCGCCCGGGCGGAAACCAATCAGGCGGTAATCCAGCGAACCATAACCCCGCGTGCAGGTCTTGAGCTTGTCATAAAAATCGATAACGATCTCGGAAAGGGGCATCTGATAGACGGCCATGCAGCGCCGACCGTCGATATAATCCAAGCGCACGTGCTGTCCGCGCTTTTTCTTGCACAGTTCAATCACCGCGCTCAGGTATTCCGTGGGACACATGATATCCGCCTCGATATACGGCTCTTCGCATATCTCGATCTCGGCACCGGACGGCATTTGCGACGCCTTCTGGATTTCCATCACCGTACCGTCGGTTCTCGTGACCTGATAAGCCACGTTGGGCATCGTCATCACCAAGGTGAGGTCAAACTCGCGTTCCAGACGCTCCTGCACGATCTCCATGTGCAGCAAGCCCAGAAATCCCAGACGGAAACCCAGTCCCAGCGCATCGGAGCTGTCCGCTTGGAAGGTGAACGACGCATCGTTCAATTGCAGCTTTTCGAGCGCCTCGCGCAACTCCGTATAGTCATTTGTCGCGGCTGGATACATGCCGCAGAAAACCACTGGTTTCACTTCTTCGTAGCCGGGCAAGGCCTCGGCGGCGGATCGTTGCGCATCCGTGACCGTGTCGCCGATCTTGGTGTCGTCGAGGGTCTTGATGCTGCAAATCATGTAACCCACTTCCCCGGCACCCAGCGAATCGGTGGCGCGGGCTTCGGGCACAAACACGCCCACCTCGGCCACCTCATACTTGCTGCCGGAGGACATCATCACAATGCGCTGACCCTTGCACAGGGTGCCGTCCACCACCCGCAAATAAACAATGACCCCGCGATAGGTGTTGTAGACCGCGTCATAAATCAGCGCGCGCAACGGCGCGTTATAATCGCCCCGGGGCGGCGGAACCATCTTGATCACCGCCTCAAGCACATCCCGCGTGCCCAGTCCGGACTTCGCACTGGCAAGAACCGCGTCCTTGGCATCCAGTCCGACCAAATCCTCGATCTGGCGACGCGCGGATTCGATGTCGGCGGCCGGCAGGTCTATCTTGTTAATCACCGGCACGATTTCAAGGTTCTGGTCGACCGCCTTGTAGGCATTGGCCAGCGTTTGTGCTTCCACCCCCTGCGCGGCGTCCACCAGCAACAGTGCGCCCTCGCACGCAGCCAGACTGCGTGAAACCTCATACGCGAAGTCCACGTGCCCTGGCGTGTCAATCAGGTGCAGCACATACTCCAAGCCGTCATCGGCCTTATAAAGCATGCGCACCGACACCGACTTGATGGTGATACCGCGTTCGCGCTCGATATCCATCGTGTCGAGCGTCTGTTCCTTCATGTTGCGCTCGCTCACCGTGTGCGTGTATTCCAGCAGACGGTCCGCCAGCGTCGACTTGCCATGGTCGATGTGGGCGATAATGCAAAAATTCCGGATGCGTTCTTGAGGAGTTTCCATAATTGACGGTAACGGAGGTCCCATCCCTTCAGGGGTCAATCAAATACTTGTTTCAACACGCGTACGCTCTTGAAATCGCTTTCCAACTGATACGAAGCGAAGGCCGCCAGCGTATCAAACACTTCCCGCTCCGCAGGTTCCTCGCCCAATTGCTCAGGGCAGCTCACCGACGAGTCTTGTAGCGCACCCAAGAGATCCAAGCCAGCCCGCGTCAGCCGACGATCCCGCGGACAAGCAGCGCAAGTGACGCCACCTTCCAGGGAAAAACCAAATTGCGACTCGGTCACCGGCTCACCGCACCGCACACACACATCCATGGAGGGGGCGAAGCCTGCCGCATCCAAAAGGCGCATGATCTGCCAGCAGGCATGCAACCGGGCACTGCCCGTCCAGCGGGATAATCCATCCAGTCCTTCGGTCAGTGCCTCAAACAACGCCTCAGACGGCTCGTTGTCATGCGCCACGCGATACACCAATTCCATCGGCCACTGCGCAAAACACGAGCGTTCCAGGTTGCTTCGCAGGGCCGGATACCCGTCCAGAAGCGTGGCTTCCGCAAGCGGATGCACCTGACGCCCTTCTTTCCAATAGTAGACCAATTCAACCCGGTTACAGGTGTCGAGAACACCCGCAAGCCCGCTGTTCTTGCGGCGAACGCCCTTGCCAATACAGGCGATTCGCCCACGCGCCGGGGTTAGAAAAGTGATGATCCGGCTGCTTTCGCTGAAGTCCACGCCGTGCAGTACCACAGCTTGGGTCTTTTCTTGCGGCACACTCGTCTCCCGATCCACCGTTGGGGAAAACGCAACGTCCAGACATGGCCGATGTGGGAGAATCATACCATTGCGCGCCCTTGTGCCGCAAATGCCCGCCCGAAATAAAAGGGGAGACGGACCCGGGGGTCCGCCTCCGAATACTCGATTTTGTCGCGCTCTTAGAGCCAGGGATTGTCTTTCCACTGCAGCAGGGCCATCGTGCAGCTCACCGGCCACTTGCCGGGGTATTTGATGAATTCCACATGGCCGTCCATGTAGAGCACATTGCAGCCGCCGGGTACGTGGTTGAATTCCTGGCCCAGATCCACGCTCACCCAGTCGCACATGAACGGAATTTCGCTCTGTGCCTTGGAGCTGGCGGCCGGATTGTTGATGTCGGTGATCATGAAGCGCTCCATACCTTCTTTCAGGCGCATCACGGGAAGGTCACCCTGAGAGGTGCCCGAGGCGGTCAGGTCATTGTCCATGTCCGCAAGGGTCGGGCCACCCATCGCAGCGGCTATCGGGCCAATAAGCATCAGAATGTCAGGATTCGTGTTCACCACCTGCGTGCACATTGCGTTCGGATCGGAACTCGGCGCCACGTCTTTCAGGGCGATACCACCTACCATGGTGTTCCAGCCCAAGTACAGGTACGAGGTCGAACCGTCGTCCACTTCGCACGTGTAGAAGTCCTTGTTCGGAACGCCCGTGGTCGGACGCGAGCTGCCATCGTGGGCTACCACCACCGATGCGCGGTTGTTCGCGGTGTTGAACACCTCCGCCACATCGGTGCCCGTCGTGGCCGAGGGGCACAGCAGCACTTTCGCGTCGGTCAGGTATTCGGGATAGATACCCATCGCATCGATCACGAAGCCAGTGTCCACCGGATCCGCAGGGTTACAGCCGAAAAGCTTCTGCATCGGGAACTTGTTCTGGCTGGCTTCATTGGCGTACATCTTGCACATCAAGCCGATTTGCTTGAGGTTGTTGGAGCAACTCGACCGGCGTGCCGATTCCCGGGCCCGCGCAAGCGCAGGCAGCAGAATGGCCGCCAGAATGCCGATGATGGCGATAACCACCAGAAGCTCGATAAGAGTAAATCCGCGTCGATTCTTCACGATACAATCCTCCAAAGTTATTTCATATTCCAGACAAAAAATAAAAACGTATGACTACAAAAAATCAAATGGTGTCACAGACCTCCTTTCATTCAATTGAGATTCACCCAAGGTTCACGTCCGTCTGGAATAACCAAACCCCAAAGGCGGACAAAACACCCGCGCCCAGCCCTTGCGCTGAAGCACTGGCATCCTTGACCGGCAGCGTATCTCATTGACTTAACGGTACGTTCAATTTATACTAAAATCCTCTTTTTGTCAATACGTTTTTTCAGACCGGGATGGTGCGGATAATCCCCGCGATGGGCGGTACGCAATTCCCGGTCGTCCCCTACCGGTTCCGGCACTTTGGAGGTAAACGTATGTCACGACGATTCGTGTTGGCCTTTGACCAGGGGACAACCAGTTCAAGAACCGTGGTATTGGATGCCGATGCCACCGTTTGCGACTCTGCCTCCTTGGAATTCCCCCAGATTTACCCCCATCCGGGCTGGGTCGAGCATGACCCGGAAGTCATATGGGAAACCCAGTGTGCGACTGCCTTTTCAGCCATGGATAAGGCCGGAATCACCGCTTCCCAGGTCGCTGCCATCGGAATCACCAATCAGCGGGAAACCACTGTGGTTTGGGACCGTGCCACCGGTCGCCCCATCCACAATGCCATCGTATGGCAATGCCGCCGAACAGTCGACGCCTGTCAACGCTTGCTGGACGAGGGTTTGGGCGAAACTATTCAGGATCGCACGGGATTGGTCGTCGATGCCTACTTCTCCGGCACAAAACTCCAGTGGATTCTCGACCATGTGCCCCGCGCGCGGCAGCGCGCGGCCCGGGGCGAACTCTGTTTCGGAACCATCGATTCATGGCTCCTCTACAAGCTCACCGGCCTGCATGCCACTGACTTTTCCAATGCCTCACGCACGATGTTGTTCAACATCAACTCCCTGGCGTGGGATGACACCCTGCTGGACGCGATGGCGGTTCCCCGTGAGATTTTGCCGTCGGTTGCCCCCAGCAGCCAGATATACGGTGTTACCCGGGCCTTTGGTGCCGAGATTCCCGTGGCCGCACTCTGTGGCGACCAGCAGAGTGCCCTCTTCGGTCAAACAGGCTTTTCCCCCCATGACTGCAAGAATACCTACGGAACCGGGTGTTTTGCCCTCATGAACACCGGTGCCGAGGTGGCGAAATCCCGGCATGGCTTGATTTCCACGATCGCTTGGGGCTTGGACGGGCGCGTCGAATACGCCCTGGAGGGCAGCGTGTTTATTGGCGGTGCGGTCATACAATGGCTGCGGGACGAGTTGGGGCTGCTCCAGTCAGCCGCAGAAAGCGAGGGGGTTGCTGCGCAAGTGCCGGACACTGGCGGGGTCTATATCGTGCCCGCTTTTTCGGGTCTGGGTGCCCCGCATTGGGACATGCAGGCGCGGGGAACGGTAACAGGACTCACCCGGGGTTCCAACCGTGCGCATCTGGTGCGTGCCGCGCTTGAATCCATCGCCTATCAATCCGCTGACGTGCTGGACAGCATGCGGGCCGACTCAGGCGCGGAAATCCCCCAATTACGGGTCGACGGCGGGGCTGCAGCCAATAACCTCTTGATGCAGCATCAGGCGGACGTGCTGGGGATTCCGGTGGTAAGGGGGAAAGTCATCGAAACTACCGCCTTGGGCGCGGCTTTTCTTGCCGGGCTGGGCGTGGGACTATGGGGCTGTGCGGACGATTTGCGCGGGGTTTGGCGCGAAGACCGCGTCTTTGAGCCTCGGTGGGACGATTCATTGCGGGCGGAACGTCTCGATGGATGGCGAAGGGCCGTTGCCATGACATCCCCGCAATCCGCAGGCTGAAAAAAGGAAAACGCCATAACGGGATAGTTATGGCGCCTCTCATGGAAGAAAGACTATGGGACGAGCACCGGTCGCGTTGGTGTGGGATAGACACCACGGCGCACATCAGTCTTTCAAATAGCTGGCCTCCTTGCCGTCTTGGCCTCGACCTCCTGTCTCGGCGCTGCAAGTTAATTATCGGCCGAAACTGAGAATACTTTAGAAGTCTGGACGGTCAAACCACCGCAATCGTATTTTTTCCCTGCGACTTCGCCTCGTAAAGCGCCTGATCGGCCGCACCCAGAAACTCCTCAACACTCATCCCAAAACGATATTCGGCTACCCCAATGCTCAGGGTGGTGCCGCGCCGCTCAATCTTGTCGAAAGATTCCGACAGGCGCTGAGCCACACTGTGCGCCCCGACCGTATTGGTGTTTTCGAGAATAATCCCGAACTCGTCCCCGCCAAAGCGAAAGCCTGTGTCGCCCTGAACTCGGCGGAAGGACGTGCGAATGATGCCCCCCGTCGCCGCCAGCACGGCGTCGCCCGCTTGATGGCCATAGGTGTCGTTGCAGCTTTTGAAATTATCCAAGTCAATCATGATGAGGGACAAGGGGGTTTGATTCTCCACGGCCTGCTTGACCACCCACGCCAATCGGCTGTGGAAACCCCGCTTATTGTAAAGTCCCGTGAGTTCATCGCGTTGCGCGGTGTCCGCCATTTGACGCTCGATTTCACGGCGTTCTGTCACATCCTTGGCCGTCAGAAACACCATGCGCTGCCCGGCGGGACCGCCCGCATCGTGGATAAAGGTGGCGGAGAGGTCAATGAAATGCCGGGTGCCCGAATCGCTGTCCAGCACCACCTCGCCGATAAGCCCGCCACCCATCCGGGCGCACAACGATAACCACGTCTCCAATCGAGTACGCTCCGCCTCGCCAAAAAAATCAAGGATGTACGTCCCGTCGATTTGCTCGCGGCTTTTGCCGCACAGCCGCTCAAAGGCACGGTTGACGTCACGCACTTGATACGATTGCTCCCCCAGAAGCACCATACCTTCTGAGGCCAGATCAAAAAGGCTTCGGTACCGGCATTCAGCGTTCTTGAGGTTGCGCAGCATCTCCTGTTCACGGATAATGCGAACAACTTTGGCTAGTAATTCAAGTGGGGGAAAGGGCTTGCGGATAAAGTCGCAGGCCCCCGCCTTGACCACCTCCGTATAAGGAAACTCCGGCGCGTGGCCGGTCATCACCACCAGCGCAAGATCCGGCCAGGTGGCGTTGACCTGCCCAAGCAGCTCAAAGCCGTGAAGACCGGGCATCACCATGTCCGTGATGAAAATATCAAACGATTCGGTGTTTAGGAGGGCAATGGCCGAATTCCCGCTAGAAACCTCCACTACTTCACAATGCAGATCCATGCGAAGGGTTCGGGCCACCACATCCGTCATGCTCGCTTCATCATCTGCGACCAAGACGCGATACCGCGCCATTATTTCCGGAGGTGTGTCCAATTCAACGCAAAAACGGCCTGACTTTTCCTGAGAGAACTTCATCGGTACACCTTAATTCGGTCTGGCCCACTCGTTGGCACTATCACGTCCATTCGCTCCGTGGTATCGGTCTCACGCTCCAAAACTGCGGAGTATGTGAAATTGTATGCCATTTGGCGCTTGAAATGCAAGAGCCATCACAAGCTGTGGCCTCTATATCCCTATTGCCTTGTGCAGAAAACTCTTGACATCTGCATAGAATTCATCTATCATGATGATGTCGCATAGGCCCAAGAGCCAGAGAAGGAACACCAATGCGCCGGGATGAACTCCGAGATACCATTGAGCGGGTGGAGGCACTTCCATCACTGCCAGGCGTCGTTGTGCATCTGCTGGAATTGACGCAAGACGAGTCCAGCAGTGCGGATCGCATCGCCCAAGTCATTGAATCCGACACGGCAATGACCGCGCGTCTGCTGCGTCTCGCCAATTCAACGCTTTACAACTTCCGCATGCCACCGACCACGGTGTCCCGCGCCGTTGCGGCCATGGGTTACAACGCCGTACGGTGTATGGCCTTGGGAATGGGGTTGGCGAGAACCTTTGTCGGAAAAACAGGCGGGGAGGGGCTTTCGCAAGAGGACTTCTGGAAACATTCGCTCGCATGCGGTGTTTGCGCACGCCTGCTGGCGATGAAGATGCCCGGTCCTCTGGATGCGGATGAGGCCTTTATGGCGGGACTGCTGCATGACCTCGGTCGTGTCTTTCTGACCACCTCATTCCCCAAGGAATACGCTGAGGTTCTGCGTGAAACTGAGAGTACCGGTGTGCCCCTCCTCGAGGCGGAAGAACACGTCTTTGGGGTAAGTCATGTCGAGGCCGGCAAGTGGCTGTCAGAGCGTTGGGGCCTGCCCGAAATGTTGACGCAGGTCATATGGCTTCATCACCAAGCACCCGGATCCCTGGCACCCTCGCAATTTCACTCACAATTGATTTATCTTGTGCAGGTGGCCGATTGGATGGCCCACCGCCAAATGATTGGCGCACCGCACCGGGACGCTTGGGGCGACATTAATCTGTCCTTGCTACGCGAGGCGGGAGTGGCTCCGGAATGGCTGCCCACCGTGCAGGCCGACCTCGTCCCCCGACTCAAGGAATTCGCCACACTGCTCAATCTGGAATGCGGAAGCGATGAACTGTACCTCGAATCGCTGCAACGCGCCAACGGGGCCTTATCGAAACTGGGGTTGCGCATGGAGCGTGAGGGACGAATCGCCACCCGACGGGAGCGACGTTTCAAGGCATTGCATGAAATGAATGTACAAATGCCTGCCCGCCGCACCTTGTCCGACATCGTCTCAGCCATGGCCATAGCCCTTCGTGATGGTTATAATGTCTCCAGCGGGCTGTGTGCGCTCCCCCGAAATCAGGGAGAAATGCTTTGGGGCAAGGCGTGGATGGACGGGGGTGCCCCGCGTGAATTTCAGCTGCCACTCGATGGTTCACTCGAGAGCAGCGTGCTGCCGGGCCTGTTAAGCGACAGCGGGATACAGCAATTTCTCCGCGAAACCGCCAAGCATTGGAACAATGGTGGGCGGCCCGATTCCGGTGCGAGCCATGTGGTGCGGCGAGGCCCGCGTTTGCTGACACCGATTCTACTGGACAATGCCACCGTGGGCTATATTCTCGCCGACCTCAAGGACTGGCCCACGTGCGAAATAGAAGATCCCGGCCTGGATGAGTTCGTTGCACTCAGCGCCGGTGGTGCCTTGGCTATTTCGCGCATGAACCTCATACACAAGCTCGAGCGTCGCTCCGAAGAATTGGCCTCGGCCATGTGGAAGAAGGAACAAATCCAGAAACAGCTGCTGCATTCGGAGCGGCTTGCAGCGGTCGGGAAGATGGCGGCGGGGGCAGCACACGAAGTCAACAACCCGCTCGCGATCATCTCGGGTCGCGCCCAGATCCTGCTGCAGCACGAAGTTAGTCCCGCCAGCCAGAAACAGCTTAACATCATCGTGGATCAGGCGGCGCGTGCCTCCAAAATACTCAATGACCTTATGCGTTTTGCGCGCCCAACCCTTCCGCAGAAAGAAAAATCACTCCTCAACTCCGTGGTTCATGAAGTCATCGAAATGTTCGATGCACAGTTCCGCAGCCATGGCATTGAGTTGAGGGGCGAATACGGCACCGGGTTGCCCAAGGTCTTGATCGACCGCAAGCAAATCCAACAGGTGTTGGTCAACCTGCTCATCAATGCAGAGCACGCCATTGAGAAGACGGGAAACATCACCGTTCGCACGTATCTCAACACGGCGGGAGACCATCTGCTCATGGATGTGACCGACTCCGGTTGCGGTATTCCATCAGATCAGTTGGCAAAGATCTTTGAGCCCTTCTTCACCACCAAGGAAGAAGGCAAAGGCACGGGACTGGGGCTTTCTCTGGCGCATGGCATCATCACCAGTCACCAGGGGGCCATCTCCGTGCGTAGCATAATAGGCAAAGGAACCACCTTTGTCATCTCGCTGCCTATTGCGCAGGATCTGCCCGGCGCGGATGAGGTGGTGCCCGCAAAGGTCGCCGTTTCCGCCCCCACCGCCAAAAAAACCGCACGGCGGGTGCTGGTCGTGGATGATGAAGAGCAGGTACGGGCCATCATCGCCGAAGCCCTGCAAGGGGCGGGATACCGCGTGGAACAGGCCATCGATGGTGCGGACGCCCTCGAACGAATACAAAAAAACCCCCCCGACCTCATCACGCTCGATATCCGCATGCCCCGATTGGATGGAATGGCGGTGCTGCGGGCGGTGCGCGAACGGCACCCGGCCCTGCCGGTTATTGTGATCACCGGACTTGCGATGGACGAAGAGGTGGACGCAGCCGAAGTGCTCGGCATAGCCGCGTTTGTGCGAAAACCCTTCGAGGTGGGCAACTTGTTGCACCAAGTGCAGCAGGCGCTCAACCTCTAGTTGTTCGTTCTTAACGTAACGTTACAACGAGCGGGTCATCTTGCTGATGAACATCTCGACGAGATTGATCCATGCCGCCTGGCAGTCGGCGCTTTGGTGGCCTCGCATCAAAAACCGTTTCTCCTTCACGATCTGTGCAAGCCCGCAAGATCCTTAATCGCCTCTCCCGCCAAAATAAATCCGGCCACAGGCGGCACAAAAGAAATGCTCGCCGGAATTGTGCGCTTGTCGCTGCATTTTCGCCCGTCCACATTATTGCAGATGCAAGCGTTCTTGCACGTCATGACCTCCGCCTCGCGTGGGGTCATCGGACTTTCTTCGGAATACACCACCTTGAGTTTCGTCACGTTCCGCTTACGCAGCTCATTGCGCATCACCCGTGCCAGCGGACAGTGTTTGGTGTGAAAGAGATCGGCCACTACAAATTTCGTGGGATCCAGCTTGTTTCCCGTGCCCATGCAACTAATGATCCTGATTCCCTGCGTCACACAATATTCGATAAGCGCAATCTTCGCGGATACCGTGTCTATTGCGTCAATGACGTAGTCAAGGCTGTCATCGATCAGCTCGGAAGCATTCTCCGGTGTGATGCAGAAGTTTCGCGCGTCCACCTCAATCTTGCGGTCGATCTCGTAAATCCGCTCCTTCATCACATCCACCTTGTTCTTGCCAATGGTCTTGGTGGTGGCATGCAACTGCCGGTTGATGTTGGTGAGGCAGACCGTGTCGTCATCGACAATCAGGAGGTGTCCAACCCCCGAACGGGCCAGCGCTTCCGCCGAATAACTGCCCACTCCGCCCAAACCAAGCACGGCGACCTTCTTGCCCCGCAAGCACTGCAAGGCCTCTTTTCCAATCAGTAATTCTGTCCGGGATAATGAATGTTGTCTCAACATAGGGCTTTCTGTCTCTAAATGGGGTGGGGGGAGGGCAGCCGTCCTCTGCTGCCGCAGGCGGATCATAGCGATATTCAGGAGGTCGTTGCATACTTTAGGCAGCGGGAAGGCTGAGCATCCCCGCCTACTGTTCCGGCTCCTTGCTGTCGATTTCGTCGGTTTTGCGTGACTCGGCCAAATACATCCGCGCACGCACATAGCCATAGCCGACGGCAATTAAGATCAACCCAAGCACAATCCACGCGGCAATGCGGTACACGCCTTGCAGATTCTGGGTATCCCAAAACGCCACACGCAAGACCGCCGGTACAAAGGCAGCCAGGCCCGCATAACGATAGTAAGGTTGCCTGAAAAAAATCGATACGCCCATGAGCGCAACAGCCGCCATACCCCAACTGATCGTCAGGTAATAACTGGCCAGCACAGGAATCCGCTCCAACATCACCAGCAACAGGACACTGGGGATGGCCACTAGAACCATCTCAACCAAATGCGAAATGCCGGCGGCATCGGGAATGAGTTCGCGCTTGCACGCCACAACCCAACCGCGCTCGCACACGCTCCAGAATGCGATGACCCCCACAAAGCCTGCCACTAACGACAACGAGTCCGGCGCATGCAGCGGATCAGTATAGGCCGCTCCCGCAAGGCCCAAGGTGCAGAAAAAGGCCGAAACGACCGCATACACCCCGGAAATCCAAACGCGCAGATAGACGGCATGCGCCAGAAAATACAGGCTGACCAGGGCACAACAGAAGAATCCCCAACCTCGGGGCTCGGCATGACCGCCCTGATAAAGCAGGATGACCCAGGCCAAACCCACCAGCAAAAATTGCGGAGCAAAGGGAGCCCACTGCCGAACCTGAATCGCCGGGTCATCCGCGATTTCACCGCGCACCATTTCAACCAGATTTTTCGTCGGTTGCGAGAAAAATTGGCGGTGCAGGAAAAACCGCTCGCCAACCAAGGCCAGCCCTGCCAAGACAAAGCCTGCGGCATGCCAGTGGCGATAGTTCCACGCTTGGAATTCAGAACCCCACAAATAGGCCGCCCAAACAAACAACACCAGCGCGCAACAGGCCAGAGCGCGTCGATGCAGCACGAAGGTAAGCAGCGCAGCGGTCACGGCGACCAAGGCCATTCCAAGCGCGTCATAGGGTGCGCCCGGGGCTTGGGCCAGGTGACAGGCGAGGGGGAGGAGAGCCACCGAATAGAGGATATAGGGCACTGCGGGTAGTTGATGAAAGAAAAGACCGGGCCGTGAAACGCGATAGCGCGGCTCACTGTGCAAAGCCACCCCGAAAGCCAGTGCTACGCAGACGGCCACAGTTTTCCATTGTTCAGGATGGATGAAATCCTCGATCCCCGCCAAGGCAGTGGTCACGGCCAAAATCATCGACGCGAAGCCAATCCCTTGTGCGGGCACGGCCGATGCATACCCCGCCGTGCACAAGGCCATCGCCGCCAGCGTCACGGCCTTGTCGCCAACCGGAAGAAACAGGCACGCCGTACTCATGGCACCCAGCCCCAGTCCCGTGCCCAAACCCAGGGCAATGCTGCTGCAGGCCGGGTCATCCTTCAACGCAACGTTGGCCCAGGCCAGAGGAGGACGCAACCGCCACAGTCGTGTCAATTCGCTCATCAGAAAAACCACACCCAGCACAAGGAACGCGCACAGCAGGCCGTGCTTGTAAGCACCGGTGGTGTCCCACGGTTGGTTTCTTTCCAGTCCGTGCAAAACCCAAAGCGCGATGCCCGCAACGGCACTCAGTAGGCCACCCTCCACCGCGCCCCGCGCCGAAAACAGCATTCCGGCCAGAAACAGGAGCAGGGCCGCCACGCTCACCACTGCGCCACGGTCGCTCCACGGAAGCATCTGGATCGCATACCCCGTCAGCAATACAACCCCGCCTGCCGCAAAAAATCGGGGGAAGAGCAGACCGCCCATGGGCCGCGTCAGCCCGGGCATCGGAGATTCATCCAGCAGGTCGAGTTGCCACAGGATTTCGTGCCACTCAGAGCGGACGCGCGCGCGCTTGAGCGTACCCGCCCGCCAGTCCGTGCGCTCATACAGGATCGCCAGCGCGGCGAAAGCGGCCACTACCAATGGGGCAGGTATCGCATGGCCCCAATAGTTCGACGCATACACAAGCGACTGCTGAAACCCGAAGAAACCCTGCCCCAGCGCCAGTATAGCGACACCCCACGCCAGCACCCGGCTCACCACAAGGTTGGACCGACGCGCCGAAGCCAGCAAGGTCACCGCCTGCAGGGACAGCGCCAGCGTCAGCGTCTGCCCGTCGAAATAGGTCGCCAAGCCAAGCGTCCCCACCGCGCACGCCTTTACGAAGTAGAGGTTGTGCAGCGGATCGTTTTTCAACCGCCGCAGGTAGTATTCCCCAAGGAGGAAGAGCAGCGCGGCAAAACCAAAATAGAACATCCACACCCGTTCCTGACTGAACGGGTAATGTCGCATCACCGCAACCCCGAGCAGGAAGGTGGTACCCGAATTGAACGCCACAAAGCCGTTGCGGAAGGGCGCGGGCACCGCGCGCCGCCGCAGAGCCTCCGGTGCCTTCATCTCAGCGATCGAAAAAATGAGGAAGTAGAACATAACCACCGACAGCGCCATGACGAAATCGATCACACGGCCGCTCGGCGGACAACGAGACATCCACAAAGCCTGATTGGCATAACTGCAAACCATGCCCAGCGCGGCGACATGATACCAGCGATTGCGCAGCAGGAAGACGGCACTGCCGACACTCAGTAACAACAACCCACCCACCGAGGTCGGGTGCGGACTCACCAGCGTCCAGGTCGACAAGAAAATGGTGATATGCCCCAGCACCGTGGTCCCAGCCGCCACCAACCGCGACCGACGCCATTGCGCCACCGCGAACCATAATCCGCTGATTGCCGCCAGAGCAAAGAGCACCGGTGGTGCCCAAGGAATGATTCGCGTGTACGTGATGAAGTGCGTGGAATAGGTCACGAAATAAAGCAAGGCCATGCCGCCCGCCAACAGGACTCGCGCAAATTCCCGCGACTTCGCCTCCAGCTTCGCGCCCAAACCCAGAAAGGTTGCGCACAATCCATAGCCGATGGCCACCCGAAGATGCGGCAACCACCAACGGCCCTGCAGATACTGATAGGCCAGGCTTGCGCCAAAGGCAACCCCGATGACCACAATAAGCATCCCCAACCGGGGAAGCCAAAAAGTGCCCAGCGCCATCTCCCACGACATATCTTCCTTGGGTCCGAGCCGCCGCAACCAATAGGCGAAGTCGATGGAAGGCACATGCGGCTCCGGCACTCTTTCCGGTCGGACCTCAGGTCGTGCCGGGATTATTATTTTGGACATGACGGGTGGCGCGCTCGGTGCTTCGACAGGCAGCAGTGGTTCGGAGGGGATGGGCGGCGTTTCCACAAACACCGGCGCGCTAATATTGGCGGGGATAACAGGAATCGGCACCGGTTGCACAAGTGGGGGTGTCGGCTCTGCTTCCACCTCAAGCCGCGCCTCAAAAGCCGCAAGCTCCTCAGCCTCTTCTTCGGATTGCTGCTCCAAGGTCTCAAGGCGGGCAACACAGTCCGCCACGGCCCTGCTCAGCTCGGCTAAATCCCGCCGAAGTTCGGACAACGCATCTTTGTCCATCATAGCAGGCCTCCCCGTTCATTTCGCCGTTATTTCAAACGGACGGCGTTTTCACGGCCGCAGCAGGAGCACCAAGACAATCAGTACCAGCAAAACAACCACGATGGTGGCGAAAATGGCAGTCCCCATGCCCTTGGCCTTTTCGCTCTGCTGATACAGGGCGGCGATCTCCGGGTTGCCGGGAGCGATTGCCACCTCGATGGGGCGCCAATCACCCACACGATCCCGGCGGCACTTTGCGTCCAGCGGAATCGTCTTGTTCTTCATCGCTTTCACGACCTCGTCCATGGACTTGGCCTCGAAAAGCACCTCGCCATAACCGTCGGCGAATTCCCACACGTGCCCGATTTCATGCTGCGCACGGAATTCCTGAATGCGCGTATTAAGCGCCATGCGCGCTTCCACCGGTAGATTGCCAGAATACAACCGTTCGAGAAAGCGCAACCCCTGCTCAGCTTCGCCGGTGGCGGCCAGCGCCTGCGCCAGTACACCAATCACCGCCGGGTCTTCCGCTCCACCCAGTTCATACGCTTTGCGGATGGCTTGCAAGGCGGCTTTGGGGTCGTTGTGTTCAGGCGATTCCAAATGAAGCCGCGAAAGCAGGCGATGCCCCGCGATGCTCTGGGGATCCTTCCGCAGATACGCATCAATCGTGCTCTCGGCCGCGGAAAAATCACCCCGTTTGAATGCCCGCTCCACCTCCATCAAATCGGCATTGTGTTCCACCACCGAATCGCCCGATGTTTCGGATGAAACCACCAAAGTTGCCGCGTAGGCTTCTGCTTGTGCAGCCGATGACGCGCGCATACCGGGAACCGGATGCTCGGGTTCTATGCTCAGGAGCAAGACCGACTTCTGGCCCGCGCGCACGAGATTGAGCGGGGTTTCAGCAGTACCAATGCGAAGAATCGGCGCATCCAGCAGCTTGCCCTCGTTGGAAAGAAGGGTCAGCGTGTCGCCGGTATGCAGGACACCCGACTCCACCAGACCGGTCACGGTCGTCTGGGTCGTGGAAACGGGATAAACCGACTCGATAAGGAACACGTTGCGTCCATCGGAATTGGGGGCCACAGGTTCGGTGACCAGCGGTTCAACAGAGGCCAGCTTCGCCTGCAAATCAGCCATGCGATCCGGTTCAAGCTTGCCTTCCAGCCGCGTGCACAAATCACGCGCCTCGGGAACCCGATCCAGGCGAAGCAGGCAAAGAGCACGGTGATACATCACATGCTTGCTGTTGGGGCGATCAGCTTCCAGAGTGTCAAACGCGGACAAAGCGCCTACATAGTCGCCCCCCCCAAGTTTCTGGATGCCCTGTTGATAAAGTTCCTTGGCTTCTTCGTTCGTCATGTGGCCTTCCTTCCGCGCGATGACACACAATTATCTGTACAATGCCAGTATAGCACAATGCGGCCCTTGCCAATAATGACAGAAAAATAAACAAATGCGGGCCGGTAAAGAAAAAATGGGCGAAACCGCCTTAGTCCTTCAGTTCACGAACCCAGACGTTGCGGAACAGCACCGGGTTGCCATGATCCTGCAATTGGATCGGGCCTTTGTCCCCATGCGCCTCGTAATTGCTGATGGAATGCTCGCCACGCCACACGGTGCCACCGGTCAGTTCGTAGTGATCCTGCACCAGCACGCCATTGTGGAAAACGGTGAAGGTGGCGCGTTTGACCACTTCCCCGTTTTCAAAAATCGGGCGATGGAAAATGATGTCGTAGC
>CAIZGN010000122.1 GCA_903932505.1 Candidatus Hydrogenedentota bacterium
CCCCAAAACCCCAAAACCCCTAAAAATCATATTTTTCTTTAAAATATATTTCTAAGCAATTAATTTTAGAAAAAATAGAATAAAATCATTAAAATACTTAAGCTCTTCCATGGATACCATCATAAATGAAAGTGCTATTCATAATTGTATACTACTTTATCAAAATCTTGATTATTTCTTGTGATGCCACACCTCCCAAGAAAGCACTTACAGAATGGATTTTTGAATCTGAGAATCTCACCATTTCAAATGAGTATTTTTAATCTAAATTTTCTTCAGGTGTCAATTGTTATACGCTTTTGTCAATTTCAGTTTGAAGCCATTTAACATGCTCTTGATCAACATCTTCAGAATAAAAAGGAGTATAGATTTGGTCAAATCCTCCTAATTTTTGAAAATAGTCTTTACGGATAATAGCACTTCCACCAGAGAGCCAAGCGCTGATGTGGGTGTTGACGCGCATCGGGCCGGCTATCGTCTGCCCGATGGGTTGGACCCGCTGCAGATGCGACTTTCAGCGCAGGATCGGCCCAGCGCCTGCTTGCGGCGGCGGCAGGCGCCCATGCATCGCACTACCGCCCCATGGTTGGGCGCGACCCGCGCAATCCATGCTCACGCAACAGTGTCAGGCGGGCGTCGGTCGGCGGGAATCCACAGTGTTACAGCCGTGCCAACGGCCTCTTCGCTGGAGAGCGTTACGCTGCCGCCGAGCAGTTCGACGATCTCCTTCACGATGCTCATGCCCAGCCCGGTGCCGGAAACCCTGCCCGAGATGTCCGCGCGGTAGAAGCGCTCGCACACCCGGGCCATTTGCTCCGGTGTCATTCCGATGCCCTTGTCGCTTATGCGAATTCCAATCTGTGCGGAAGGCACTGCGTCGCCGGCATCGACCAATTCGACCTGTACCGTGCCGCCGGCGGAGTACTTGTAGGCGTTGGAGAGCACGTTGCTCACCGCCTGCATCAGCTTCTTCGGGTCGGCACGCATCCAGCGCGGGTTTCCCGGCGCTGGAGCGGAAGGCGCATTGCGGCCTTCGGGCACCTTGAAATTCGCAATGGCTTCGCGCAGGAAGGCCCCCGCTTCGACGCGTGACACCTCGAGGTCCTTGCCCCGTCGTTCGTCTATGCGCACAAGATCGAGCAGTTCGTTGATGATCGAGATCATCGTCTTGGACTGGTTATGGATGATGCCGAGCAGCTCGAGCCGGGCTTCGTCTGCGAAATCCTGCGTCAGCAGCAGTTCGGCATAGCCGAAGATGCAGGTCATGGGCGTGCGCAATTCGTGTGCCGCGGTCGCCAGAAACTCGCTTTTCATGCGGTCCACTTCGGTCTTGTGGGTGACGTCGCGAAAGCTCCATACCCGGCCGACGATGCGTTCTCCCAGGCGCTGCGGAAACGAGTAGCGCTCGATCACCGCGCCGTTCTTGTGGCGCAGGGTGTCGAAAGAAGGCAATTCGGGGTGCCCCGAGAGTCCCGACACTGCGTCCGAAAACGACTGCGGATTGAGCAGCTGCTTGCGCACATACGCCTGCAGTTCGGTGCCCCCGCCGCCGGCCAGCAGTTCCGGTGGCATGCGCCAGATGTCGGCGAAGCGCTGGTTGCACAGGGCGACACGCCCTTCGGCGTCGATCACCAATATGCCGTCCGCGGTCGATTCGATGGCGGCGCGCAGCAAGGAGGCGGACTGTGCCGCACTCGCTTCGGAACGCTTGCGGATGCGCACGAAGAATGCAACGCCCGCAATGATGGATATGACCAGCGTGCCGGCCGTGCAGATCAACAGGAACAGCTTGAGCCGCTCGGCGTCGAAGGCGGCCACTTCGGGAAGGTGCCTGAATGCGTGGATTTCGAGCGTTTCGCCGGCGAGGTCCCCACCCGAGATCAGCAGGGGACGGCCGTCCTGATCGAACTGCTTCAGCGCGGGCAGCCCCGCCTTCTCCCAGGGGGCAATCGCCAGTTCGGAAAAATCAGTGCGCTTGTAGCGCGCCAGGCGCTCGGCCTGCGTTAGCCGCATGATGCTCGCCCCGGGAATGGAGCGCATCTCCAG
>CAIZGN010000123.1 GCA_903932505.1 Candidatus Hydrogenedentota bacterium
TACCAGCTATTTGGAGTGCGGGGACGAAGTCACCGCTTTGGCTGTGGGTGATTAAGAGTTTCTGGGATGTGGGTGTGGGTTTAGCCAAAGCGCCGACTGGGGTCAGCGCACTCCCTATAAGTGGTGATCTGGGTTGAGCATTTTTGCGGACTCCGTATTTTGTCGCGTATAGTAGCCAGGTGCTTTGGTTTGGTTTGCGGGCCTTGCTTCCAATGTTGCTACGGGAGAATTACGATGAAACGCTGTCTTTACTTGTTCCTTTTGTCTGCCTGTTTATTGGGGAATTCGGCCTGGGGCGTGATGCCCGGGGTCGAAGTGACTGCGCAGGAGGACGTATATTCGATCACGCCGCCGAATAATGGCTCGGGGCCTTTGTGGTCGTATGGCTGCACGTCGATCGCCCGCTTGGGGAACGAAGTCGTGGTCAGCCAGATGGAAACGGGGAAGGATGTTCCGCTTTTGTGCAACACGCGGTGGATTCTGCATCGTCGAGCGGATGGGAAATGGCCCGTGATCGCGCAGACCGACGCGTATCGTCAGCGGGAGCCTTGTTCGTTGGCGACGCTGTCCGATGACACGCTGTTCCTTTATGTGAACGACTCCACCCAGCCACCGGGCACCAAGTATGGCCCCTGTCATCCGCATCTGCTTCGCTTTACGCTGGCGAACCCCATGCTCCCACCCACACCGCTTGAACCGCGCTGGGATGTCCCCACCACGTTCACCGATCATTCCTATCGTGGCTATGCGGCTGACCGCGCGAACCGTCGCCTCATGATGTTGAACATCGACGCGGAGAAAAGCACGGAACATTGGTGCTGGATGACAGAGAACGGGGAAGTCTTGGGCAATGGACATATCGAGTTCCCTATTCGTTCGTGTTATCCCCAGGTGGCGCTGGTCGGGAACTCCGCGCATGTGCTGGCGGTGGGCGACATCGTGGAACCGGTTGAGGAGTGGCGGAATTATAAGTTTGAGCAGACGAAGCAGACTTGGGATTATGTGTTCCGGCGGCTCTACTATGTCCAAGCGGCCAATCTGAAGGAGACCGGTTTTTCGGCCCCGCTTGAGATTACGAATGTGGACGCCACAGGGGGCTATGTCAGCAATCAGGATCTCTGGATTGCGCCGGATGGTGCCGCTTACATTCTTTACACGCAGCGGGAAGTGCAGAGTGCCCTCATGCGGGACAAGTTTTTCCCCGGAAAATCCTTAATTGATTCGCTGTATCTCGCTGTTGTGAAGGACGGGAAGATCGTGGAGCGTCGGACGCTATTGGAGGGAAGTGAGTCTGAGATACCCAGCTGCACCCGATTCCACCAAGCGACGGACGGAAGCTTATATGCGTTTGCCTTTGTCGCCGGGGCGAAACCGAGAAATGGGCTTTTCCGTATCCCTCTGCAACCGGGCGAGATGGAACGGGTGGAAGTCGCCCTCGAAAAGCCGTTCACGTCCTTTATGCTCGCGACGGTTCGCGAGGGCAACGCCCCGTCCAATATTATTGACGTTCTGGGGAACCGGGATTCCGGCGAAACACTGGCCTATGCGCAGGTCGTCCTGAAATAGCCCGAAGGGGTCAATCTCGGGGATTGGCGGCCCGCCGCAATCCGAGCATGCCCACCATTGAGGACAGCCACAGGAGCAGGTTGATCGCACCCGCCTCTAGCGCAAGCGCGGCGGTCAGGGTCGCAGCGGGAATGCCTGCGTATTGATGCAGTACCCAGCCTGCGGCCATGTAGGGCACGCCGGTGGCATCGGGCGTGACTGGGATGCCGCTCACCAGCGCATGCGCGCAGCGCGCAGCACACACGAGCAGAAACGAGGCGTCGTACCCAAAGGCGCGGCATAGCAGAACCACGGTGTAGATGTCGGTAAGTTTTGCGACAAGGGTGGTGAGGAGGATGACGGGGAGCTTGTGCCTTCCCAAGACCCGCGCTTCGTGGTACAGCAACAGGGTCCACCGCCGGGCGTGCCCCCGAACCGTTTGGGGTGTGGGACTCGACTCGTCGATGGGCGGGTTCCATTCCCGAAATCCTGCACGAAGAACCAGCAATCCGAGCGCGGTGAGCGCGGCAAGCAGCAAGGCTCCCGCTCGAGGGATGTGGCCCAAAGCGGCGAGTCCGAGCATACCAAGCCAAAGGGTAAAGGCGATTTCAAGCACGCGATCGGCGAGAATCCAGGCGGCGACACGCGGGGTTCGATGGGAGAGCAAGAGGAGCGGTGCGAGTTCGCCCACCCGACCCGGCGACCAGTTTCCGGCCATTTTGGCGAGGAAGAAGAGTCCGATCCCGTTGTTACCTTCACCCAAGGCATAGTGCCACTTCCATGCGCGGATCCAGAATCCGCTAAGGATAAGAACCGTCATCAGAAACAGCGGTACAGGACGTGCGCCGGTTAAGCACAGGGTCAGTTCACCCCACCCAAAGTAATTGATTAATCCCGCGAGGAGCAGTATGCCGCCCAGCAAGGCGAAGCGTCCCCAGTTGCGCCGGGAGGATGGATTGGACGGGGAGTTTTCCATGGGATGCGACATTGATTACGGAAAGAGCCGCTGTCGGTTCCAGCCGGATGCCTGTTCAGGGTCGCGCGTGTAGACCGCACGGTCGTGCAGACGAAACGGCTGCTTCAGCCAGAACTCGATCCTTGCGGGCGCGATGCGGAAACCCGACCAGAATTCGGGCCGGGGCACCGGGCTGATTCCGAACTTGGCGGCATACCGGGCGATACGGCGCTCAAGTTCAAAGCGCGTCTCGATGGGTTGTGATTGTTTCGAGGCCCAAGCCCCGATTTGGCTTTGGCGGGGGCGCGTGGCGTAGTAGGCGTCCGCCTCTTCATCCGTGACGGGGGAAATGGCACCCCGAATGCGGATTTGTTTTTCGAGGGGCATCCAATAGAAACACAGGGCCGCATGGGGATTTGCGGCGAGTTGTTTCGCCTTGTTGCTGGTGAGATTGGTGTAGAAGACGAATCCCCGTTCATCGAAGCCTTTGAGCAGGACAACGCGTGCATCTGGAATTCCAGATTCATCAGCAGTGGCCAGCGTGACGGCGGTATGGTCATCAATGGCCGCACAAGCCTCCGCCTCCGCGTACCAGCTTTCGAACAACTGATAGGGGTTTTCCTGTGAAGGGATAGCCATCACATACTTTCCATGGTTTCAGCGAACATGCCGGTGCGTCCGGCCTACACGAAGCGCTTCATGTATTGCAGACTGCGGGTGGCGATGGCCTCGGGCCCGGGATCAAAATTGAAGACCTCGACCGACACATAGCCCTGGAAATTGATGTCCTTGAGGGCCCTGAAAATGGGGGCAAAGTCCACCACACCCCAGCCGGGGCCATTGAGGTTTACGTCATTGGCGTGGTAGTGCCGCAGGTGCTTGGCGTTCTCGCGAATGAGCTCCGGGCGGGTCTTGCCTTGGAAGGCCATGGCCTTGGTGTCCAGAATAAGCTCAAAATTGGGGTGTCCGATGGCCTCGATGAGTTCGACCGTGTCGTCCACCGTCTGGCAGAAGTTGGTTTCCAGATGCGTCAATTGTTCCATGCAGATGGTGACGCCGCGTTCCTCGCAGGCGGGCAAAGCCCGCTCAAAAATTTCGCGGGCATATCCGAAAGCCTGATTGTAGGTGACATCCCGGCTCACGTTGCGCTGTTTCGGGGAACCGAAGACCATGACCTTGCCCCCGACATCACCGCAGAAATGGACAAGCTCAATGAGGTATTTGGCGGTGAAATCGCGAA
>CAIZGN010000124.1 GCA_903932505.1 Candidatus Hydrogenedentota bacterium
AAAATCCCCCTTCGAAGGGGGTGGTGCGGAGCACCGGGGGATGTCCCTCCGCAGGTAGCACCCCAAAATGAGCACCACCACCCCACCTCCGCGCTACCTCATCGTTCTCCCCGGCATCTGGATTGTCGCCCTCGTTCTCGCCCTCTATCCATACACCTCCGACCCCGCCACACCCATCAAACAGTTGCTCACCGCTGCCATCGCCGTGCTCACGGTACTTGCCGTGGGCTGGGCCAGTTTTCGCGGTGATGTCACATGGCGATGGAAGCTCCCCGGTTTCGCTTTGCTGCTGAGCTGGTTGGGCGTATTTGCGATCGCAGCCATCTGTTCGCACTATCCCGCCTACAGCCTGAACGCCATGCGCGGGTGGTTTGGCTTTGCACTCATGGGCTTTCTTGTCGCGCAAATATGCCGCAACCCAGAAACATTCTGGCGGATAGCCGTCTGGATCGTGGCGGCGGTCGCCTTTTCCAGCGTCTATGGACACGCGCAGGGCTTTGGCTGGGATCCCTTCCCTTGGGCCATAAAAAACTCCGAAGAATACCGGGGTCTGCCGTCCACCTACGCAAATCCGAATTTCGCGGGACACACCTTGCTCCTCGCCATTCTGCTCGCGCTGGGTCTGCTTGCACAGGGACAACGTTGGACCCGCGCGCTCGCGGGAGTCGCGCTGCTGCTCATGACCGCACACATCTACCGCACCGGCATGCGTGGCGCGTGGCTGGGGCTCGGGGCGGCGGTTGTGCTGATGACGGTCTACGCCTACCGCGCCCGCCAAGCTCGCGACCCGGAACGCGCTGCAACCACCACCTTCTTAACCCTCGCGCTCGGTGCCGCTGTAGCTGCGACCCTGCTGCTGGGCGTCCTGCTCTTCGCGCGCGGAGAAAACGCCCCACATCCCGGTAGCTCGTCCGTGCTGCGCCTCAACGGTTATCAGGGTGCCGCGCGTATGGCCCTGGATCGACCGCTGCTCGGTTTCGGGCCGGGGGTGTACACCCTCGAAAATGCGCCCTATTGGACGGACTTTGAAAAACGCTGGTTCGCCGTTGAGGGCCGCAAAAACGACCACGTTCATTGCGAAGCACTGGAATCCGCCGTTGATGCCGGATTCCCCGGTGCTTTCCTCTTTTTCGCCGTGCTCTCCTATGCGATTTGGACCGCCCTGCGCCTTGCCGGACGAAGTCCCGCGCATCACCGAGCCGGACTCACCCTCGCCGCCGCATTTGTCGCCTTCGCGGTGGACGGCCTCGTCGGATTTAACCTGCGTGTCCCGGTTTCATCCGGCCTTTTCTTCGTGCTCTTCGGCGCACTCGAGGGAATGTCCGCCCCGTCCCTCGGCTCGCCACGCGGACGGATATTCGCCCCGACCCTCCTGTTGATTTTTTCGCTGTGCCTCGCGGGGGTCGAGGCGCTTGCTTTTCGCGCGGAGACCCTCTTTCAACGCGGCGTGGGTGCCCTGCAATGGGCGCATGGGCATCCCGGTGCGACCGCCAATCAGTTGGATCATGCCTATCTCACAGGGCGCCAGTGTTTTGAAAGCGGGATCCTGTCCTCCCCTTGGGATGGTCGTTTTCCCACGCAACTGGTCCGGCTGGCGCGAGAAAAAGGACTACTCGAGGAAGCGGAACAGCATCTCAAGAACGCCTTGCAGCGCGAACCGAACCATCCTGGCCTTTGGGTGGAATTGGCCATGCTCCGCGTGAACCGCGCCTCGCAAACCCCGGATGCCGCATCTTCGGAAGCACTGCTCACCGGGGCCGAAGAAGCCGCCCTCCGCGCGCAGACCTTGTGTGATCAACTGCCCTTGCCGGAAGAGGTCTTGGGCCGTGTCGCCTTGATGCGCGCCACCGCGCGGGAAAGCGTGGGAAAGCCCGACCCCGCATTGTGGGCCGACGCGGCAACCCATGCAAAAGCCGCCCTGACACTCGGCCCGCCCGACCGCAAGAAGGTGCTGCGAATTGCGGTGCAGGCCTACCTCAAGACCGGCGAACTCGACAAAGCCCAAGACGCCTTTGAGTTTCTCGCAAAGCTAACGCCCGGCGATGAAGTGCTGTGGCGAGAGTTCCGCACCTTCTGTGAGCAAAACGGACGCGAGCAGGTCCTGCGAGACGCGCTGGGACGTTCCTTGCGACAGGTGACGGAGGCGAGGGGCGCACTCGACAAAACCGCCTGCGGAACCCTCGTCCGCTATCTGGACGTGCTATCCGTGCGGGCCGGGGAAGACCTGGCGTGGCCCCAACGCTTCACCCGTACCTGGCTCGGCCGGGTGCCCAAAGACGAGAAACTTTGGGGCGCATACCTTCAGCTTTTCCCCGAGGCACAACGGGACGCCATGCTCGATGCCGCTTGCGGTGAGATTGGCCTAAGCCTCTGCCCAGAACGTATTCAGATGCTCGCCCCGACCGCGCAGACGCCCTTGGATGCCCTGGCCTCCCGCCTTTCCCGTGATGCCGCAGCCACCTTGCCCGCGCGTGGGCAAGAAGAGGTCACGGATACCTTCCTGTGGATGGCGGATCGTCTGATAGCCCGACTGGAAGCCGCCCCGTCGCTGGACACCGCCGCACAGGGCATCGCACTCCGGGGTGCGGGACAGATTGCGTTCTGTGCCGGAAACTGGGCGCAAGCGGAGTCGACATTGCGGCGCGCGCTGCCACTCTTGTCCCCCAAAGACGCACCATCTGGCTGGGTGGGGCTTTCCATGGCCTTGGCGGAAATGCACAAAGCACCCGAGGCCTTGGAAGCCGCACAGGAAGCCGACAAACTCGATCCCGAGGGTTTTTCCACCCGATGGAATCTTGCGCGGCGTTTGGTGGACGCAGGCCGGAACGCGGAGGCGCAATTTCAATACGCCACCTTGCTCGATCGCAACGTGCCGCCGGCCACGCGCGCGCTGCTCGAGCAGGAAGCAGGAAAGCTGGCGGCTGAATCTCCCGGAGGGTCCCCCACGCCATGACCGACTACGACAAAACCGAAAGCCGCTGGAATCCCCTCCTTCGGGGACTCCTCCCCGCTAGCATCGCCCTCGCTTTGTTCTACGGCGGAGCCTTCCTCTACACCAAGAATAGCGGCCCACTCCTTAAGCGAACCGGGCGCAGCGTGGGTTCCGTGATGATGAAGGAAGCGCAGCGGCTGGAACTGGGCGGCGATGCGCCGGGCGCAGAGACGGCGTACCGAGCCGCACTGGCCGCCGGATTCACAGGCCCGGAAGATCGCACGTTCACCGAAAAGCATCTCGGCATACTGCTGTTGGCGTCCGGCCGAATGGAAGAGGCCGCCTCGCATCTTCAAACCGCCGTTTCCTTGCGACCCGGCACCGAGTTGCTGGCCTTTGCCCCGCTATGCGAAGCCCTCCTCGCCCTCGGTCGACATGCCGAGTTGGAACGTACCGCCGAAGCATGGAAGTCGGCGCACAGAGTCGACGCAATCGCTAAGGCCCACGCCTGCGCTCTGCAAGGCAAGTCCGCCCTCGCGCAAGGCAACGACACCCTGGCCTTGCAGCGCTTCAAAGAAGGCGCGGAGTTGTCCCCCGGCAGCGAGGCCAGCGGCGAACTTGGGCTCTTCTATTTCAAGCACAAGCAATACGACGAGGCCCGCCCCCAACTCGAGGCGTATCTCCTCCACGGAGCCACAAACAACACCATTCAAGCAGCCTACGAAGCCCTGCCGGCCCCGTAACCGAGGCATCTTGCTTGCAGACCCGTCTCGAGCAACCCCCGTTTTCTTTTTACTGTAGAACGGAGCGCTGGGGGCTTCACGCGGGGGAAGCAGGCAAGATGCCTGCGTTGCTCGCTTTGGTTGTTTTTTTGGGTTGATTTTGGCTCTATTTTTCATCAAAAAAGGTCAAAAAATGTCGATTTTGGTTCAATTCTGTCGCTTTTTTTGAGGTCTTGGGTGGTGGTGTTGCTCTTGCCTTGATTGTCCGTGCTTTTATCGCGATGAAATGGTAGTATCATGGGATGGTAGTTTATCAACCCAAGGAGAGCTTGTCATGAGTCCATTGACCCGTCGGGATTTTATGCACCGCAGCGCGTTTGCCTTGGCCGCTTTGCCTGCGGCCGCTCAGGAAGCGGTGAAGACTGTGGCCCCTAGTGAGCGGGTGCGGGTGGGGCTGATTGGGGCGGGGGGTATGGGCCGGGGGGATTTGGATTGTTTCTTCAAGTTCCCGGAGATTGAGTGTCCGGTGGTGTGCGATGTGGATGACAAGATGCTTGGGGAGGCGGTGAAATTGGTGGAGGGTCGGCGTGGGAATACGCCGGAGGTGGTGAAGGATTTCCGGCGGGTGATTGACCGGAAGGATCTGGATGTGGTGCTGGTGGCCACGCCGGATCACTGGCATGCGCTGCCGATGATTTATGCGTGTCAGTCGGGCAAGGATGTATATGTGGAGAAACCGCTTGGCAAGTGCATTGATGAAGGCCGGGCGATGGTGGAGGCGGCAGCGGCAAACAAGCGGGTGGTGCAGATGGGCACGCAGTGGCACAGCGGGGAGCATTATCGGGAGGCGATTGAGTATGTGCAGTCTGGCAAGCTGGGCAAGATCCGGATGGTTCGTTGCTGGGCGTATTTGAACTGGCTGGGGGGGGTGGGGAATCCGCCGGATGGCCCGGTGCCGGCCGGGGTGGATTATGACATGTGGCTCGGCCCGGCTCCGCAGCGGGCGTTTAACCCGAACCGTTTCCATTTTAATTTCCGGTGGTTTTGGGATTATGCGGGGGGGTTGATGACGGATTGGGGTGTGCATCTTTTGAACATCGCGTTGTGGGGCATGGGGCCGGAGTGGCCCACGCGTGTTTGCTCGATGGGCGCGAAGCATGTGCTGGATGATAATTCGGAAACGCCGGACACGCAGGTGGCGGTGTATGATTTTCCGACGTACACGTTGATCTTTGAGCATCAGATTCAGGGGGGCATTGGCCCGAATGGCAAGGAACACGGGATGTTGTTCAGCGGGAGTGAGGGCACGCTGACGATTGACGGTGATGGCTGGCGGGTGCAGGTGGAAGAGAAGCGCAAGAAGATTGAGGCGGTGAGTCGTCCTGCGGGGCCGGACGCGCGTCCGGCGCATGTGCGGAATTTTCTGGACTGCGTGAAGAGCCGTCAGCAACCGGTGGAGAACCTTGAAGTCGGGCACCATGTGTCCACGGTGGCGCATCTGGGCAATCTGGCCTACCGCACGAAGACGGAGATTCATTGGGACAGTAAGAAAGAACGGGCCGTGGGCAACAAGGCGGCGAATGAGCTGGTGGAGTGCCATTACCGGAAACCGTGGAAGCTGCCGTATAGCCGGTCTTAACCGGATAACGCCTGAGAGGAATGTGAGTAATGAGACGCTATGGTTTGTTGGTTTGGTTGCTGGTTTGCGGTGCGCCGGTTTTTGCGGCACCGATTGAATTGCGGGATGCGGTGGTGGTGGCTCCGGAGGATGCGGGGGTGGTGGCGCAGAATGCGGTGCGCATGCTGATCGAGGAAACGGAGAAGCGCACCTATACTCGCTGGTCTTTGCAGCATGCGTTGCCGGAGGCGGCCGGGCCGATGATTGCGGTGGGCACGGTGGCGGGTTTGCGTCCGTTGCTGGGAACGCATGCGGACGCGATGCTGTCGGAAGCACCGCAGGGCGCGGAAGGGTATGTAATCAAGAGCTTCGAAGGGCACGGTGCCGCAGCGGTGGTGGTCGTGGGTAACGAGGCGCAGGGTGTGATGTTCGGGGTGGGTCGGCTGCTGCGGGAATTGCGGCTGACGCGGGAATCTGCGACTTTGCCGGGGCCGTTGTCGTTGAACACCGCCCCGAAGGTGGCGCTGCGCGGACACCAGATGGGTTATCGCCCGAAGGTGAACACTTATGACGGATGGACGTTGCCGTTGTGGGAGCAGTACCTGCGGGATCTGGTTGTGTTCGGCACGAACGCGATCGAGATGATGCCGCCGCGCAGCGATGACGAGGCGGACAGTCCGCATTTTACGTTGTCGCAAATCGACATGATCGGGCGGATCTCGCAGTTGGCATCCGATTATGGTTTGAAGGTTTGGCTGTGGTATCCGGCGCTGGATACGGATTATGGCGACCCTAAAACGGTGGAGGCGGCTTTGGCGGAATGGGGCGGGGTGTTTGCGAAGTTGCCTTGTCTGGACGCGGTGTTTGTGCCGGGTGGTGATCCGGGCCACACGCCGCCGCGCTTGATGCTGAATTTGCTGGAGAAGGCGACGGTGGTGCTGCACGAATCTCACCCGCAGGCGCAGATGTGGATGTCACCGCAGGGGTTCACGCTGGAATGGCAGACCGAGTTTCTGGATATCCTTCACAAAGAGCAGCCGACGTGGCTTGCAGGAATCGTGTATGGCCCACAGAACCGTCTGAGCCTGCCGGATCTGCAGAAGGCGCTACCGAGCCAGTATCCGATTCGTCACTATCCGGACATCACGCACAGCTATTGCTGTCAGTATCCGGTGCAGGATTGGGATGTGGCGTACAAGCTGACGGAGGACCGGGAGGTCATTAATCCCCGGCCACTGGATTTCGCGAAGATTTTCCGGTGGAGCCTGCCGTATACGAATGGTTTCATTTCGTATTCGGAGGGCTGCAACGACGACTTGAACAAGATGTTGTGGAGCGCGCTGGGCTGGGAGCCCGATGGGGATGTCTTCAGTTTTTTGCGGGCATATGCGCGTTACTTCATCGGGCCTGAGTATGAGTATTCGTTTGCGCAGGCGTTGATGTCGCTGGAGACGAACTGGCAGGGGCCGTTGCTTACGAACACGGGCGTGGAGACGACCTTTGCGCAGGTGCAGGCGCTGGACCGGGCTGCGAGTCCGCAGGTGCGATTGAACTGGCGTTTTCAGCAGGTGTTGTACCGGGCGTATTTTGACGCGTACACGCGGCGACGTCTGGTGTATGAAACGGAGCTTGAAGCCCGGGCGATGGACATCCTGCGTAACGCCTCGACCCTTGGAACCGGCCTTGCGATCGAAGAGGCGAAGGCGGTATTGGATCGTGCACTGACAGAGCCCGTGGGGCGGGACCTGCGCGGGCGGGTGAGCGAGTTGGCCGAGGCACTTTATCAAAGCATTCGGATGCAGTTGAGCGTGCCCCGTTTTCAGGCGATCGAGGCGGGACGCGGAGCCAACTTTGACTTGATTGACACGCCGCTGAACAACCGGCTGTGGCTTGAGCAGTGCTTTGCAACGGTCTTGGCGAAGGGCAGCAAGGGGGAGCAGCTGGCCGGGTTGCGGGATATATTGGAGTGGACAAATCCAGGGCCGGGCGGTTTTTATGACGCGCTGAGCATACCGGGACAACGTCCGCATCTGGTGAGTGTGATGACGGCCGAGTACGATCCTGAAAACCGGACGAACCCTTTGACGGGTTTTGAGAATGAACCGTTAGATCGGCGCATGACATGGTTCGGGGATTCGGAGACGCGGTTTGAAGCACCGTTGAAAATGCAGTACGAGGGTTTGGATCCGAATGCCTCGTACACCGTGCGGGCGGTCTATGCGGGGGACAAATTTGACACGGAGCTGCGGCTTGTCGCGGACGACGGCGTTGAAGTGCACCCGTTCTTGAAGAAGGAATTCCCCATACGGCCGGTGTCGTTTGAGGTGCCCCGGAGTGCGACTGAAGACGGGAAGTTGACGTTGACTTGGACGCAAACACCGGGTCGGGGCAGCTCAGGCCGGGGTTGTCAGGTGTCGGAGGTTTGGTTGATTAAGAAATAGCGGGTGCGGCCTCTTTATGGAGGCTGTGCGCTTCTTTTGGTCTTGATCGAATTAGCATGAGGAGAACGATTTCGTGCCTGAAAAAGGGTTGTGGTTACAGAATATCATTGCGATTATTTGGGATTTTGACAAGACTTTGTCGCCTGAGTACATGCAGGGGCCACTTTTCCGCGCGTACAACGTGGATGCGGAGCGTTTTTGGGGGGAGGTGCACGCGTTGCCTGGGTATTACCGCCGGGCGGGCATCCATGTGCAGGCGGACACGTGTTATCTGGGGCACTTGCTGACGTATGTGAACTCTGGGCGCATGCCGGGCCTGACGAACGCGAAGTTGCGTGCGTTTGGGGGGGAATTGGAGCTTTATCCCGGGGTTTTGGAGCTGTTTGAAAGCCTGGAGCAGGTGTTGGAAACTCCGCCCTTCCGTGCGGGGGATTTGCATCTGGAGCACTATGTGGTCAGCACGGGCTTGGCGGAAATGGTGCGGGGATCGAAGGTTGCGTCGCGTCTTTCCGGGGTTTGGGCCTCGGAGTTTATCGAGGAACCGGCTCAGCCGGGTTTTGACGCGGACGGTTGCCCTCAGGAAGGGCCCATCAGCCAGATTGCGTCGTTTCTGGACAACACGACGAAGACGCGGGCGATTTTCGAGATTAACAAGGGCGCGAACAAGCTGCCAGAGTTGACGGTGAACGACACGATGCCGGAGGAGGAGCGGCGGGTGCCGATCGACCAGATGATTTATGTGGCGGACGGCCCGAGCGACATACCGAGTTTTTCGGTGGTGCGCAAGCATGGTGGGTTGGCGTTTGCGGTGTATGACCCGCAGTCGAGCCAGCATTTCGCGCAGGCGGACAAGCTGCGTCAGGACAACCGGGTGGACAGTTTCGGGCCGGCGGACTATCGGCATGGCACGCACACGTCGATGTGGCTGACGCTGCAGGTGCAGAATATCGCGGAGCGCATGATGCGCAAGCGCAAGGAGGCACTGGGGCGTCGGGTGGCTCCGGGGCCTGTGCATATTGAAGACAACGCCGAAACGCGGGGGGCAAAGGAGTGAGCAGGATGGACGCGCAGGACGCTTCGAACCGGGGCGCGGTGGTGATCACGGGTGCCTCGACGGGTATCGGTGAGGCGGCGGCGTTGCGCTTGGCTCGACTGGGCTATCTGGTGTTTGCGGGGGTGCGCCGGGAGGCGGACGGGGCAGCGTTGCAGGCGCAGGTGCCTGAGCGCATCCGCCCGTTGCGGCTGGATGTGACTTCTGCGGAGGATATCGCGGCGGCGGTCTCGACGGTGCGCGCGGCAGTTCCGGGTGGAATCGCGGGGTTGGTGAACAATGCGGGCATCGCGGTGGCGGGACCGCTTGAGTGTGTGCCGCCGGACGAAATCCGTCGTCAATTCGAGGTGAACTTTATCGGACCGGTGGCGGTGACTCAGGCCTTTCTGCCGTTGCTGCGGGCGGGGCGGGGCCGACTGATTAATGTGGGGTCCGTGGGGGGGCGTATCGCGCTGCCGTTTGTGGGTGCGTATGCGTCGTCGAAATTTGCGATCGAGGCGGCGAGTGATGTGTTCCGTATTGAGCTTTCGAGCTGGGGTATTGCGGTGTCGATTATTGAGGCGGGGGCAATCGCGACGCCGATGTGGGAAAAGGCGCGTCAGGGGGCGGAGGCGATTGTGGAGGGGCTTTCGGAGGAAGGCCGCCGGTTGTATGGCGATTTGATCACGAAGGCGCGGGAGCGGACGGCGCATATGGCGCGGACGGCGTCCCCTGCGGAGCCTGTGGCGGCGGCGATCGAGCACGCGCTGTGCGCAGCCCGGCCGAAGACGCGTTATCGGGTGGGGAAGCACGCGAAGGTGCAACATTTTGTGGGTCGGTATCTTCCGGATCGGTGGCGCGATTTTTGCGTTCGTTTTTTTCTGGGGATATAGGGTGGGGACGGACGCCGGTTGAAGGATGTATGGCATGCTGAAGAAGCCCGAGATTTCATTGCACACAACGACGTTGTGGGACTACCCGTCGCAACACTATGGACGGGAATCGCAGGGGGATAAAGAGTATGCGGGGGTAACGCCGTCGCACGTGATCTGGAATCTGTTGCAGCGGTACACGGCGAAAAAAGATCTGGTAGTGGATCCGATGTGCGGCAGCGGGACGACGATGGATGTGGCGCGGGATCTGGAGCGACGGGCTCTGGGCTATGACCTCTCCCCCACCCGGCCGGATATTTTTCGTGCGGATGCGCGGAAGCTGCCGCTGGAAACGGGTAAGGCGGATTTTGTTTTTTTGGATCCGCCGTATTCGACGCATATTGAGTATTCGGAGGATCCTCGCTGTATCGGAAAACTGGACGCGATGGATCCGGCGTATTATGAGGCGATGGCGGGGGTGATTTCGGAGGTGGCGCGCATTCTGCGACCGGGGCATCACATGGCGTTGTATTGCAGTGATTCATTCCGGCTGAAGAAGCCTTTCTGCGCGATTGGTTTCCGGCTCTTCGGCTTGCTGGAGCAGCATTTCACGCCGGTGGATATTGTCTCGGTGGTGCGGTATAACCGTACGTTAAAGCGTCGGCACTATCACACGGAAGCGGAGAAGGGTAATTATATGTTGCGGGGGTTTAATTACCTCTTTATCATGAAGAAAGAGGTGGTAGCCTCGGCAGGGCGGAAGAGTCCGGAAGTCTCTCCCGCGCAGGGGCAGGAACGGGTCGGGAAGAGCCCGGAGGGCGCTTCGCCCCGAGGAAAGGGCGGCTTTCGGCGGCGTTGAAATTGAGTTGCAAGCCCTGTGATTTTCTGTTACCATAAAGGTGTAAAATGAGGAAACGGGTGTCGAGGGCGTTGGCAGATTACAGTGGGTGTGTATGCCTATGAACATAGGGGCTCAGTCGGTGGGCAGTGCTACGCTGGAGGAGCATGATGGCTTCTTGCGCGTGGCGTTGGCGTCCCTGCGAGCGGACACGGTGGCCAATTTTGAGTTGCACCTTGCGCTTCGCGGGCGGAGTCCTGTTTTATACCGGGCGGCCAATCTTGAGTTTACCCAAGAGGACATTTTGCGGCTGACGGCTTACGGGGTGAGCCACATGTTTATCCCTGCGCACCAAACGCGGGCGTATCACGAATACATGGAGCAGCATCTGGCGCAGATCCTTGAGGATTCAGAGCTGCCGATGGAATTCCGGACAAAGGTGGCTTACGGGGCTGCGCAGACGGTAATTCAGGATATTCTTCGCGATCCTCGTTCCAAGGACATGTTGCGCCGCTCGGAGAATCTGGTTGAAAACGCGGTTGATTTCATGTTCCGCGAGAGCGATTCTTTTTACCACCTGATGTCGGTGATGTCGTTTGATTACTACACGTACACGCACAGCGTGAATGTGATGGTTTTTGCGAGCGCGCTGGCAAAGCGGCTTGGTTTTACGCAGAAGGAAATTTGCACGAACAGTCAGGGCGCGTTGTTGCATGACATCGGGAAGAGCCAGATCGACCCGCGCATTGTGAATTTCCGGGGAAAATTGAGCAGCGAACAGTGGTTGGAGATGAAGAAGCATCCGGTGTACGGGTACGACTTGGTGACGGCGCAGGGCATGACGAATCCGGGGGTGCTGGACATCATGCGGCATCACCACGAGAAGCTGACGGGTTCGGGGTATCCGGATGGGCTTCTGCAGAATGAGATTTCAGCCTGGGTTCGTATTTGTGCGATTGCGGATATCTTTGATGCTTTGACGACGCGCCGTTCGTACCGGGAGGCTCTGGACAGTTTTCCGGGCCTTCGGGTGATGAGCGAGGAAATGTCGTCGGAACTGGACAAAGAGTATTTCCGCGTGTTTGTGATGATGATGGGGCGCAGCCAGTAGTTTACTTCAAGGTGAGGGCACAGGAACCGGCGATGGGGACAAAGGCGGCCGCAGCGGGTTCGAGTTCGTTCGGGGTGTAGTAATTTTCCTGCATGCGCTGCACAACGATTTCCGCCGCGTCTTTTCGCGCGAGTACCATCATGCATCCTCCCAGTCCGGCACCGGCCAATTGGGCTCCGAGCACGCCGGGCGTGGCAAGGGCAATGCCGATCATGCGGTCGATTTCTGGGGTGCTGCAGGCGTAGCCGCCGGGCTGGGCATAGAGCTGGGCGGCCCGCACACGTTCGGGATCCTCGCTTTGGAGGTCGTCGATACGCTCCCGGATTTGGGTGTCGCCGAGGGATGCATCGAAGGGCGCACCGGTTTCGTCCACCACGCGGTCGCCGTCGTGGGATATGTTCATGAGCCATCCGGCGGTTTCGAGGTCGCCTTTCTTGAGCAGTTCAAAGAAGCGTTTGCTCCGCGCACATTCGGCAAGACCGAAGAGGAGTCGATCTCGGGTACGGCACGGGCCGGGGGTTTGGCCTCCGGCGATGATGCGGTCAAAGACGGAGGCACCAATCTCTTTGCGCAATTGCTCGGCGGAGCAGACGAGGGGAACATCGAGCAGAATGCGGTAAATGTCCGCCATACGCACGCCCAGATGTCCGGGGGATATGTCGCGGAGGTATTCGATGAGCGGGGCATGGTTGGGGAAGCGCTTGCGCACGAGTTCGGTGGCTAGCGCGTAGGTGGCGATTCGTTCGTTGAAGGTTTCGCGGGCACCTTGGGCTTTTCGGGCCTGGACCCGCGAGTCGCAGATGACGAGGGTGTAGTCCGGGGGGAAATTGACGTATTCGTGCACGGCGAAGGGGAAGAAGCTGACATGGGCGACCTGCCCGAACTGGCTGAGCTTGATGGCGGCGTGATCGCCGCTGCCGCCGCGCGTGCCGACGAACCATTCGCCTTCGCCGCAGACGTCGACGAGGTCGTGGGGCGAGACGTCCATGCGGTTGGACAGGACAAGGGCTTCGGCCATGGCGACGACGAGGGCGGAGGAGGAACTGAGACCTGCGGCGACGGGGATGTCGCCGCTGACCACGCAATCAACGCCCCGAATGTGGCGGTCCTTGAACTGCTGCTGCAGGCGCAGCATGGGTGCTTTGAGGTAATTGCCCCAGTCACCCTTGAGGTCGCGGACGAGCTTTGTGACGGCTTCACTGTCGACGAATTCTCGCCAGTCGTCGAGTCGGACTTGTCGGAGCAGGTCGTCAAGCGAGAATTCGATGTCGGCAAACTGGCCGGGGGATGCGTTTCTGGCGCGCACGACAGCGTCGTTTCTGGGTCGGGCGACGAGAATGTGCTCGCGGTCGATGGCCATGAGGTTGACGCATCCACCCCGGTGGTCGACATGCCGCCCCATAAGATTGATTCGGCCGGGGGCGCGCACGATGGTGACGGGGCCTTCTGTTCCGTAACGCTCGATGAAGAGTTCGGTGGCCTGTAGGAGTGCGCGGCGCTTTTCCTCGCGGAGATCGGTGTGAGCCCCGTAGCAGGCGCGCAGCATGGTATCGACTTCGGGATCGCAGGCGGCGAGTCGCGCGGCCCACTCGGCGGGGGATTTGAAGATGGCGGGGTCGAGTGGCGCGGTGTCCTGAACCGCGATGCGACCCTTGCGCCGGAAGTGTTCCTCGATGTCGAGGAGTTCGGGGGGGCTGTTGAATCCCATGACGTCGCGGGGGTCATCCACCGGGACAGGGAGGACGCGCTCTCCTTGGCGGACGAGCCAGTTGAGGGTGTCGGTGAGGTATTCTTCGCCCTGGACGTTGTCACGACCTAGGGAGGCCAGGGCGCTGAAGAGCGCGTCGGCGCGAAAGAGGTAGATGGCCTGGTTGACCCATTCGGTGCGGGCCTCGAGTTCGCGGGCTGGGTAACTTCTGTCTGCGACCTGGATTTCCCGTCCTTCTTCCTCGGCCCGTTTGAGGTCGGCGCGTTCGATGATGCGTGCGAGACCGCCGGACTCATCCGTGATGATGCGGCCCGCGCCGGGCCAATAGGATTTCGGTGCGACGAGGAGTGCGAGGGCCGGGGATTGATCGCGATAGGCCTGGATGAGCTTTTCGAGGGCGCGCCGCTCGACCACTTTGTCTCCTGCGAGGACGAAAACGCCGCCCTGAAAGCCCATAGACTGTAGCAGGGCGGTTCCCTGCTTGGTGGCGTGTCCGGTGCCGAGCAGTTCGTGCTGGTATGCGAAATGGAGGCCGGGGAAGCGGGGACCGACTTCGTCGAGGACGGTTCCGCCCAGATGTCCTAGCACAAGGGTGACGGGATAGGACTCGAGGGCCTGAAGGTGTTCGAGCAGATGTACGATGGCGGGTTTTCCCGCGATGGGGAAGCAGACTTTGGGTACGCGCGGGGCGTTCATGCGGCGACCCTTGCCGGCGCAGAGCACCACGGATGCCAAGGGTGCCTTCGAGCTTTTTTCCGCCATTAACTGTGAACCTTTCCGAGAAACGCTGAACGCCTTTTCTACTTTATGCGGCGCAGGGCTATGAGCAGAACCGTTTGCCATGCGATTTGCAGTTTCCAATCGGTCGCGGGGGAAGGATCATCGGTGACACCGCAGAGCAGTCCCTTGGTCTGCGGGCAGGGGGTTTCGCCTTCGTCGTCGCCAAAGTGGAAGAATTCTCCTTCAAAGCCCCAGTCAATTTCGCCTTCAAAGTCGAGCATGTCGAGTGAGGGCAAGGTGATGAATCCGAGGACGGGACTGGTGGCGGTGTTGCCCAAGGCATCCTCGACGCTGACTTCGTAGTAGTAGGTGGTATAGGCGGCGAGGCCGGTGAGCCGGATGGACTGGGTCAGCTCCCTTTGGGTGAGCTCGGCGAAACCGGCAAGGTTGTCCTCGTCCAGTCCATAGCGAATCTGTCCGCTGGCGGGGTTGTCGGTGCCCCATTCGATAACGGCGTAGTCTTTTCCGATACCGGTGCACCAGGGGCCCATGAGGGACAGCTCGAAGGAGCCACCCGCCGTGATGAGGCGCACGGCTTGGGAGCGCAGGGTGTTACCGGAAAGGTCCGTGAGTTCTATTTCGACGTAGTACAGGGTTGCGGGATCCAGCCCGGTCAATTCGAGCGAGTTGCCGGTGGCTGGGCCGAGTCCGGGGTAGTGGTTGAGCAGGTTGCCCTTTTCATCGCGGAGGTAGACCGTGGCCATGGTTAGTTCGCCGGAGGTCCAGGAGATGATGGCGTTGGTGTCGCCCGCGCCGTCAATGGCGGGGAGGACGGTGAAATCGGGCGGGGTGGTGTCGGCGGTTTCAGCCGTTTGGAATTGCAGATCGGGCACATACGAGGCGCTGTTCCCGGAAATGTCGGCGGAGGTGCAGCGGAGGTAGTAGCCGGTATTGGGGGTGAGCCCCGTTAGCACGAGCTGGTGGGATTCGACCGGCGCGGGAGCCGCTTGCGATTGCCCGAAGGCGTTCGAGGTTCCATAGGCGGCCTCGGTTGTGCTTGGTTCGTTGGTTGTCCAAACGATGACGGCGGTCGTGTCGGTCACGGCCTGCACGGCGGGTGGCGACAGGAAGGCTGGTGGCGTGAGGTCGGGGAGCGTTTGCGTGGAGGCAGAGATGGTCGCGCTCCACGCAGAGGGGTTGGCGGCGGCATCGGAAGAGCGCACCCGCAGGAAGTAGGGGGTTCCCGCCTCCAATCCGGCGACGGTAATCGCATGGTCACGGGTAAGCGTTTGATCGAGCAAGGTGTCGCCGAGGGCCTCGGTGGTGCCGTATTCGACTTCCGAGTCTGAGGCCTCGTCCGTCCGCCATACCACGAGCAGGCTATGCTGAGCCGATTCCGTCACTGCGGGGCCTTCCAGAATGACCGGGGGCACGGAGTCCGGGAAAGCGGGCGTTTGGAATTCGGCCTCTGAGGAGGTGACCGTGTCGAGGCCGGAGGCGTCCACAGAAGTGACGGTATAGCGGTAGGTTGTCTCGGGCGTCAAGCCCTCGAGCAAGACATAGTGTCCCATGACGGGATGGTTGTCCTGGACGGTGGCATCGGGTTGACCGAGTGCATGGAACGTAACTTGCGATGTGGACGGGAGACTTGTGGTCCATTCGATCCGGGCTTGCCCAGCGTCGAGCGCGGGTATCTCGGGGCCGGTGAGGATGCGCAGGGACTCTCCCTCCCCTTCGCCCTCACCCTCGACGATGATTTCACCTTCGCCTTCGGGGATGATTTCGCCTTCGCCCTCGATGATGATCTCGCCTTCGCCTTCGGCGGTGATTTCACCTTCACCTTCGGGGATGATCTCGCCTTCGCCTTCGGGGATGACTTCACCCTCGCCCTCGATGATGATCTCGCCTTCGCCTTCGGCGATGATTTCACCTTCACCCTCGATGATGATCTCGCCTTCGCCTTCGACGATGATTTCACCTTCGCCTTCGCCCTCACCCTCAACCGGGGCGGGGGTCACTTCAATAGAGATGGTTTCCTTGTCGATTTCCGGTGTGGATTCATCGTCACTCACCTGTAGCACGATGTTGGTATGAAGACCCGCTTGATCCGGGCCGGGCGTCCATTGGAACAGACCTGTAATCGGGTCTATGCCCGCGCCCACGGGGAGATTTTGCGCGGAAAACGAGAGGGTGGCGCTGTCGATGTCGGTGGCGTTCAGGGTAAAGGAGAGGGTGGCCCCCGCCTGAACGGTCTTGTTGCCCACAGCATCTAGCCGGGGCGGGTCGTTGACGGGGGTGATGTTCACCTGGATGACGACGATGTCGCGCCCGCCGAATCCGTCATAGACCTCCACCGCAAAGCTGTCGGTGCCGTTGTAATCCGGGACGGGGGCATAATGCACGTCTGCCAGCGTGTCGCTGCCCAGCACATCGGCGATGCCATGCGGGGGGTCAATGGAAATCTGCCATCCAAGGGGGTCGCCATCGGTATCGCTGGCGGAGAGACTGAGTGCGAAAGGCACGGGGGTGGCGTCCTCGTCCATGGTGACACTGAGTACTGAGGCCCCGGCGATGGCGGGGGGTGCGTTCACCTTGAGGACGGTCTGCTCGAAGTAGCGGGCATTTCCTACGCTGGTTCCAACGACGGCATCGCCATCCCCATCGCCATCCAGATCCGCCAGTGCGGGGACTGCATTGCTTCCCACATTGAAGGGGTCGAAAGGATTGAGATTACCTGTGCGCAGGGTGAATGCGGGGGCGTGTATGGAGCCGGTGTTTTCGTGGTAGAGGACGGTACCGGCGGCTTTCCCGGTGAAGAGGTCGTAGTCGCCATCAGCATCCCAGTCCCAGAAGGCGGGCGCGGCATCCGCGAGGGCTCTAACCCCGCCCAGGGGATTGAGTCCGCCGGTGCGCTCAATAAAATCGGGGGCGTTGACCGTGCCCCGGTTCTCAAAATATCGAAGCTTTCCCGCGCTGGTTCCTATGAAACAATCGAAGTCGCTGTCGCCGTCGATGTCCACAAACACGGGGGCGGCATTCCCTCCGACGTTGACGCCGTTCAAGGGATTGAGCGCACCGGTGCGGGCTATGAAGACAGGAGACGAGGGTGTGCCTGTGTTTTGATAGTAGGCAACGGAGCCATCGCCCGCGCCAACGAAGAGATCGATACGAGCGTTTCCGTCGATGTCGACGAAGGCGGGCACGCTTCTCGCGTTGACCAGTACACCACTGAGGGGATTGGCCGAGCCAAAGTATTCGGAGAAGACGGGCACGGCGGCCGAACCGGTGTTTCGGAAATAGTGCAAGCCGCCAGTGAACGCGCCCACGACCGCGTCGAGGCGTCCATCATTATCGAGATCATAGAGACGGGGCGTGGCATTCTGTCCAACGGCAACGCCCCGGAGGGGATTTGCGTAACCGACGCGCTCGACGAGGGTCTGGGCTGATGCGGTGCTGGCAAGGAAGAGGGTGAGGGCAAACACCGCGCACCATTTGAGTGCGCGGGGCACGGACACCCGACCTGCGTCAGGACATATTTCGTTCATAGTGAAAAGCCTCCTCCATTCCTTGTCTTTAGTATCGCCCAAGTGCGGCTGAGAATCAAGTGTTGGCGATTCTTTCGCGCCTCTGCTATCATCGACAGGGCTATGATACATACCCCACTCCGCTTCCATGGAAAGGAGCCGATAACGTCATGTTCATGCGTTTTGACATCCGAATGGCTGTTTCGTTCTTGTTGATTGGGGGCGGTTTTCTCGGGAGCCTCTCCACCGCCACCGCCGGTGTAAATCCGGTGGACTCTTTCCGCAATCCTCCTGATGATGCGCGACCGTGGGTGTATTGGTTTTGGAAAAACGGAAATATCCGGCGGGAAGGGATTACGGCGGACCTTGAGGCGATGGCGCAACAAGGGATCGGCGGTGTGATCCTGATGGAGGTTTCGTTGAGTGTGCCGCCGGGGGATGTGAAGTTTTTCGATCCGCAGTGGCGGGAATTATTGCGGTTTGCGGCCTCGGAAGCGGATCGGCTGGGGCTGAAAATGGACTTGAACAGCGGGCCGGGCTGGACGGGCAGCGGCGGGGCTTGGGTGACGCCGGAACAGTCGATGAAGAAGGTGGTGGCGAGCGAGACGACGGTGACGGGGCCGGCGCATGTGGTGCAGAAGCTGGAGCAGCCGGAGACGGTGTGTGATTTTTACCGGGATATTGCGGTGCTGGCCTTCCCCACGCCCGCAAATTCGTATGCGATTGCGGATATCAAGGAGAAGGCGCTGTATACGCGGGGGGCATTCTCGTCGCAGCCGGGCGTGCGGGCCGCTTTTGCCGGGGTGGCGGACTACGGGTCGGCACCGGCAGATTCGATGCTCGCGTCGGGGCAAATGGTGGAGCTGAGCACGCAGATGGCGGCAGACGGCACGCTGACGTGGGATGTGCCGCAGGGGTCTTGGACGGTGCTGCGCTTCGGCTACACGAGCACGGGCCAGACCAACCGGCCCTCCCCCCTGCCGGGTCTGGAATGCGACAAGATGGATCCCGCCGCACTGGACGCACATTTCGAGCATTTCATCACGTCGCTTTTGCAGGATATGGGGCCGCTGGGGGGCAAGGTGATGGTGGCGATGCATCTGGACAGCTGGGAAGTGGGCGCGCAGAACTGGACGGCGCGTTTTCGGGAGGAGTTCCAAAAGCGGCGGGGCTATGATCTGCTGCGTTTTCTGCCGACGATGCTGGGAAAGCCGGTGGACAGTCTGGAAACGTCGGAACGCTTCTTGTGGGATCTGCGGCAGACGGCGTCGGGCATTGTGGTGGAATTTCACGGGAAGCGCATGGAGAAACTGGCGCAAGACAGCGGGTTGTGGCTGTCAATTGAGCCGTATGACATGATGCCTTGCGACGACATGACTTTTGGTGCGACGGCGGATGTGCCGATGTGCGAGTTTTGGAGCAATACCTTTGACACGAAATACAGCGTGCGCGAAGCTTCGTCGATCGGGCATGTGTACGGGAAGAACCTGATCGCAGCGGAGGCGTTTACGTCGATCGATCGCTGGCTGCTGCATCCGGGGGCGATCAAGACGAATGGTGACTGGGCGTTTAGCGAGGGGGTGAACCGGATGGTGATCCACCGGTATATCCATCAGCCGTTCATGCAGATCCAGCCGGGGCTGAGTCTTGGACCGCACGGTCTGCACTACGAACGCACGCAAACGTGGTGGAAATACTCGCGGCCCTGGCATGAATATCTGGCGCGGTGTCAGCAGATGCTGCGTCAGGGGCAGGCGGTTGCGGATCTGCTGTACCTGAGTCCGGAAGGGGCACCGAATGTGTTTCAATCGCCCGACCCTGCGCCGCGCGGGCATAAACTCGACGGTTGCACGCCGGAGGCGCTAAAAACGAGAATGCGTGCGGAGAACGGCATGCTTACCACGCCGGAGGGGATGCGATACCGGATGCTCGTGCTGCCAAAATCGGAGACTATGACGCCGGAGTTGCTGGCGTGCATCAAGGGGCTGGCAGCAGCGGGGGTCCCCGTGGTCGGCGCACCTCCGAAGGCTTCGCCGAGCCTGTCGAATTACCCTGCGTGCGATGAGCGGGTGCGGCAACTGGCTGCGGCGGCGTGGAGCGGGTCGAATCCTGTTTTGTGGAACGAGGCCCTCGCCGGAGCGGCTGAAAAGCCGACGCTGTATCCTGCGTCGGACCTTATCACCGCACAGCTTTCGCGCATGGGCGTGCCAGCCGATTTTGAGTCGGAGACACCGCTGCGCTTTGCACACCGGCGTGATGGAGAACGGGAGATTTACTTTGTGAGCAACGGCGAAAACCAGCGGGTGGACACGGTGTGCAGCTTCCGCGTGGCGGACAAGTCGCCGCAGTTGTGGCATCCCGAGGATGGGAGTGTGCGGCCGTTGCCGGAGTATTCGGCGCAGGTCGGTGGACGCACGTCGGTACCGCTGCGTTTCGAGGCGGGCGAAAGTTATTTTGTGGTGTTTTCGGGGAAGGTGGGGTATGTCGGGGTGAATTGGCACGAGTACACGCCGGTAGCCCCGGTGGCGGGGCCTTGGACGGTTTCGTTTGACCCTGCACTGGGCGGACCGAAGGAGCCGGTGGTGTTTGGCGCGTTGGATGATTGGGCGACGCGACCCGAGAAGGAAATTCAGTACTATTCCGGTACGGCGGTGTATAAGACGACCTTTGACCTGTCTGCGGAAACGGTGGGAAGCAAGGGACGGCTGCTTCTGGACTTGGGCCGCGTTGAAGTCATGGCGGATGTGACGTTGAACGGGAACAAACTGGGAATCTTGTGGAAAACACCGTATCGAATCGATATGACGGGAGCGGCACAGGCGGGAAGCAACACGCTTGAGGTGGCGGTGGTGAATCTTTGGCCGAACCGGTTGATCGGGGACGAGCAACTGCCGCCGGACAGTGATCGCAATGATAACGGGACCTTGAAACAATGGCCGAGCTGGTTGCTAGAGGGAAAGACGAGCCCCACGGGTCGGTATACGTTTGCCACGTGGCGGCACTGGAAACAGGATGATGCTTTGTTGCCCTCGGGTTTGATGGGACCGGTGGGGATTGTGCGGGAGGAGATGATTCGGGTGCGGTAGGTAGCGGCGAGATTCTTTCGAGCAGGCAAGTTTGACCCCGAGTTGTGGTATCTATTGCTCTTGTGTCTGAAAATTGACTTTGACGTAATTCTGTCTTATCATCCAGTGTTCTGACGTTGTTGACCCGTTCATGAAATGCCCGCATACGCTTCAACAGAAATTCTAGGCACCGGAGCACGATAGGTCTATAACATCCCTTCGACAGTGAGAGAATCGCCGAGTCGCAAACCTGTCTCTTCGGCAATCGCAGATACGGTCAGGCATCGAGTTCCCCATTCTCCAGGATTTCGCGGGATCTGTGGCTTGACAATCCTGTGGGAGCATAAATTCTTGCCGTACCATGACATCGAGAGCCCAGAAGTGTGGAAAGCAGAATCTGGAATACGAGACAGACTTGTATCACTTGTGCTGTGGTGAAATCCACATTGCGGGCTATTTCCCTGTCTCTCTTCCTTCCCTCAGCCAAAAACAAAACGCGCGAAATCATCTGCTATGCACTCCTCTGTTCCGTTATAGCCTTTGCCGTCCCCGCGCATCGTTCTCCTAGTCCCAATACGAGCCATAGTTGTGCGCGCTCTTCCTGATGCCCCCGCCCAGCGTCAAACTGTAAGCGTAATTATTTACCACCGTCGCGCCGTCCTTGTGTTCCAGCTTCGTCATGCGATTCGCCCCGTCATAACTGTAATTCGTGGTCATGCCGTTCGGCAGCGTCACTTTCAAGTAATAGGTTGCTGTCCCCATTTATTCTACTTCAATTCCCCAGATACTTCCCGGTCTCCTAGAGCCATTTCAACGGCATATTCGGCTCGTGCCCGCATGTTATCGCCCAAAGCCTCATATGCAATTCCCAGAGCCCGATGAACGTGACTTATGTTAATCGCGGAATCCTCATTATAACGCGCTAAAGCATTCAACAAGACAGGAAGGGCTTTCTGATATTGTGCCAAGTGCAGGTAACATACTCCCAGACAATAAGAGATTCTAAATGCAACCACTCCTCCAAACTCACATATCTCGGCTTGAAGTTCATTGAAAAGCTCGGATGCTCGCGCCCATTCGCGCCTCTCCAGAGATATCTCTGCCAAATAATATCTTGCGTGAGGTAATCCACTATCCCGAAAGGCCTGGTATTCTAGAAAGAGTTCCGGTGCTCTTGTGCGATATTGTAAATATAGCCCATATGCTATTGCTGAATATACTGCCGTAAGTCTCGCCGAAGAAAACTTGTGGGCCTGTTTGCATGCTCTTTCTTCCTCGCCACGGACAATTAGGCGGCACATGTGCATGAATGAAAGGGTTTTCCCTGGGTGCAAAAAAGCACAGATTACGCCTTCACCTAACGCGATCACCGAACGAAAGCTCGGGCCTCTTCGCATGGTTCTTCTTGCGAGCGCAATGGCTTCTTGATCATTGTTTGTCTTTCTGTCAGTGAAGATAGCCGGTGTTCCAGATTCTTCGTTGCTATGGCTTTGCATATATCAAATGACTCTTAGCCAACATGCGGCCATACATGCCAATCGCATTATAGGTCGGCCGGCGTAAGCAATTTTGCAGCCACTTATGCAAGATGTCATAGGATCCGGAACAAAAGGAGGGAGTCGTTCAGGCATTCCGACCGTCTCCGTCCATTCATCTGGCCGGGTTGCAGCCCATATCATGCCGCCCGCAAAGATAGAGCCACCGATAATATCACCTATTGGAAGGGGGCCATCAGCAATGGCACAGGTTCCCCAAATGGTTCCACATATGGCTAGAGTACATGCTTCCCTGCCTAGTTTATCTATTGATGCAAGTGCAGATCCTCGGAGATACCCATACAAGTTCGGTCCATCGACCATCCCCAGCGGGTCTCTGCTGATCCACCGGTCCATCTCCGGACTGTAGTACCGGTACGGGAAGTAATACATCCCGATGGAGGCATCATACGGTTTCCCGGTGAAACTATACGCCGGTTGCGTACCGCTGCTGGCGTAGGTATCGCCATACGGGTTGTATTCCAGCGTGCCGAGTTCGGCTTTGGCGCTGGAATAGAGCGCCCTGGCGCTGCCGAGGTGGTCGTGGGCGTAGTAGCGCGTGGTTCCGGAGGTGGGATTCGCGCCGTCGATTTCGGCCAGCGTGGCCATGCCGCGATGCGCGAGCGTTTTGTTGCGCGCGCCGAGGTCGTAGTGGGTGCTGCTGTCCGTGCCTGGGTCGTATTCCCCGATGACGTTCCATCCGGCGTCCCAGCGATACGCGGTAACCACCCATGTGGCCGAGTTGTTCGGGTCGGGCTGGACGATTCGTACCCGCCGCTTGCCCAGAGCGTCCACCAAGTACGCCGTCGTGGTTTCCCCTGGGAAATTCGTCGTGACACCCTTTAGCTTGCCCCCGTACCTCCAAAGATACGCCGCCGTATAGGCCCCTTGCGCCTTCGTGATCATCCGTCCCCAGTCGCCGTAGGTCATGTTCGTGTCCACGCCACCCGCAGTCATTTTCGTCAACTCGTTCCCCGCGTTGTACCGGTACCACGTGTTTTTCGTGACCGCAGGCGACGGCCGCTGATCGTACTGCACCTTGGTCAAGAGGTTGTCCCCCGCGTCGTAGCTATAGGTTTCCTTGAGTTGCAGCGCGTTGCCCGCCGTATAGCGCTCGGCCTTGGTCAAGCGCCCGCGCCCGTCGTTTCCGTAGGACCAATAAGTACTGTCGTTGTGCGTGATGCGCGTAATCTGGCCGCCCGGCGTCAGCCCATACGTGAAGCCCAGCTTCACCGTCGCGCCGTCCTTATGTTCGAGCTTTGTCATGCGGTTCGCCCCGTCATAACTGTATTCCGTGGCCATCCCGTTCGGCAGCATGCACTTTGTCGGCTGCCCGAGCGCGTTGTAATCGTAAACCCAGACCTTCGAGCCCGGCGCGGTAATCGTCGAGATCTGCCCGAGCGCCGTGTAGCTGTACAACGTATCGTAATTCTCGTAATCCTTCATCGTGACGGCCCGCCCCGCCGCGTCATACGTATATTGTAACATCTTTCGCGTCCCGTTGGGGTCGTCGTCGTAATCCCGGTATTTCGTCAGCCGCCCATCCATGTCCTGTTCGAAGAAATGGCCGATTACTTTCATCCCACATATTGTCACCGCCGTTATGGGAGACTCCTGCTCTTGTATTCAGCAGCGCGTTTCTTGGCATATCTGTAATCTTCGGAGCGATAAAAAGGCCATATTGCGTCACGAATCCTGTCATCAGTTCTTCTGTCCTTGCTAAGGAATATACCAAGAGACAGAAGTCTCTTCACAGCACTCATGCACCCCGGATTGTATGGCCATTCATAGGGCAAGTCGGATTCCAAGAAAAGGATGGCCCTGTCGAGAAAGGAGGCAAACTCAGGGGCACACTGCGACACCCTAATATGCCCATAGAAGGGGTCTTCCAAAGCAGATACCAGACTTGAATAGAGCAGATTGAAAACGGGATCCCCGCCTTTTCGGGGAACGCCCTTGATGAAGCTATCCAGCCAGACAACCAGGGAGGAACTATCACTCGTGCCCAATCGAAATCTTACCAATTCGGCGCATAATAGCATTCGCGCACTTGAGTCAATAACGTCACCGGCGACCTTGTGCTCATTGCCTGACACATCTACATACAACTTGCAATCCTTCCCCAGGAGATTGCTCCATCTATGACGGTTAACCATGGCGATGCCTTTGAGATCCTTCGTAGCCAAATAGAACCCCGTAGCGGACTCCAAGGCGGATAAGTTCTCAGCACGGATGGCCATGTGGTCAGAATAGAACCTCCGCCACGCACTCTGGGCCAGTCCATCAACCATGCTCCTAGATCGACTAACGGCTTGGGAAGGAACTGCGGAAGAGTTGCTCCGGATGGCCACCATCCTGTCCGATCCGCGAAGCTGGAACAACCACCTTCGGAATTCCTCTTAGGCCAACCTTGTAGACAACGTCCAATGTCTTCCAACTCGTCCATTACGGATAAACCATGCTCATCAAGTAGAGCTATGGGCGTATTGAGAACATACCCATACAAATTTGGTCCATCGACCATCCCCAGCGGGTCGCGCGTGATCCACCGGTCCATTTCAGGACTGTAGTAGCGGAATGGGAAGTAAAACATCCCGATGGAGGAATCATAGGACTTCCCGGTGAAGCTGTACGCCGGTTGCGTGCCGGTGCTGGCGTAGGTGTCGCCGTACGGGTTGAATTCCAGCGTCCCCACTTCGGCTTTGGCGCTCGAGTACAAGGCTCGGGCGCTGCCGAGGTGGTCGTGGGCGTAGTAGCGCGTGGTTCCGGTGCTGGGATTCGATCCGTCGATTTCGGCGAGCGTCGCCATGCCGGCG
>CAIZGN010000125.1 GCA_903932505.1 Candidatus Hydrogenedentota bacterium
GGATGGTTGTGTTGTTGGGGGCCATTGCCAAGGCTTTGGTGAGGCGGGCTTCAGATCGGGGCCAGTCCTGATAGCGGGCACTGAGGGTGGCGAGGTTGTTCAGGATGTTGGGGTCGGGGCCGTAGACTTTTTCTGCTTCATCGAGGGCTTGATGCGCGGCGTTGGGGTCGTTATTGCGGTAGGCCATATCCGCTTGGGCGGTTGCGACCTGGTAGAGAATGAGTTCAGCGGTGAAGTCGCCGTGGGTATATTCGGGGGAAAGTGGGTGTCGCCAGTGGTAGTTGTCTTTCCAAGGGTCACCTTGGGGTTCATGTTCGCCGGGGCGCAATGCGCGGAAGACGAGGCCCCAAGGGACAAAGGTGATTCCGCTGGCGGCGTCGAGTTTTGGAATGACTGAAAAATAGACGGGGCGGTTGGTGCGCGTGAGGAGCCAGGCGAAGATTTCGGGCTCGTAGCGACGCGGGGGGAAGGGACCGAATGTTTCGAGACGATTCTTCGGCATGTCGGATACGGCAACCGTGTCGACATACCCGCAGGTTCGCAGGAGGGTGACATCGGAGCGCAGATGCTCGATGTTTTGGAGGTAGAGCGCGGAGAAAGATTCGTGATCCATTTCGGGAATCCAAATGGCGTTGGGTTCGAGGGATTGGAGGACGTTGACGCCGTAGTCGTGAACCCAGTGGAAGTCGGATTTGTCATTTTCTCGCCAGTTGTCTTGGATTTGGAAGGCAATGGCGAGTAGGGTGCCTGCGCTAATGACGATGATGCGGTATGGGGCGGTGGAAACGCGGGGTTCTGCGGTGGGAGAGCGGTTGGAATCCTCTTCAAATTTGGAGCAGGCTGCGCTTATGGCGATTGCGGTGCAGAGGTAGGCCGGGATGCCGAAGACCGACATGATCCAGAGCCATTCTTTGTCGGTTTCGAAGTTTTGCACGAAGGCGAATCCGGACAGGACGGTCAAGGAGAGGGCGGCAAGGAAAAGGGCTTGTGGCAGACGGCGACGCAGGAGCCACACGTATCCCCATAAGGCGAGGAAGAGGGCGAAGGGGGAGAATTGGTGGAACCACATGCCGAGGAGCGTGGTCATCTGATCAATGAAACGGTGAAGGGTGTGGGGGTACTGGGTAAACATGAAGGCGAACTGCTTCCGACGAACCACGTCCCAGAAGTTGGCGAGGGTTTCAGGGTTGCCCCAGTCCAGCGGAGGGTTGGCGAGGGAAGCCAGCGGCAGGTACAGGTAGACGGCCACGGCGGAAGTGATGGACAGGAGAAAGAGGGCGATGTAGACCTTGAGGCGGCGCAGGGGTGCGCGATCAACGCAGAGGATGTAGATGGCGAGGAGTGGAGCGACGAGCACCATGGTGTTGTGGGCACCTTGACCAATTCCGCAGAGCACCGCGAGGGCATAGAGGGGACGATCGCGGAGGATGTTGTGTTGCTTCAGGGCGTGCCAGCGAAAGAGGAGGAATATGGAGAGGGCTATGAGAAAGGCGTTGAGTCCGTAGACTTCGGCGATGACGGATTGCTGCCAGAATTCTCGGGAGCAGGCGAGCGCGAGTCCGCTGAGCATGGCCGCCCATCGGTTTCGGGTGAGCATGATGCCGATGAGGACAGAAACGCCGCAGGCGAGGGCTGAGAAAACGGCGGAGACGAGATTTACCCGCCAGGCGATATCGCCGAGGGGAATCCAAGTGAAGGCATGGGCCACGAGCACGTACAGTGGATATCCGGGGGGGTGGGGTATGCCCAGGGTGGCGGCGGCGGTGATGAATTCGCCGCTGTCTTCAGCGGTGATGGGGGGGGCGAGGGTTGTGTGGTGGAGCACGAGCGCGCCGACGGCGACGAGCAGGGCGGCGGCGTAATCGGTGCGGACGGGGAGACAGAGTCCGCCTGGCACGGTGGGATGCGGACGGGATTGTTCGGGGTTCCACATGCGGCTTTCTTCGCCACGGGCGATGCGGCCGAGATTGTCGCGGTGTTTGTAGACCACGAGGGCCGCAATGGCGAGGGTCATGATTCGGACGGGCCAGGCCATCGGCACGACGAAGACCATGAGGGCCACGGTGAGTGCTGCGATCATCGAACCTGCAGACACCATTTGTGTGGTAATCAAGACGGCGGCGAAGGCATAGGTTCCGGTGAGTACGGGAACGGGCGCGAGGGCCAGAAAGACGCCGGTACTGGTGGCGACGCCCTTGCCGCCTTTGAAGCGGAGGAAGAGGGAGAAGGAATGGCCGAGAATGGCCGCGACGCCACACAGCATGGGCAGCGTGGCGGCGAGGGGGAAGTGTGCCTCTCCGAAGATGTGTCGGGCAGCGTAGACCGGGAGAAAGCCCTTGGTCATGTCGCAGAGCAACGCAATGGCTCCCAGTGGTTTCCCTAGAACGCGGAGGGTGTTGGTCGCCCCGATGTTCTTGCTGCCGTGGTCGCGGATATCGACCCCGCGCAGGGCAAGCCCGAGCCAGAGGCCGGTGGGAATGGAACCGCAGATGTAGGAGAACAACAGGGCTGCGCCGGCCACGGCGATGAGCAAAGCGGGGGAACCGTTGGCCACGCACGCTTGCAAGGCCGCGTTCATGGCTTGGGCTTTCCTTCGCGCAATTCTATCTGAATGGGCACGCCTTCAAACCCGTATTTTTCGCGGAGCTGATTCTCGATAAATCGCACGTAGCTGAAGTGGAAGAGCTGCTTCTGATTGACAAAGAGCACGAACAAGGTGGGCTTGATGCCCGCCTGTGTCATGTAGTAAATCTTGGCGACTTTGCCACGATGCCCCGGCGGCTGGTGCTTTTGCTTGATTTCCTCGGCAAAACGGTTGATTTCGGCGGTTGAAATGCGCAACTGGGCGGACTCGGCCACGCGGTCGATATATTCGAAGGTTTTGAAGAGTCGCAGGCGCGTGAGGTTTGAGAGGGTGTGGTGCGGCACATATTTGAAGTGCGGCAGCTTGAGATCCATCTCGTCGTCAATGGCCTTGAACTTCTTGTCGCGGCTTTCGACAAGATCCCATTTGGTCCATACGAAAATCATGGGCCGACCCTGTTCCTTGCAGTAGCCGGTGATACGTTTGTCCTGCTCGGAAATGCCCTCGGTGGAGTCGATAAGAATGAGGCATACGTCGGCGTTGCGCACGGCGCGCAGGGAGCGTGCCACGCTGAACCGCTCAACTTGTGCCTGCACCCCGGCTTTGCGCCGCATTCCGGCGGTGTCGATGAGCAGGTAGTCCTTGTCCTTCCAGTTGAATTCGATGTCGATGGAGTCGCGGGTGGTTCCTGGTTTTCCATCGACGATGAGGCGTTCTTCGTTGAGAATGGCGTTGACGAAGGATGACTTGCCCACGTTGGGCTTTCCGATGATTGCGACTCTGGTAAAGTGGCGATCCTCGGTGTCGAGAGGGAGCGGTCGGTCGGGCAGATGGTCACAGATGGCCTCAAGCAGGGCATCGATTCCCAAACCGTGTCCGGAGGAAATGGCGTAGGGTTCCCCCATGCCGAGTTCGAAGAAATCGTAACGATTGTCGATCATGTTGGGGTTGTCGCACTTGTTTACGGCGAGCACGACGGGTTTATGGTAGGTGAAAAGCTCATCTCGAATCTGATGGTCGACGCGCGTGAGAGGCTGTTGCCCATCGACGGCGAAGAGGATGAGTTGGGCTTCATGAAGGGCGGCCCGAACCTGTTCCTGCATTTTTTGGGAGACCGGGTCGAGGGGATTTTCAATGATTCCGCCGGTGTCCACGATGCGGAAGTTTTTTCCGCGCCATTCGGCCATGCCAAAGGTGCGGTCGCGGGTGATACCCTCTTCGAAGTGCACGATGGCCTGTGCGCGGCCGGTGAGTCGATTGAAGAGGGTTGATTTTCCGACGTTTGGGCGTCCGCAGATCGCCACGAGCGGTAGGTTGGTTTTTTTTGCCATCAGACTGCCTTCCGTTGCCCGGCTTGTTGATAGCCGATGAGAACATAGTGAACGCCGGAAAACACGGTGAGGCCGACGGTTACCCACATAATATAGAGGGCGAATGGGACGGGGATGAGGATGCCAATGAGGGTGGCAAGCTGGAAAGTGGTGGTTAGTTTTCCAGACCACAGGGGCCGGACGGTGACACCACCGTAGTATTCGTTGATGACATAGGCCCCGAGTACGATGACGACATCGCGGGCGAGGACGAGTACGGGGAACCAGAGGGGAACATCGGGGGTAAACTGGGGATTGGCTGCGGCGAATACGAGGCCGAGGTTGATGATGAGTTTGTCGGCGAGGGGGTCGAGTCGGGCACCCAGCCTGGTGCGCTGGTTGTAGTTCCGAGCGACCCAGCCGTCAACCCCGTCTGAAATGGCTGCGGCGGTATAGACGGCGAGTGCGGCATAGCGTAGCCATTCCTTTTCCTGGGTGTAGGAGAAAATGAGGGCGGAGAATACCGGGATCATGGCGATCCGGAAGAGGGTGATTTTGTTTGCGAGCGTCACGAGATCCCCCTGTCGGGAGTACACCGTAATGCGGTCACCCGTTCCGTCCGGCCATGCAGCGGCCTATGTAGAGGAGTCTGTTTCAAGAAAAGTTCTCGTTTTCCGGGGGGATTCCGCAGAAATAGTGATTGCACGGACGTCGACCCACGGGGACATCATCTTGCGGCAACACAACGACACCATCGCGCTTTTTCCGCGCCTGATGTTATATAGTAACGCAAAATCAGTAGGCAGGTAAAGGCGCGTTTTTTATCCGTGGGTGTGTTTGGGTAAATGGCGACGGATTTGCGCGATGAGTTCGGCGGGGAGGAAGGGCTTTGTGATGAGCTCGGCGGCCCCGGCCTTGATGCTTTGCGCCCGCGCGTCGGGGGTGTGGGCGGAGGATAGGCAGACCACGGGGACGGCCTGTGTTTGGGGATCCGCTTTGATTTGCCGACAGACCTCATACCCGCTCATCATGGGCATCATGATGTCAAGCAGGACGAGATCGGGCTTTTCGCTGCTGACGAGGTCGAGCGCGCCGATGCCATCATAGGCGGAGACCACGTCGAATCCATCACCTCGCAGGGTATGGCCAATGAGTTCGACCACATCGGGCTCGTCATCGACGACAAGAATTTTTGGACTAATAGCCACGTTTTCGCTCCAATCGTCTCGGCTTTGGACCAAGGTCTGATATTTGTTTTTCCTGCGTGGACGGCCTGTGAGACCCAGGGTGGCGAATCGGGGTGTACTCCCTAGGTTTTTTCACTTGGCCAATGAGGCGCCGGAGACCATGATCCACGAAGCCCTCGTAGTTTTTTCCCTGATAGGCAACCTCAACGCGAATGGGCGCTGACAATGGCACCCTGAACTCCTCGTCACGCATCATCTGCACACACAATATGGTACCGGGGTCATGGGTTTCCAGTGTGCGCAGGCGCATACCATAGGGGGACACGTCCAGTAGCACCCCTTGCGCCTTGTCTTCGGGGGTGTCTTCGACCCAGAACAAGCAGGGGCGACAGACCTCGGTGCGGGGCGCTGCACGCCGTCCCCGTCGAACAGAACGCTCATCGGAGGAAACGGCGACCAGGTTTTCCGCGCTAAATCGCCCGGTGGAGCCGAGCGGCTTTTTGGGATCGCGCATCATCGTTATCGCTTGCCCTTTCCTTGCGCATTTGTGTTTCAACACATGTCTCTGTGTGAACCTCAGGGGGATTATACCCGATCAAGTGCAAAAAAGTCCAGAGATGGAAACAATAGGACTCTGTATAGTGCTATAAACGCAGAAAGACCAGGGGTATGCGGCTACGGCTTCTCCCACTCCATGGGATGAACCCTGTAGAAAGTTCGAAAGGCCTCATAAATTCGCGGATGGCGGAGATGGAGTTGTGTGGGGTTCCCGAAGAAAAGTTCCGTGAGCACGGCGAAGAACTCAGCAGGGTTGGTGGCGGCATAATCGTCGATGAAGCCTGTGATTCCCCGGCGGGAGCGTTGTTGCAGGTGTTGGAACTCCTGTCGCAGTGTTTTGCCGGGGCCGGAGTCTGTATCCAGAAAATCGTATCCATCGGCGAAGCCTTCCTGCCGGGCGAGTTGGTGCGCGAATTCGTGCAAGATGACATTGCGCGGGTGGAAGCGTCTCGGGGCTTCTTGTAGGATGCTGTCCCATGCGAGGATGACGGCTCCGATGTCCCAAGACTCTCCGTCGAGTTCGCTTTCGTCATCAAAGAGTTCGTCGGATTCCCGGGTCTCGGGGGGAACGAAAGCGCCGGGGTAGATGAGGATCGAGGAGAGGTCCGGGTAGATGGGGCCTGATCGACCGAGTAGCGGGATGCAGGCGAGTGCTGCGATGGTGAGACGCATTTCGTCGCTGATTTTGATCCCAGCGCATCCCTCGAAGTGTTTATCATCGAGGAACTCGAGGATGTGCTGATGGAGCATATTTCGGAGGGGTTTGGGTAGGCGTTTGTAGATTCCCACATTTTCTTCAAGCATGGCTTGCCAAGGTTCAGGGAAGGCCTGGAGTCGAACGCAGGTGCGGTGCGCGTCTGTTTTTCGTCGCCAAGCGGCCACCATGGCGATAGCGGCCAGGGCTATTGCTACAATTGTTAAGCAGGCAATGATGATTTCCATGGTGTGTATTTCGGTGGGAGTGCTTAGGGATGCAGCACCTCGTAGAGGGCGCGGCCCAGTTCGAGGCTGTCGGCGGGCTTGGCCAGCACGCGGGCGATGCCGCAGCGTCGGGCTCGGTTGATGACGTTGGCCGATGCGCTCCCGGTCATGAGAATGATGGGCAGTCCGGGTCGAAGGGCGAGCAATTCTTGGGCGAATTCGAGGCCGGTGGTTTTTGGCATGGTGTTGTCGAGGAGGGCAATCTCGAACTTCCCGGGGCTTTGGTGGAAATCGCGTCGGGCCTCTTCGACGTTTCCGTGCGTCACGGGGGTGTAGCCCATCTGCTTGAGTAGCCGACCGATGACCTCAAGCACAATGGCATCGTCGTCGACGAAGAGAATGCACTCGCCATTTCCCCTTAGGAGTGTGTCCTCCCTTTCGGGGCGGGAGAGTTCGGCGATCTCCCCGGCGAATGGGAAGTAGGCGAGGAATTCGGAACCCGCGCCGAGCGTGCTGCGTACTTCGATGGCCCCCCCGTGGGATTGGACGATTCCGTGGACGGTGGCAAGTCCAAGACCTGTACCCTTGCCCTCCTCCTTGGTGGTGAAGTAGGGCTCAAAAACTCGCTGTCGAGTGATTTCGCTCATGCCGGTACCGGTGTCGGATATGCTCAGGCAACAGTAGGCGGCGGGTTGGATGCCGAGGGAAATGCACTCGGCTGGGCTGGAGAATTCGGCGCGATAAACGCGAATGGTAAGCAGGCCGCCGGTTTCCTCCATGGCGTGAAAGGCGTTGATGCCGAGGTTCATGACGACTTGATGCACTTGGGAGACGTCTGCAAACACGGGTGGCATCCCCTCGGCGAATTCTTCCTTGATTTGAATGGTGGAGGGGATGGTGTGTCGGAGGAGCTCAAGTGCGTCAGCGACAAGCAGCGAGAGGCGAACGGGCTTGCGTTCGAGACCGCTCTGGCGACTGAATGTCATGATCTGTTGTACGAGTTGTCGGGCCCTGTTGCCGGCCTTTTCGATTTCCCGGACGTACCGGGACAACTCGCTTTCTTCGGGCAGGGCGTTCTGGACGAGTTCGGCATAGCCTATCATGGGGACGAGAATGTTGTTGAAGTCGTGTGCGATGCCCCCGGCGAGTGTTCCGATGGCTTGCATTTTCTCGGCTTGTCGAAGATGGTTTTCCAGATCTCTTTCCCTTGTGACATCTCGGAATATTCCTTCGACCCCCTCGGCCTCTCCGGTATCGCCGCGTGTGAGCTGAAGATTGGTGGCGGCGGTAATCAATGAAGCATCTTTTCGACGACATTGGATTTCCTGGCCGGTGATGAGGTCGCTGTGCTCGAGACGTTTGAGCATTTCGTTGAAATAGCGGGGAAGTTCGTAGACATTCTGGCCCAAGTCTTTGCCGATGAGTTCTTCGGGGTGATCGTAGCCGAGACTGCGGGCGGCGGCGGGGTTGACGAGGCGGATAGTCCCCGCCAGGTCGGTCATGATGTAACCATCGGGCATGCTCTCAAAAATTCTGCGAAATTTTTCTTCGCTGCGCCGGAGCGCCCGTTCCATTTGGATGGATTGACTCTCCCGGGCGGACATGCTGAAGCTGACGAATATGGTCATCATCAAGAAGCCGTATTCGGTAAGATAAAACCAGTGAATGATGCCCTGATCCACGAGGCAGTCGAATATGGCGGTGCCGATGACCGTGATGACGTATGCGAGCAGGCTGAGGGCCTCGCGCTTGTTGTGCTGCCGGTAGAGAGCCACGCTTAGGCCCAGCAGGAAGGCGATAAAGAGGGCGAACATGGCGTAGTGGACGAGAAAGTCAAAACCGACCACCCCTTGGGGGGTGGTGACGGTCTCGCCCCAAGGGAGTGCTACGGTTCGTATTCCAGAGAATTGGGAAAAGAAGGAGAGTTGGGGCGTAAAAATATTCATGAGGAGCAGGCACGCAACGAGAGCGAGAAGAGCCCGCCACAGTTGAATGGCCAGTCGCTGATTAAGTTGGAGAACCACGTAGCCGGATATGGACAATGCGGTGGCGTAAATGAACACGACCTGTAACTTCAGGGACAGTGTGGTCGTCTCCAGGGAGGCGGAACGGTAGCCGAGCAGGGACGCCAGCGCATAGCCCGCGATGCCGCCACAGGCCACGGAGAATGCGAGGGCGTCCTTGCGGTCTTGCTGGCGAAAGAAGAGGAGCAAGTGATAGGCCGCGAGATAGGCACCGATTCCCGCGACAAAGAAGAGCGAGGGGGCTATGTACCCCAAGTCTTGGGCGGACTGAACCGCCACCATACCCGTCTCGCCATGCATACGACATGCTCCCATATTTTTCTCAGAATTCATTCTAGTGCTTTGAACGCGTCAAAAGCGAATTGGCGGTGTCCGGGGTGGGAGCTAGGTTGCGGTGGAAGCGCGCCCTTGAAATCGGTATCCTGTGGTGGGTCTTTAGACTTTGGAGGTCGCCATGTCTTCCGCCGTTTCGGGGGAACGCAATCATTACATGCCGTTTTTTCTGGGTGCCTGCTACGGCTTGGGCGTCTTGCACTGGGTTTTTATGTTTTCGAAACCGCATGGCCCGGGTTTGGCGCGCTGTGAGGGGGTGGATTGGACGCTGGCGGCGAATTATTACGATATTCTTCGGTCGGCGGTTCGCGAGTGGCGGTTTCCTTGGCTGATGGACTTTGCGCACTACTCCAATCGATTTCTGGGTTTGCCGGAGACGCCGTTGTCGCCGCA
>CAIZGN010000126.1 GCA_903932505.1 Candidatus Hydrogenedentota bacterium
CCCATAGACCACATCGTTGGCAAGGCCACTATTTAGTTGATGAAAATGATCGAAGCGGCCACTGCTAAAGCGAGCCAGACCACCACCAAACAGGCCTAACCAGACATCGCCCGTCTTGGGATCGACATCGATGGCCGTAATCACGCGCCAGGGCAGGCCATCCGCTTCCCGCCAGGACCGTATTTTCCCGGTTTTCTTGTCATAACGCGCCAAACCGCCCTCGGTACCAACCCAGATGCAGTCGTGGAACGGGTCCGCCTTAACCGCGAAGATGTGGTCGTTGGGCAGGCCGTCCTTCGTCGTGAGTTGCTTCCATTTCGTGTAAACGAATGGCAGACCGGGTTCGGGTGATTTGTCGGCCGCCAGCAGGGGCAGCGCGGCCAGCAGAGCCAGAGCACAAGTGAACAAGCTTCCTTCGGCTTTCGAGCGGTGGATTTCGGTATTCATCATAGCACCTCGTCAGGTCTCAGATTGTCTTCAGGTACTCGACCAAGTCGTTGAGCTGATCCTTGGTCATGTCGTTGGTAACCCCGTGAAGGTCATAGGGATTGTACTTGGTCCAAATCTCTTCGAGCGTCCAGGCAATGCCGTTGTGCAGGTAGGGAGCCGAATCATAAATATTCAGCAGGTGCGGGGCGTCGAATTTCCCGGCGCGGTCATAGGGGAACTTGGTGCCGACATCATGGATCCGGCCATCGGTATAAAGCGGCGGGGGATGGCATGTGTTGCAGCGGCGCTCGACCGGAATGGTCGAACCATCATTCTTGCGGGAACGCTCGAACATCCCTTTACCCCGGCGCTGGGCCTCCGTCAGGTCCTCGCCCAGCTTCCGGTAGCGGTTAGGGGGTCGGGGAATAGAGCAGAGGTAATAATGGAGGTCATCGAGCTGCGCCGGTGTAAAGGGCTGGATGCGAGTGATAAATACAGCCAGTCGCGGACCGCACTGTCGCTTGAGGCTCGGATTGATGCCGGTCCATTTGTAAGGCGCCATATCGTTGATTCCCCGCAAGGTGCGATTGTCGATAGGTCCCATGCCGATGCCGTCGTCTTCAATGTCGTAAACGATATTGTCAATGTGACCGTCCGGGTGGCAACTGCTGCACGAGAACTGGCGGCGAAAACTAACATTCGCGCTGTGGAAAAGCTTTTCTCCACGGCGGTGCTTCGTAATTTCCTTGGAGCCACCCAGGTCGAGACTATCCACCGACGCCAGCTTCTTAAGGTCAATCACCGTCACGGAATCGTCCAACATGCTGGCGACATAAGCGGTCTTACCGTCCGCGGAACAGGTGATGCCTCGGGGAGCGGTTCGGGTGGTGATATGTTTCACGACATACTCGGAGGGCTTGCCGGTGTGGTTGGGAATCACATGCTGGCGCTGCTGCAGCGACGCGCCCTTAAGCATGGCAATCAACTTGGCTAAATCCACGACGGCGACACGGTCCGTGCTGCTGCTAGTCACAAGGGCGAGTTTGCCATCCGGCGTGATGCAAACGTCCGATGGGTCAGGGAAGCAGAGGTTGTTCTCATCGAGCAGGA
>CAIZGN010000127.1 GCA_903932505.1 Candidatus Hydrogenedentota bacterium
GGGCACCCACGGATGCCGCCCCGCTTTGCCACCCTTGGAACGCCCCCGAAGCCAAGTCGCAATCTGATGAACCGCGCCCAGGGGGCAGATCCACCCGCAAAACACCCGGCCCAGAAGCAAAGTCACAACAAGCGTCAAAACCGCAAGAACGGGAAACGCCACCAGTTTTCCAGCGGCAATCCATGTGGAAAGCTGCACCAGCGGATCCAGGTCAAAGAAGACCTTGAGCCAGGCGCTGGGCGTCACCCCCTCCACAAGGCGGGTTTTCCAAAGAAGCGACAGAAATAACAGCAGACACGCCGTCTGAGTAAGACGGCGCGCCCATACCATTGACTTTCCTAGACCAGAAGGCGTCACGCGATTTCCACTTCTTTCAACGCCAGCGAACGATAGTCGATCTTGCCCAAACCGGCCTTTTCACCCGCCAACACCGTCTCAATATCCGCCGGTTTATGCCCGAGAATCTCTGCGGCAAAAGCGTCCAGCGCCACGATGTCTGTCCCGGCAGCCACCGTCTTCACCACCTTCACGTCGGCAAGATTCCCACCGGTCGGGCCGTTCGCCGTCAGGATGCGGATCGCGTCAACGATGCAAAGGCGCGGTTTCATGAAACCGGTGATATCGGAAAGACACGTCGGGATGTCCTGATGCCACTGTCCGCGCTCGCCACCGACCACGCCCATATAACCCTTCATGCAAGCCGTCATTTTCGATAAACAGTGATGCTTCACAATCGGGCAGTTGATCAAGAGGTTGGCTTCCGCCATCTCCGGATAAACCGGCCACTTGTCCAGCCGCTTTCCACCCAAGGTCATTTCCTTGAAACGATTGTCATCGATATAGATAACCTCCGCACCCGCCGCCTTCGCCGCCGCCTCGATACCGCTGCGGACATACGATTTTTTGCTCTCGTTACAGGTGCGATCCCCCACTTTCACCTTCGATGCACCCGCCTCCAGACAAAGTCGGATAACCGTCGCCACCAAGTCGGGATTCGTGTTCGCGGCCTGTTCAGGCGTGCGATCCCACGCCATATTGGGCTTTACCCAGACCACGTCGCCCTTCTTCACAAAACGGCCCATCCCGCCGATATTCTTCATGGCTTCTTCCGTCAAACGAACCGCCATTTGCTTGAAATCATCCCCACCCTTCCACCGGGCGATGCACATGTCCGAAGGCTTGTCCTGCGCAAATGCGGAGGGGGCCAACGCCGCCGCGCTTCCTGCGGCCATGGAACGCTTCAAGAAATCTCTGCGGGCAAAATCAGCCATGACAACATCCTCCTGCGCGTCAGCGCGGTAGTGGTGAAATAAACAGCGGGTATTATACCCGCACTCTGTGTCCTCGGCAAGAACTTATTTTCCGCCACTTCCCAACGCTGGCAGCATTACAGTAACGCCCTCATCAGCGGATCGATGCATGGCATCGATGGTGGCGGTTACAACCCACCCATCCCGCGCGGTGACGTGCGGTTCCCGATCCTCCAACACGGCATCGATGAAACTATGGATGCACGAAGGAAAGGCACCCACCCACCGCTCGAAAACCTTGTAGTTCAACAGGGAACGTGGCCAAGAAAACCGATCATCGGTACTCATCTCGACCGCCTCGTCCTTGCGATCCACCTGCAGGTGTCCGCGTTCGCCAATCACAGACATGAATGAATCAGGAAGTGCCGGATGCGTTTCCGGGTAAACCCAAGCCGCCTCAAAGGTGGCGATCCCACCTTTTTGAAAACGAACCTGCCCCTGCAGGCCGTCATAAGTATCCCAGCCGAACCGCTCCTTCAGCACCGACTTCACCCCACGGCAGGTCACCTCGACCGGCACGTCATCAAACCACCAGCACATCAGGTCAATGTCATGGGACGATTGAAACCACAACGGGGAACTGTCCTTGGCCCACGCGGCCAGCATCTTGGTCGGCACACTAATCGGGTTGTTCTTCCGCGCATAACCGATCAACGGACGACCGATTTTCCCGCCGGAAATCTGTTCCCAGACCGCATGATACGGGGCCAACCAGCGATGGTTATAGGAAACCTGAAGCTTCAGACCGGTCTCCGCCACCTTCTTCACAATCTGTGCCGCCTCCACCACATCCGTCGTCATTGGCTTCTCAACATACACATGAATCCCCCGCTCAAAAGCGGCCATCACCGGCGCAAAATGCGCCCAATCCGGCGTTGCCACAAAAACAACCTCCGGCTTTTCCACATCCAGCATCTCGATATAGTCGGTATACGCCGATTCTAGACCGAATTCAGCGCAGATGGAGGCATGTCGCTCAGCGTTGGATTCCGCAACCGCCGTCAGCCGCACCTGCGGATGATTCTTCAGCGAACGCGCCACGGCGCTCCCCATAATCCCCATTCCTACGATATTGGCCTTGAGTTGCATCAAGAATCCAGCCTTTCTGCATTAAAGAATTGTACGCGCATCCCCAAATCAGGAATGCGCCTTCAGGTAACTCAACATCCGGTACATTCGCCCGATATACCCGCCGGTCGTATACCCCTGAGCCTTGTACGGTGGCGCAGTGAACGGTGAAAAGGGGTCGAGCTGGGAAATTTCCTCCACCCACAGCCCCCTAGCATCCTGCATCCGCAAAATATCCGCAACGCCCTCGGGAGTGTCCTTGGTGATCGCCAGAACCCGATAAAGATATAGTCCCCAGCTTTCCTTCGGTAGTGCCTTTTCAACCTGCTCCTTTTTGTAGGCCGCCTGAACAGTTTCAGGTTCGCTCTCCGAAAGGTTCTTGAGTTCTCCGCGCAGCGCATCCAGCGCAATCGAAATGCGGTCACCATACGGATAGCACCCAACCGGGTCATAGGTGGGCGTAAATTTCACGTCGTCCACTGTCGTCCCGGTCTGAAGGACATACATCGGGCGATCAGTGCCTGCCTCGTAAAAATACGTATGAGTATAACCCTGCACATCCTTGAACCGCACCCGTTCAAGCCAATCCAGTGCACGTGGAATCGGCTCAAGGTATTTTTTGTCACCGGTAATGCGATAAAACCGCATGAGATCCTGAATATTGTCCAAGGTCTGCCCCGCACTGACCGTGTCCAATTCAAAGGGTCGCCCCCATCCCGGTTTGAGTTCGCGGGTGTACTGCTGCGCCCAACCGGGTTGCGGTTCGGGAAGTTGAGCCAGCAAATAGAAATCCATCCCCTTCCGGGCCGCTTTGTAATAAACGTCCCCACCGATACTTTCATGCGCCTCCAGCAGCACGCTAATGCAATCGGCAATCACGGAATCGTTAAAGGTGGAATAGGCGGAATAGTCCTCATCAAGCGGGTATCGCTGTGGCCATGCGCCATCGGGGTACTGAGCTCGCAGAATAAATCCCAGCGCGTTGTCCCGCGCCTCGATAAATCGGGCTTCATTGCGCACCTTGCAAAGCCGCATGAAAAAACGGGTGGGTTCCGAAGTTGCAAAATCATCAAACGTGCAATTCGTGCGCCACTTCATGTGCTCCTGCCAGCCCCAGCACTTTGAAAAGAACGACTCCCAATACGCATGGGTACCCGCTGGCTCAAAATCAATATAATACTGCCATCCCCCGGCGGGATGTTGCCCGCGAATCAAGGCATCAGCCACCTTCGATGCGCAATCCAGATAATACGAATCGCCGGTGATGGCATAGCTCTCGAGCAGCATATTCCCCACCGAGGGCGTGCTGGGTGGCTCCACCCAAATCATGCTCGGCCGCGCCTTAAGCTCACCATACGGCGTGTCATCCTTGAGGTCATACCACCAAACAAACCCTCCATGATTCGCGTAGCGGTCAAACATGCAGGCTGTGGCCTTGTGCATGGCCGCCCGCACCGCATCCGGTGCGGGCGGACTCTCCGCGAATAGCGGGACAGCGACAATACTCAGGGAAAACAAAAAAACGGCACGAAGATGGTAATATGTGTTCATGCCTTGAGCATACGAAACGGCGAACCTTGAATCAATACGGTGCAAGTCGGTAAACCAACAGAACCGGACAATGGGAAGACGATGCCATGCAACTTCTCTGGACGAGCCTACTGCTGCTCACATCCCTGGGCGCACAACAAGTGCCCGGGCTCCTCTCCCACGATTTCTCAGCGGAAGAAATGTTCAACACCGGCTCGTCCGATGGCATTCTCTGTTCAGACGGAAGCCTTTTTCTCAATGACATGGAATTATTGGAGAATGACGGCCCGGGGGCAGGTTTGAGCGAAAAAGGTCCCTACATGGAACCACTCCAACAAGGCGTTCTCGTCAAAAAAGTCTTCCAGCTCAAAGATTCCCGCGCCATAGAAGCCCACGTCGTGTTGTACATGGCCCCGCAAAAACCCAAGTCCTCCCCACCCTACTATCTGCTGGTCAACGGTCACCGCATGGAAGGAAATCCCGTGCCGTGGCATGAAGGCGTATGGCATTGGGTCAAAATCGACCCCACATGGCTCGTCCAAGGATCCAATGAGGTCGTCCTGGGCTGTGACGCGCCTGCGGGCTCCGGTTTCGACCTCCTCTTCGCGCGTTCGGACGAGTATGAGCGTGGTGGCGGATGCTGGATCTACCGTGGCAACACCGCCCGGATTGCAGCAGGATTCCTCACCCCTCCCGCGACCCCAAATGAGGACTTTGAGCCTGTTAAGGTCGGCGAAACCTCCGGGAAGTCCTTCGATGCCGGGGCTACATGGTCTATGGGTAAACTCGGCCCGGAAAACAGTGTTCCTGGCGAATACACCATCCGCCTCAATCTTCACCGGCACATCCACGAGGGCTCGATAGCCTCCGCCCCCTTGGACCTCTGGAGCGAAAGTGCTGATATACCCCGGCCAAGCGTGATTTCCGATTTCTCCATCCAAGCGAAAACCGAACTCCCGCCCGGCACCCGCGTGGAATGGTCGCGTCGATACGCTGACACACCTGACCGTCTGTCAGCGGCATGGACGCCCTATGTGCCCTTCAATCAGGAACTCACCCCCCGCCGCTTTGTTCAGATCCGCGCCCGCTTATCAACCAGCGACCCCGGAGTTTCCCCGAAAGTGTTGGGACTAAATCTGAGTTACCACTCCACCCCCGAGACTACCCCCAACAGCCCCGTCTACGTCCAAAACACCACGAACCCGGAGCTGCATTATTCCAATTATATCACCCGATTTGAGGACAGCACCCATCCCGATCTCGCACGGTTGCGCCAGCGATTGGAACTAGACACCCTCGTGGCGGGTTCCAGCGGAGACTTCGAGACCGTCAACCGTGTGCGGCACAAGGTGTCCGGACTATGGCGGCATGCCCTCCCCTATCCAGGATATCCCGAGTGGAACGCTCAAAGCGTTCTCGACCGCAACGAAAAACAGGGTTGGGGCGGCATGTGCATGCAATTTACCGTGGTCTACATGCAAGCCCTTCAATCCCTCGGATACACCGCCCGACACGTAAACATCTTCAACCACGAAACAACCGAAGTCTATGTCGATGAACTGTCCCGATGGATTCATGAGGATGCCGAAAGCCTCTTTGACTCCTACGAATACGACACCCGAACCGGGGCACCGCTGAACGTGTATCAGCAGCATACCGCTTTCCTGCGCCGCTATAACTTCACCCCCGACCGCCCCATCCCGTGGATGAGCACCGAAGCTTGGTGCAATTGGACGGCCTCCGGTATCCCCGAGCAACCGCAAAACCTCACCTACGCATCGCCCACCCCGTGGATAAATACGCCCGACGCCGCACTGCGCCCACCGCAGCACAACCTTGCCGGTTTCTTTCGCATTATCCCCCGAAATGACTTTGTCTCGAATCCCACCCCCCGACCGCTCAATAACGGCTCGACTTTCTGGCCTTGGAACGGCTATCTAAACTGGTACGACCCCGCAACCCCCCGAAAGCTCCAATACGCCCTGCATAGCAACCGCGAAAATGATTTCTACCCCACCCTGAACCAGGTCGCCTTCACCACCGCGCACGGCAAAGAAGAAGGCACCATCGTGCTAGACCTTTACTCGATTACCCCAAACTTTGACCGCTATGAAATGCGGGAAGGCACCGGCGATTGGAAGCGGGTCGATTCTAACCTCGTCTGGCGGTTGCGCCCCAACGCACTTAATCACGCCGAATTCCGCGTAATCAACAAACTGGGGATGGCCGGGCAAACCTCAAAGCTCTCGCTGTTCTGGAACTACACCGCACCCTATGCCCCACGGGATGCCACCGGCAAATAGTCCCCCGACGCAGAATCACTCCGCCGAAACATCCAGGGTCACGCCGTCGATGGCAGCCCCGTCGCTCCCCGTCACCCGGAAGATGAACCCCCAATCCTTCTTCGCGTTGCAAACCTTGAGCAGAATCGGGGTCGTCCCTTGGGGCAATTTCACCTTCACGATTTCCCGATCAAGAATCATCCGACCCGGCGCGCTGTATTGGGCAATCAAGACCCCGTTCGCCCACAGCTTCCACCCGTCATTTGCCCCCAGTCGCAACTGCGCATCGCAGGCCTTCTCCGCATGAATATAGGCCAGCGCATAAGCGCACACCGCCTCACACGGCTGAAAAACCTTCGTAAGATCCACCCCGGCTTTTCCGGCATCCGCCGAATAATCAACCCAACCAACCACCCCGCTCATACCCGGATACTCCGCACCACGGTCAATACTGGTTTCAGGTCCGTAGGCCGTGTCAAAACCGCGCCCCTCGGGATTGTCAAATGGCCCCGCCAACAACCATCGGGTTTGTGTCCCGAATTCCTCCTGCAGATCCAGGTTCTTCCCCCGGTAAAGATTCAGTCCCGCCGCCCACAAGGTGTCACGCGATCTCGCATTCGGGGAATTATTAAATAGCGGTGCGGGCATCATCCCCACTTCGACCTGCTCGCGGGGTGAGGCAAAGGTGGGCACGATCGTCAAGGCCAGGTCGTCCTCATAGTCCCGCATCACCATTTCGCGAATATCCACGGCAAGCCTCGTATAATATGTATTGGCGGCAATCTCACGCGCCGCCAATACCTTCCGCACCCCGTCAAGCCGCGCCTGATCCGTATACGTGGTCGTGTCCCGGCCCAGAATGGCGGGGCGAAGATTATGGCTATACACCCAGTTATACCGCCGCGACATCATCAGAGATGCGGCAAAACCCTGGCGGAATTCATCTGGAGTGGGTTCAGCCCCATGATAATCGTCAGGGTCTGCGCCCAGCGGCCAAAGCCCCGCAGCGATCGAACCGTTCTTGTGCCAGTATTTCAACGCATCGGACGGAAGGGTCTTTTCAAGAATGGTATTGACCAGCCAAGAGTGCCCGAACATATACCGGATATTGGGACGCCGGTACGTGTATTCCGTGCCAATGTGCACCCCTCCCGGTGCGTTCTTTCGCGCCGCTTCTTCGATCCAGGCCCCCATCACCACATTGCCCAGACTCAACGTTTGTTCCGGGAACATAATCACTGCCATTCCCGGAAAGGACTCGTACATAACCCGCGCCACATTGATCATCCGGTCGTGTACTTTGGCCACAAGCTCTTCGCGCGAATAGCGTTTGTAATCGTACCCCTCCCAGGCAAAGTGATACTGCGGGAAAATGTACTCAATATCAATGGTAACCCCGTTGCAACCGGTCTCTCGGGCGAAGAGCGCGATTTGCCGGAAGTTATCCTCCACCTTTGGCCACGCCTTATCGTCAAACCAGTCAAAGAAGTGATTGAACGAAACGACGGGAAAAACCTCGCAATTGAGCTTTCGGCACTGGGCAACCGTCTCAGCCGTTTTCTTGAAGGTCTTGTCGCTTTCCCCGATCGTCCAAGGCTCCCCGTCGGTCGCCCAGATGTCGCTGGACCAGTCACCCACCAGACCCGTGAGGAAGAAGCCCTGAATCCCTGCCTTGGACCACGTTTCCGCATCAGCCGCAAGTTCGTCCAAGCCAACGCTGTACAGCAGGGTCTTTGGCAGCTTGTAATCGCCCGCCGTTCCATACGTGATATTGGCCTCTCCCGTCTTGCCTGCAAAACGGGGATAGCCGGTCGGCCCGGCGGCATACGGACTCGTGGACGTCCATACCGGCGGATCTGCAAAAACCACGCCGCAAAGCAACAGCCCGATTAACAAAGCCGGCACTCCGCAGGCAGTCCAAGACAATTTCATGCGTCTTTTCCTGATTACTTCGCGCCCGTGGCGAGGCGCTCGTTCATGGCGCGCCACGCGGCAATGGACTGCCCCAGATGCTCGCGAACATCCCCCGGAATTCCCCAGCATTGCAGACCAACCGGCCCGCGATAGCCTATCTCTTTCAAAATGTTCAGCAAGCCGTACACGTCATAGGAACCCTGCCCCAACGGCTGAATCCAATTCCCCGTGCCCGCGTGAATGGACTCAGGCGTGTCCGCCCCGTGAATGCTGACAGCGCGCAAATAGGGCAGCGCCATCGTCAGCAGTCCCCGAACATCCTGCTTGCCGTCCACCTTTAGCCAATGGCAAAGATTGAACATCACACCCACATTCGGACGGTCCACCTTCTTCGCCACGCGCACTGCGTCTTCAATACGCTCAATCCAATCGCCAGTATGCGGATACAGCAGTATCTCTGTGCCGGAATCCTTCGCCCAATCCGCCGCTTCCCGAACAATTTCCACCGCCCGAGCATCCCCCGCCTCATCCGAGGATTTCATCCCCGTGATCAGAAACAGGATCTGAACATGACGGTCTTTCAGCAGCGGAAGGGTCTCTTTCAGCTTCGCCTTGTCATAAGGCTCCTTCTCCGGATTCAAATCCACCCGCAAAGTGATTTGATACAGCTTCAAACCCTGCGCGTCAAGGGTCTTCAGACGCTCCGGAATGTTGTCCAGCCAAAGATGTCCCACCCCGGCATAACCCAGCTCCTTCAGCATCTTGGCCTGCTCATCCAAAGTCCGCTTCTTCGCGTCATGCGTGTCGATGCAGAACGGGAAAAACGGGGCCACATCAGCGGCGTGGACAGTACCCGCCATCAAAACCAAACACACCACCGAAATCGTCAAGCGACCATACATGCGACCTATCCTCCATCGTTGAGGCACCAAAAAACGAGCGAACCAAAGTCCAGGAACCTAGCTGCGCCACGCCCGGGTCCGCTGCTGCACTTTTGGCAATACCTCCCGAATAAGGTTCGCATTGTCCTGAATTTCAAAGTCGAACATCCCGACCAGCGCATGGTCAGCACCGTTTTCAAACGCATACTGGAAGGCATCCACCGGTGGAATAGCACCCGCAGCCATAATCTTAAAGGCGATCCAAGGCCGCTCAACAGCCTTCATCACCTCAATGGTCTGCTCCGGATTCGCGCACCAATAGCCCGGGCACTCCCCGATCGGCCCTTTAATTTCTTCGGGTTTCGGCGCGCTCGGGTAATGATGATGATGGAAGGTCTTGATGTAGAAATCAGGATTAACCTTGCGCTTCTCGGCTTCCACAATCACGTTCAGGTCGTGCGCACCCATCCCCGAAGGCACCCCGTAGCTTTTCCCGAGCGCAATCACTTCCGCCGCCAAATCCATCATACCCTGTGATGCCAATTTATCCGAATGCACCCCCCAAAGATAAACAGCCTCCGTCCCGCTGGCCATAAGCTCTTCCACCTGCTGCTTATACAACTCCAGACCCTGCAGCACTGGTGCGGTCGGACAAATAATCCACTGAATTTTGCCACCGGCATCCCGATGCTTCCGCAACGTGGCCAAAATGGCCGGTACGGTATGCACCACCAGAGTGTTGATCCCGTTCTGCTCCGCCACCGCTAGAGTTTCGAGAATTTTCGCTTCCGTGTTGTAATGCGCCGCAAGGTTATACACATACTTGAGGTCTCGGCTGTGCGTGTAATGCGTCAGCAAGTTCCCGCCCAGCAACATGCGGCTCACTTCCAGCTGACCGATCTTTCCCCGGGGCAAAGGAGCCGCCGCAGGCGGTGTTTGGGCGGCAGCCGTTCCACCCGGCAAATCCATCGCCAAGGCGGCCACGGCCGGGGCGGCCAACGAGGTCTTCAGGAAAGTCCGGCGATCGGTGGGAGAATTCATGTCCAGCAATCCTTTCTGCACGGTAGGCATACAAATTCCAAGAGAACCACAAGCACACGATGATTATACCATCGCACCTCCCGAATATACGAAACGGCGAGCCGTCAAACTCAAATCATCCCAGTAAACCTAGCCCCGCTATGTGCAGTTCTTGAAGCATCCCGGCATTGTAAACGCCCCTTGCCCTGAATGGCAAAGAGGCATACGCCTATCCCACCACCCGCCGCACCAACGGCAGTCGACGCACTCCATCGGCAAACAAGAAACAGGAGCCCACGGCAAAAGGCCACATGAGCACAATCTCAGGGATTCGACCGAGCGAAAAAAACGTGAACACATACGTCCACCCGCAAACAAAAAACGCATGCAGAATGTATGCCGTGTACGCGCTGCGGGTCATCCGACGGCTGAACGGGGTGCTGACACTGAACCGATCCCTGAAAACCACGATCAGTTTCATATTGATCCCCACACAAAGAAAAGCTTCCCAAACAGCGTAGGAACAGCATTGCCAATTGAACCCCGACCAGAACTTATAGGGGTCATAACCCAGCCAGGCGTTCACAATAAGCAACACCGGGGCAACGGCAATCGCCCCCAGAGAAACGCGCCACCAAAGATTGGCCTGCCGCGCCTCCAACCGTTCAAACCACCCCGAACGATACGCAACGATGCCCAAGGTGAACATGCACACATACAGCGGAAAATAGGCCAGCCGCATGTGGAGGAAATGGAAAGCGAGCGGAAACCACTGGCGGAAGATAAAGGTAAACACCCCGATCCCCACAATAAAGGCGAAAACCTGCCGGTCGTTCGGCAAGGCATAGCTCTTAGGAATGCGACCCAGACGATCCGAAATCTGCCGGAACACCACATACACCGTCTCAAAAATCAGCAGCGCCCAAGCAAACCAAAGCGGTCCCGGTCCCCCGTACCTAAGAAAGTGGGAAGCAAAATAGTCAACAAACCCCACATCACAGTGCCCACGAAAGCACTGGACCAAATAAGAAAGGACCACGCTCAAGACACAGTAATAAAAAACCAGCGGAATCCCCAAACGAACCAAACGCCGCCCCATGAACCCCGCTGCCCCTCGGTGGTCATACGCAGGCGCGGTAAAATACGCCGAAAGCAGAAAAAACGAACTCATGAAAAAGGCCTGCGTCACCCCGGCAAAAAGGGTTGCCAGCAGCTCCGTCACCATCCCCCCCGGCTCCCGAACCACATAATCCCAACCGCCAATGGAACCATAAGCCGCATTGCAGTGATGACAAATCACAAGCGCAGTCAGGCTGGCGCGAAGATTGTCCAGAAAGGCCGTTCTTCCCCCGGATTGCGGGAACGAAACCATTGAGGTGCTCATCAAAACATCTCCAGAACCATTTTTGACCTGCTGCACCCCAAAACAAAAGTGGCACCGGCGGTTGATTGCCGATGCCACGAAAAACGAAACGAATGAACTATTGTCCGACAATACTCGAAAGCTGCATGATGGGCATGAACAAGGCAATCACGATACTACCGACCACAAGTCCCATGAAACCAATCAACAGCGGCTCAATCAGACTCGTCAGCCCGTCGACCATCGCGCGCACTTCGGCGTCATAAAAGTCCGAAATCTTCATCAACATCGTTTCCAACGCACCCGTCTTTTCACCGATCGCAATCATGCGGGTCACCATCGCAGGAAACACCTCGGCGCGCGTCAAAGGTTCCGCCAACGTTTCACCGTTACGGACACTATCGGCCGATTCGCGAATCGCCTTCGCATAAACCTCATTCCCCGCCGTGCGCTCAACAATTTCAAGCGCCTGCAGAATGGCAACGCCGCTCTTCGTCAGCGTGCTCAGTGTGCGCGTGAAACGGCTGATAGCCACCTTGCGGAACAAAGTCCCGAAAACCGGCATCCGCAACTTCAGGCTGTCCAGATTATAACGACCGCCCTGCGTACTGCCATACGATCGAACGCCGAAAACAATCCCGGCAACAACCACCGGAATAACCAACGCATAACGCGAACGCAGGAAATCACTCACCTGCAACAACAGCTGCGTCGGCTTGGGCAGCGGAGCCTTACCACCGCTCAACTGGCTGAACACTTCCTTAAACTGAGGAACCACGAAGATCGTCAAACCCGCCGCAATCAAAATCACCATGCTGAACGCAACCACGGGATACGTCATGGCCGACTTGATTCGCCGCTTCAACTCCTCCGTCGACTCCAGATAATCCGCCAACTGAAGCAAAACTCCGTCCAAGTCACCGCTGGCCTCACCCGAACGAACCATGCTCACATAAAGATCCGGAAACGCCCGAGGAAACTTCCGCAGTGCATCCGAAAACGTTTCGCCCGATTCAACCTCCTGAGAAACCGCATCAATCACCGCCGCAAAAGTGGGCTCTTCCGCCTGATCGGCCAGAATATCCAAACCCTGCAACAGCGGCAAACCCGCCCCGGCAATCGTTGACAATTGCCGCGTAAACACAAGCAACTCGTGGCTCTTCACCCGCGTATTGCTCTTCGCCTTAATCTTCACCTTTTCCGTCACACTCTCCACCGTCAATCCCCGCGTCTGGAGGATCTGCGTGGCAGCCTGCTTACTGTTGGCGGGCACCGAACCCTTCTGCTTAATCCCGTTCTTCGTGCGCGCCACATAATTAAAAGTCGGCATGAGTATTCTCCTCTACGTTAGCCTTCCTCAAGTATAAGCCTTATGCGGATTATAGGCAAGTTTTTACTCAAATTGCGAACGCTCACCTCATCCCGCCCAGAGCACCCGGGAATAAACCCAAATTTCAGCGGTTTCTATTATCAAAGCTGGGGACAACCCAAATCCGGGACTCCACTACAGCAGGGCTAATACCCAAAACCGGAATAGCATCGCACAACGCGGTGCGAAGCCAAGTACAGCAAAAACAAACGACACCCGCGACCAACAACCGCAATGTCAACGGAGACACCAAATGAACAAGCGTTCCCTCACACTGATGACCCTCTCAATGGCCCTCGCACTCACCGCCGGACTCGCCACCCGAAAAAGCGTCTCCGCCCACTGCCAGATTCCCTGCGGCATTTACGACGACGACCTCCGATTCGGACTCCTCAAAGAGAACATCGCCACCATCGACAAGTCCATCAAACAGATCACCGAACTTTCCGCCGACCCCGCCAAAAACGCCGCACAGATCGCCCGCTGGGCCATCAACAAAGACAAATACGCCGACGACATCGCCGAACTCGTCAGCACCTACTTCCTCCAACAGCGCATCAAGCCCCTGGCCGACGGTGCCACCCCCGAAGAAACAGCCGCCTACACCAAAAAGCTCACCCTCTGCCACGGACTCCTGGTCAACGCCATGAAAGCCAAACAAAACACCGATGCGCAATACGTCGAAAAGCTCACCCAGCTCTCCGAACAATTCCACGAAGCCTACGCCCACTAAAAAGTCCACCACAAACTGGAAATGCCCAAGAAAAAAATGCTAATATTCTCCCGCCGAGAAACGGCGGTTACGGCGGTGTAGCTCAGTTGGTTAGAGCAGTGGAATCATAATCCACGTGTCCGCGGTTCGAATCCGTGCACCGCTACCATCCTTTAATTTCAAATTCCCCAGAGAAACGTCGTTTTTCTGGGGTTTTTCGTCAATTACATGTTCCACCTCTGTAGAACACTCCTTGGCTAGTATACTGCCGCCCAATGCCGGAAAATGCACGTTTTTGCCGTTGTGAGGTGACCATATAGGTGACCACTTAGGGTCGCTTTCTTCCCCGCCTTGCGCGGCTATACGGGCTTCGTCTTTAGGCGTGGACAAACAAGGCAAACTCTCCACCGCTCCGAAGGTATCCAAGATGCCCATATCCTGATAAACGTTCGCCGTCAGCTTCGGGTCACTGTGCCTCATAAGCTCCTGAGCCGTCCGTAGGGGAATTCCCGCCAAAGCAAGGTGGCTACCAAAAGTAGTTCGCAAGGCATGCACGTCGATAGACCGCCCTCGGGCATCCGTCTGCGGCAGTCCTGCATGGGCACAATCCCGCTTGAATATCTTCACAAGGGCATCGGGCACCACCGCCAGACCGGATTGAGGAGATAGCAGAGCCGGAATAGGTCGCCGGGCTTCCCGTGCTGCCCGCTGTGCCTCTTTCAATCGTCGGGTGACATGCAGCACCAATTCATCGGCCACATCACGCCGTAGGGGAATCTTGGCCGTTTTCCGGTTCTTGGCCGATTCCGCCCGCAGTTCAAGGAAAGGCTTTGCGCCATCCAGATGCGCGTCACAAATGCGTATGCTTGCCAGTTCTGATTTCCTAAGACCCGTGGTGGCCAGCACCAAATATGTCATGCGCCGTTCTTCCCCCAAGAAGACCAACGCCGCTTTGGTGCCCTCTGTTAATTTGGCCGCATTGGGGCCTCGGTTTTTGTGGGTCGCATCATAAAGGGGCCGAGACCGTGCCGCCTCAAGGAGAAGCCGCAATTCATCCGGGGTCAACGCCCTGCGGATCTTCACCCGGTCAACGTTAAGGTTAGCCTTCTCCGCGCCAGAGAACGGGTTAGCTACCATACGCCCTGAACGAATTGCCCAATTACAGAAGGCCGTAGCCGCGCCCAGATAGCCGTTGCGTGTTCTGGGCGGCATGCCCTCCTCCGCTCGGTCTGCAATCCACCGCTCGACGCGACCCCGGGACATGTCCTGTAGTCCCTTAAAACCGCACTCCTTGAATAGTCGGGTTGCCTTGTATTGCATGTCACGCCCGTGCCGTTCCGTCCGTCTGCGACCCTGTAGGGATAAAATCCATGCGGAAATATGCTCCGCGATGTCGATATGCGCCCACCCCGCTACCATGGCCTCTTCCTTGGATATGGCCCCGCAAACAATCTTCGCCTCGAAGTTTTCCCGCTCACGCAGAATGGCTGCTGCCGCGTCCTGCGTCCGGGCACCCGTTGGAAATTCAACCAACCGCCCGTCCGCCGCCCTATATCGGCCAGTGAAGAATTCCGCCTCAAGCATGACGTGCTGGCCGTCAGCGGTGACCGGGGCTTCCTGCCGGTTGCCGTGGCCGTCCGTCCAGCGGGCAAGCGTCCTGCCGCGTTTCTCGACAATTTCCGCGCCCGGGGGCATTGTGCGCTTGCGTGTTCGTTTGAAAAGTCCGCGTCCCATATCGTGCTTCCTTTTTTTTGGTTGATTCGCCTGTCGGTATTATTTCGTCGCAGCCTATGCCCAAGTCAAGCCGAAAGCCAAACTAAATTCAGTACAGCCGTTTTAATAGAAAAGCCATACTCCACTATGCCCGAGGCCGTTTGCGTGGCGTGTGGGGCATCCTAGGCGTTCCTTTGGGTATTTCCGTCGTATTATTCGCCGTAGGTTCGCCCGTTGCCTAAAATGGGCATGCTTCCGATTCTTCGTGTTCAATTTCGGGTTCCTCGAAAATCACATCATAGGTTCCCATCGTCGGGGCCTGTCGCCGTGCCGGGGCCGGTTTGGCCGGGGGCCTCGATGGTAGGCCGTTGAGGTTCAAGAAACGCTGGGTGTTCTTTTCGTACAGCACCCCAACATCTTTTCGGATGCCGCGCCGGTTTTTTGCCACCGTCAAGGAAATAGGTTCCCGTCCATAGCCGTCGGCATCCTGCCCGATGGGGCTTAGCATAATCACAAGGTCGCTGTCCTGCTCGATGCTTCCGCTTTCCTTTAAGTGGCTCAACAATTCGAAGCCGTTCGAGGCGTTCTTTGCGTCCCGGTTTAGCTGCGCCAAGGCCAGCACGGGGGCATTTACTTCCCGGGCCAGTGCCTTGATATCGTTCGACACGTCCGAGAACCGCTCGTATCGCCCTTGGGTGTTTTTCCCGTGGCCGGAACAAATCAGTTGGATGTAGTCGAGAACAATCAGGGCCCGTTCATGCTTGGCCTTAAATCGCCGTGCCGCGCTTCGGATGCTTGCCGTAGTTTGCCGCCCCTCGACGATGGTAATGGGAAGCTGAGCGAGTACCTGGGCCGCGTCCGCCACCTTACGTCGCTCGGGTTCCGCCTGATAGCCAATCTCGATGCGGTTCATCAGGGCCGCGCCTTCCGCCTGCAAGAGCCGCCGCACAAGTTCGCACTTGCCCATTTCCATCGAAATCACCAACACACCAACACCACTATGCGCCGCGTGTCGGGATATATGCAGGGCAAGCGCCGTCTTGCCGGTAGAGGGCCTGCCGCCAAGGGTAATCATTTCGCCATTTCGCAGTCCGCCTAGAACGCCATCCAGATCGTCAAGCCCCGTTGTCACGCCGATAGCCGAAAAGTCCCTACGGGCCAGCGCGTCGATTTCCTGCAGGGCCTGCGGGATAATTTCGAAGAGGGTGCTACCCTTGTCCCGGGCACCGCCGCCAGACAGGGCGAACAATCCACGCTCCGCGCTTTCGAGAACCTCGGGGGCCGGTACGCCATCCTCGGCCATGCGGACGATATCGCCACACAGCCGCACCGCCTGCCGCCGCACCGCAGCATCGGCCACAACCCGGGCATAGTCGAGGGCATGCGTCGAAGTCGGAACGGTATCTGATAGCGTGGCCACCGTCAGCATTCCGCCCGCCGCTTCCAGTTGCCCGGTTTTCATCAGTGCGTCGAGCAGGGTGTTTTCGTCGAGGGCCACCTTGTCCGCGTGAAGACGCAGCATGGCCGCGTAAATTGTCGCATGGGCCTCATCCGCGAAAACGACGGGGCCAGCGAGGATTTCCAGCACGTCATCGAGCCGTTGCCCGTCGAGCATCAGACAGCCCAACACAGCCCGCTCGGATCCTAGGGCGGTTATGTGGTTAGTCATGGGCCGCTCCCCCTCGAAAGCCGAGCATGTTTTCGGGAATCTTGAATGTCGGGGCCTCGATTGCCTTGGGGATTCCGCTTCCGCGTGGGCTATCGATTGCCTTGGCTATCCATCGATTGAGAAACGCCGCCATGCCTCGGGCCGTTTTGCGCTTCGTGGGGTTTGCCGTGAGCCATGCAACGGCCTTTCGACATTCGGCCAGCACGTCTAGGCCGGGATAGGCTTCCTCGAATTTGGCCTTGAGGGATTGCCGTAGTTCCCATGTCTTCGGGTTGCCCACTACTTCAAAGGCCATGAGGATTTCCGAATCATCTTGCAGGGGGGGCGGCTTCGAGTTCCCCGAAGGGGGAAGCTCGGAGCTATCTTCCTTATTGGCTAAAGGTATATGGCTAAGGGCTAAGGGCTTCCGCATTCGCGACTGTGGACTGTCCACACTCTCGGTTGTGGACTCGCAAAAACGCGCCTTTATGGTTGCGCGTTCCTCGCTTTTCAGGTATCGAAAATTCGGCACTTGCCCGCCATGGAAGCATTCACCCTTTCGGGCTAGCTTGGAATGCACCCATCCTTCGCAGTGTTCCTGCCAATCGTGAATGGCTAAACCGGATTCCTCACAGGCATCGAGCCAGCCACTAGCAACAAGGGCATCCATCAAGCTGGTTGCATCATCCGAAAATTCTACCCCTCGGGCGACTGCTTCATGGCTCCATCGCCCAAGGTGCCCCGTGGGCGCGTACAAAGCCGCCCAATCCCACAGCCGCGCCAAGACGGAC
>CAIZGN010000128.1 GCA_903932505.1 Candidatus Hydrogenedentota bacterium
ATCGTGAGCACGCCACGATCCGCCATGAGCCCGCGAATCCAGATGAGATAGTCGAGGGGGCTGCCTCGGTTTTCGAGTTGGCCCAGCATGGATACCGCGCCCAGACCGCTCAATTCGCCTCGGGCCACTTCTGCGCCTGCCTTGGCGCAATCCGCCTCCAGGGTGTTCAGCGGATAAAGACTGTACAGGGTGTCGAAGAGACCCAGTTCTCGGACTGCGTCGAAAATCTGGGGGGACTGCGTGTGCACATCGGCGTAGGTTCGGGCTTTGGGGTTTCCGACGTCATCCACCATGCGACCGAGCCACATGGCATAAGAGTTCAGCATGTGCTTGCGTCGTTCCTTGGCTGTTTCCTTGGCGAAATGCTCGACCCGATAGCGACTGGCGCTTGAGTTTTCGTAGTAATCAACGAGGGCTTCGCGGGTGGGTCTGGGGGAAACAAATAGGCTGCTGCAGTCCAGACAGCGGCAGTAGAGAAATTCGTTCTTGCGAAACGCGCCTTCGCGGCGTTCTGAGCCGCAGGCGGGGCAGGGCACTTCCACCAAGCGTTCTGGGGCTTTGAAATAGATGTGCGCGTCGATGGAGGATAGGCGCATGAATTCTGTCATGAGCGGCGCGGGCCGGATATCGGACTCCTGTAGCCCCGTGGTCATCGTCACATGCTTCATGTTGAATCTCCTCCGCACAACTACTTGAACAAGTCCCCAAAATGGACGGGTTCAAAAACGTCCAAGGGGTCGCAGCCGCCTATATTGTACACCTTGCGACCGTCTCGGACGAAAACATCGTTGGCGAGCGCATAGGCTGACTTTTCGGTTTGCGCCGTTGTCTTGGCGGAAGGCTTGTCCCCTCCCAACAGATAAACCGGATTGCAACCGAAATGATAGGCCAATTGCAGCATCATAAGGGTCGGGGATGCGTCGGGATACACCACGGCGGCGAAGTCGGTCGAAAATCGAGGTGCCGGGTCTTTCCCGCTGACCGCCTGGGCGGTATGAAAGAAGAGGGAATCCCGGGTTGCGGGGAACGCATAGGCGTTGCAGAGAGGTGCCAGCTTGATGGGATCCCGTACTTGGCCGATATCATTGCGGAAGGCTTCGACTTGTTCGATATCCGCCAGAAACCAATAGGCGGTGGAAAAGCCCCAGACGGGGAAGTGCTGGTGGATTGCATCGGCACCCATGGTGAGTTCTTTGCGGAGTTTGGCGACATCGATGCCTGTTGAGACGGCATCGCCGGTGAAGATGAAACAGCGACGTCCCTTTTGTTTGTCGCGCATGAGAGCCAAACGTTGTTGGTATCCGGGGACATGCCCGAGCTTGAGGCGACCGGATTCCGTGCGCTTGAATCCGAGACGATCAAAGAAGCCGTGTCGCGCTTTCAGCAAACGCCAATAGCCCGCAATCCGCTCACGTTTCGGGAACGAAGATGTCCAAATGGTCATGGTCATATACCCTGAGAGAGAGGGTTCCCCCGACTTTGAGTGCCCTTATGCGGAGAGGAGTTCCGTATCGAGGGGGTCTGCCTTTGTGAATCGGCTGACGCCCAAGACCGTGAACCCGAGTATTCGGCCATCGGCATCGACGCGCCCCATGACCGCATCATGACCGGTTTCCTTGAGGTAGCCGGCACCTTCCCGGAAAGTTACTTCCAGAAAATCCGCCTCGGCATCAAACCAGACTTTTACTTTGTCGGCCATTGGTGTTCTCCGGCTTTCGGTTTATTGGTCAGATAGGCCGTGACCACAAACGCATCACCCTCTGTATATTTAACCACAACGCACAGGAATTTGCCACCTACGGCGGTCTCTTCCAGAAATCGATAGAACAGGCTGAGCGCATTGTCGGAACAGGATCTGCGCACCAAAGCTGGATCGCTGAGTGCCGCTGCAATCGACAGGGAAAGACCGAGCATCTCCGGGTGCTCAAGGATATGCTCCATCCGTTCGTCGGTTAGCCGGACGATACGCCCGAAACAATCCTCGAGTTGTGTCATGCACTCTCGCCCTTTGTGTTGAGCCCACCGGACTGGCCAGCATGCGCGGTTGAACGCGCTGACGCTTTGCCTTTGCACGCTGAGCCAATGAAAACAAGACGGCCTAACCCTGAACCGCCGGGCTTCCCGCTGCAGCAAGCCGAGTATGAATTCAACGCGGCGAAGATGTCAAGATCCGGTGGTTGCAAGAAGGTGGATCTTTGGGTTCTCTCGTGGCATGATAGGCGTGTGGAAGCGGGTTGGACCTTTGGTCGCCTGCTTCGGAACAAAGGCGCGCCGAAAGGCGCAAAAAGGAGGATGTCCCATGGCCAATCTGCGCGTCACCGGCGTGCAAATGGAAGTGAAGAGCAACAAAAAGGAGAACCTTCCTAGGATTCTGGAGTACATCACGCATTGTAGCGGGGACTTTATTGTTTTCCCGGAAATGAGTTTGACGGGCTATCACAGCGATTTCAGTGATGGCCGGACGCGTGAGGCTTGGCGCAGTATTGCTGCGGCCTGCCGTCAGGCGTATGTGACGGCGATTATCGGTACCGGGGCGCGGGAGGATGGCAAGACCTTTATCCAGTCCCGCGTTTACACGGGGGCGGGGGACTTGCTGGGGACGCACGAGAAGCTGGTGCCTTCCTCGGGAGACCGGGAGTGGTGCCGCCCTGGAGAAGAACTCCGGGTTTTTGAACACAACCACCTGACCCTTGGATGCCTGATCGGGAATGACATGTGGGTGACGCCGGGTTGCGGACCGTATCCGGACATGCGGCTGAGTTATCAACTGGCTCAGAAGGGTGCGCAGCTTATTTTCCACAGCATCAATTCTGGGACTAGCCCGGTGCATTTCCACTACCATGACTCGAATCTTCGGTTGCGGGCGCTGGAAAGTCGCTGCCATATCATCACAGCGAACGCGGCGGTACCAGGAAAGGCCATCAATGCGCCCTCCGGCGTGATGTCGCCCAAAGGGGAATGGCTGGTGCAGTGTCCGCTTGAGGGCGAGCACACGTACTCGTTGGACATTGAGGTGGACACGGACTGAGCTGGGTGGCGCGTGTGCGCAATATGCGGCAGGGCGGGGATTCCCCTCCCTGCCGCTTGGCTCTTAACTGTGCGATGTCCCCGTCTCATTGAGCCGCCGGAAGATGAGCTTGTTTTGGCGGTAGATGGTGGTGAATTCTTTGAAGAGGCGGGTGTAGAGGGCCTGGGTATCCTTGCGGG
>CAIZGN010000129.1 GCA_903932505.1 Candidatus Hydrogenedentota bacterium
GGGCGTGTCGCCTTTGGAGTGCCACGCCCTGTCATCGTCTGCTGAGCTTGACCAAGATATCCCTTGCAGGTTGCTCGCCAGCAAGAACCGCCTCCGTTTCTCCCGGCGGATTCAACATACCATAGGAAGCGCTGTTGCACAAACAGACGAAGCCGGAGCATCCACTACCGGTTGCGCGCTCATCGCCTGGCACATCGCTTTACGGAGCTCGCGGGCCGCTTCGAGATTATTGTCCCGTGCCTCGAAGATGGCCCTGTCGCGCCCTTCGAGCTTGTCCTTGGGCGACACGAACCCTATGGCGCTGTGTGACCGCACTTCGTTGTAACGTGTCACGAATTCGCCCACCGCACGGCGCTCGTCCTCTAGGCACAACGGCGTTTTCGGACGGATGCACTCGGTCTGCAGCGACTTGCCCCAGCGCTCAATTTCCCCGTTGCCCTGGGGATAGTACGGGGAGGTGCGTACGTGGGTCATGCCGCTGATGCGGATAAACTCCTTGGCGATGAATTGCGGGCCGTTGTCGGAGATAATCCTCGGGCTGCAAGACCTGCCAATATCCGCGTTCCACGCTGTATGCTCAGCAAGTCAGCCGATGCGTTCGTCCTAGACTTTTCGTCCTGGAGGGGGCGCAAAGTGTATAATATCGCCGGTTGAGACCCCTTCAACGTTTTGAACACTTAAGTTTTGGGGTTTGTTTAGTTGTACGGAGGAGATTAAGCATGAAGCATGAGACGATGACCACGGGCCTGCAAGAGTCGGACATCCGACCCGCGCCCCTCATGACCGAATTCATGCGTCTCTCCTCCATCGATGCCCACATATACTTCAAAGCCCCCGAACGTTTGGTGGAAGTGCCCTGCCCCGCCTGCGGCTCTGAACGGCGCGAGGGCGCATTTCGAAAAAACGAGTTCCTCTATTGCAGCTGCTTGGAATGCAACAGCCTTTTTGTCTCTCCCCGCCCCACCCGCGAGGCACTCGTTGATTACTACGAAAACTCCAGCGCCAGCCGGTATCGGGTCGAGCATTTCGCCAGGGAAACCGCCAAAGAACGACGCAAGCACATGCTGAACTCCTATGCCATGTGGCTGGGCCGCATGGTGGATGAGGTCGGGAACCCGGCGGCCAGAGCTTACGCTGACGTACACACGCAGTCCCCCCAGATTTTCGACGCCGTGCGCGAACTGGGGCTCTTCGATACCCTGTACAGTCTTTACCCGCTGAATACCCTGGAACCGGATTGCGCCAAGGCAGGCGCAGAGGTGGCCCGAGGCGATTTGAGCGGTCTGGGCACGGTATCCATGCTGGGGCAACTCGAGAACCGGGGCAACCCCCTGGACTATCTCATATGGATACGCGGGCTCATGGCGGATCGTGGCGTGCTCACGATTTCCACACGCACCGTCTCCGGATTCGACATGCAGGTCTTGTGGGACAAAGCACCCTACGTCTTCGTCCCCGAACATCTTAACCTCCTCTCCGTCGAAGGTCTCACCATTTTGATTGCCCGCGCAGGCTTCGAACTTGTTGAACTTAGCACGCCCGGGCAGCTGGATCTCGAATTCGTGCATAACACCACCGCATACGACCCCGCCGTCGAACTGCCCAGACACATCAAATACCTCCTTGAGCACCGCGGCCCGGAAGCCCATGCGGATTTTCAGGAATTCCTCCAGAAACACCGCCTCAGTTCCCATGTGCGCATCGCGGCGGTCAATGCGGCGACCCCGCAAGAAGGCGGACGCTAGATGGCGGATACCTTGCGAGTTGGCCTCATCGGCCTCGGAAAAATGGGCGGTATACGTGCCCGCGAATTAAAACAGCACCCGCATGTCCAATTGATTTGCGGAGCGGATCCCAATCAGACCGCCCATGCCGACTTTCCCGACCTGACCTGCTTTTCAGACTACAGCGACGTCATCCAGTCCGAGGTCGACGCTGTTTTCATCGCCATGCCCAACCGATTTACCGCCGACGCCGTCATTCGTTCGCTCGACGCGGGCAAACACGTTTTTTCCGAAAAACCACCCGGCCGCAATGTAGCCGAAATCCAGGCCATACGCGAAGCCGAACAGCGAAACCCGCAATGCAAGCTCATGTTCGGATTCAACCACCGATACCATGCCGGCATCCGCGAGGCCAAGCGCATTGTCGAAAGCGGACGCCTCGGTCGCGTCATGTGGCTGCGCGGCATCTACGGAAAATCAGGTGGCGCAGGCTACGAAAAACAGTGGCGCAGCTCAAAAGAAATGTGTGGCGGCGGCATCCTGCTCGATCAGGGCATCCACATGGTCGATTTGCTACGCTTCTTCTGCGGCGAATTCGAAGAAGTCAAAAGCATGTGCAGCACCGCCTATTGGGACGCTGATGTCGAGGACAACGCCTTCGCCCTCCTCCGCGATGACCAAGGCCGCATCGCCATGCTGCATTCCTCAAGTACCCACTGGAAACACCGCTTCACCCTAGAGATCTACATGACCGACGGCTATCTTTCCGTGAACGGCATACTCTCCTCCACACGCAGCTACGGCGACGAAACCATCTCCATGGCACGCCGCCGTTTCGACGAAGGCTTCGCCCAAGGCAAGCCCCGCGAAGAGATCATCTACTTCGACACCGACCCCTCTTGGGAACTCGAAGTCGCCGATTTCCTAAAATACGTTGCCGAAGACCTGCCCGTAGCCACCGGAACCTCACACGACGCACTCCGAGTCCTAGAGCTAGTCGAAGCCATCTACAAAGACGACGATTCTTTCCAGAAAACCGGCAACCGCCAGTTCTAATAAATGTGCGGCAGACATTCCTGTCGAACTCCCCCCGTCCACCCGCCTTGAACCCCAACAAACACTCCAGATATTCTATTACCCCAAGACAATCACATTGGTTCAATATATGAAAACCAAATACCACGAAACAGCCGGTGGCGTCGTCATCAACAACGAAAACCGAGTCCTGATCCTGGAACGCGACGTGAATCGCGAAGGCACCATCATCCACGAGGTCCGCCTACCCAAAGGCCATATCGACCCCGGCGAAACCCCACAGCAAGCCGCACTGCGCGAAGTATGGGAAGAATCCGGATACGCCGGACTCAAAATCATCGCCGACTTGGGCGAAGCCCACAGCACCTTCGACTTCCGTGGAAAACACCACGAACGCAACGAACGTTATTTCCTGATGCGCCTGACCTCCCAAGACCGTGGAGCCCCCCATCCCGACGAGGGTTCCGAAGAAGCCCTCTTTCAACCCGCCTGGCTCCCCCTCCCTCAAGCAGAAAACCTACTCACCTACCCCAGCGAACAAGATTTCATCCGTAGAGCCCAATACACCCTGCTCTCCCCCACTGATTAACTTTCCCCAGTCCAACGATAAAATTCCGCCCCCGCAAAAAAGCCCAAAGGGGCGAAACAAAACCCCACACAACATGCTATAATCCCACCCTATACCCATTGCATATCCAACAGGGATTCACATTCTTCAAGGAACCACACCGGCCCCGGCCGA
>CAIZGN010000130.1 GCA_903932505.1 Candidatus Hydrogenedentota bacterium
ATGCCATCCTCAAAAGCGTGCTTTACGCCCAAGAGCATACAGCCCTGCAGCGAGTCCTGTTCGCCGATGAATACGCCACCTTCCGCGCGCTCGGTCGCAAGAACAACCTCGAGCCACTCAAGGCTGTCCTCTTTGCAGAGCAGGACGCCATACTGAAGAGCGTCTTGGCCGAACAGCATTACACTGCGCTGCAACGTATCCTCTTTGATCAAGAGTACGCCCTTTTCCGTTTGATGGGTCAACAACAGGGCCTGACCCCGCTGCGCACCGCGCTTTTTGCCGATGAAGCCGCCATTTTCCGGATTTTCCTGACGGAGGATGATTGTGCCCGGCTGCACCAGTGTCTGGCGCATCAGGGGCAACGCCTTTTCTTGGAAGCGCTTGCCGGACGCGGTCACGAACAGTTGATGGATCTCATCCAGAAGGATCGTGCTGCGGCGCTGGTCGATTTCCTTCGCGCTAGGAATGGCTGGGCCCTTCGCGAATTGCTCTTGAAATACGGTCTACTGGATTTAGTCCTTGGTGATGGCCCCGCCGCGCCCATCTTGGCTCTCGAGCAAAAGTGGCGCGAGTTGGCCCATCTTTTCCCCGCGCACGACCCCGCCCTGCTAGCCCGCCTCGCCCAGGCCCGAAAAGAGATACGCTCCTGCGAACATGTTCGCGGACGCTTTCTCGATACCGTCACCGTGGATGGCCGTGTCCAGTTCGACGTGGGCGCTCTCGAATTCACCGACCGCCATTCCGCCTGGTCGCTCATTCACGAGATCTTCGCCAACGAGGACTACTACTTTGAAACCGCGACCGATACCCCCCGCATCCTCGATTGCGGCACCCACATAGGCGCATCAATCTTCTTCTTCAAGCGCTTGTTTCCAAAGGCCCGGATTACCGGTTTTGAGCCTGTCCCCGCGCTTCGACAACGCGCACTGGAGAATTTCGCCCGAAATCAGTATACCGACGTCGAGGTGCTCCCCTACGCGCTGGCACCCACCGCCACCACCACCGTCTTTCACCTCTCCGAAACCTATTCCATGGCCGGGTCGCTCGTCGAACGACGAAGCGAGGCGGGTGACGAGGTGACCTCCTTCGAAGTGGAGACCCGGCCCCTCAGCGAGTTTCTCCAGGAGCCCGTGGACTTCCTCAAGGTCGACATCGAGGGCGTCGAGTGTGAGGTGCTGGAGGAGGCCGAACCCTATCTCACCAATGTTCAATACCTGTTCTGCGAATTCCATGTGGGATTGGGATTGGGCTGTGAACGTCTACAGCGCATTCTCGCGGTACTCGACCGGCAGGGCTTCGAATACCAGGTCGCGAAGTCCCGCAGCTTCCGACAAACCAGCCAGAAACGCCCGCTCCTCTACCTCGGAGGCATAGCCTCACTGGTCATCTGGGCCAAGAAAAAGACCCGGCTCGCCCAATAAACGGACGTAAACGCCGTCTTTTTCGTATCAAAATTAATCAAAAACGCCCCTTTTTTTTGTTTTTCTGTCTGAAAATGCAACGCAACGTGCTTGTAGGGTGAGAGCGGTTCTATGAACGAACCGTCGAAAACACCACCAGAACAAAGAGGAGGGGATCATGGCCTTACCCACGATGCGCACCAATGTGACAAGCCGGGAATTTCTGCGCGTGGCCGGCGGCTACCATGCACCGGCCGAGGGCAGTTCGCCCGCAGGCGGTCTCGATGTGGACAACAGCGGCAATCTCGCCACCGACGGTGCAATCACCGTAGACGGCTCGCTCAGCACGGGCAGTCTGGATTGCACCGGCAACGCAGCAGTCCACGGGATTTTATCGACCGCCGACCTTCGGTTTTCCGGTGATCTCGAGGTGGGTACCGGCGGCTGCAACAAGATTTGGACACGCTTTGTCGGTGGCAATGAACTCATCCGCATGGGCGGGACAAGCGCCGCCTATATCGCCTACAACAGCAGCAACGTGTACATTCCGGTCGTCAAACTTCCTGCTGATGCCATCTATCAGGTTGGGTTTGCCACGGCCTTGCCATCCGACTACGATGGCAGCTCCCTAAGCTTTCGCGTCTTCTGGAGTTCGACGGACGGCACCTCCGGCAACGTCAAATGGAACGTTCGTCCCAATATCCTCAAAGACGGCGAATCTCTCGATCTTGTCACGGGAACCGGGTATCAGAATTTCATCGATACATTTCAGGCGCTGAAAACCGTGCACATCGCCACCGCCACGCTCACGCCCGGGTATGCCACAGCAGGCGACAAACTGCTCACGATCCTGTTGCAGCGACGCTCAACGGACACCGAGGATACCTTCGACGGCGAGGTGCATCTTATCGGCATGGAAATTAGCTACTAACGCGGACTATTGCGTCAGATGCTGGACGAGAATCTTCAGGCCAATGCCAATCAGAACAAGACCGCCGACGATTTCAATGCCGCGTCCATAGCGCGCGCCGAGCCTTTGCCCGAAGATCATCCCCACGGCCGTGAGCGCAGCCGTGATCAATCCGATGATGGCAATGGCCTGCCAGATTTGCACTTGGATGACGGCGAAACTGATCCCTACGGCCAACGCATCGATGCTGGTCGCAATCGACAGGAGGACCAAACTCGTGCCCCGGGTGGGATCGCCACTCTTGACCTCCTCCTCGCCGCCCCGCACTGCTGCAACAATGGTGCGACCGCCGACCAGAGCCAGCAGACCGAAGGCCACCCAGTGATCCCAGGTGACGATGTAGGCCTCAAGGTATTGACCCGCGCACCAGCCCAGCAGCGGCATCATGGCCTGAAACAGGCCGAAGTGAAAAGCAAAGCGGAAGACATGCCGCGCCGAAACTTCGCGCAGCACCACGCTCGTCGCCACCGCCACCGCAAACGCGTCCATGGAAAGGCCCACGGCGATGCCCACATAAGTAATAAGATCGTTCATTCGCACCTCAACGTTGAATCAGAGTTGAATGTTTGCCTCGCGGAACAATGCCAGCACCGCATGGTGGGTGAGGTCGCGGTGCAACGGTGTGACACTCACCCGCCCGTTTTCCACCGCCTCAAAATCAGTACCCGGTGCGGGCACGTGCGATGGCGTGGCGCCGCCAATCCAGTAATACGCGCCACCACGCGGATCTTCCCGGCGAATGATTTCGTCCTCATAGGAACGGCGGCCCATGCAGGTGATGGAAAGACCGCCCAAACGGTCGTAGGGCACATCAGGCACGTTCACGTTCAGCAGGGTGTCGGCGGGCATGCCGTTTTTCAGCACATGCCGCGCAAGTCGCACCGCAATCGCGGCGGCGGTGTCGAGATGGGTGATGCCGCGCTGTGCCATGGACATCGCCAGCGATGGAATCCCCAGCAGCATCCCCTCGAACGCCCCCGCCACCGTGCCGGAATAGGTCACATCGTCGCCAAGGTTCGGTCCCGGGTTGATGCCCGAAACCACCAGATCCGGACGAAACCCAAGAAGGTCGCGCACAGCGAGCATAACGCAGTCCGTGGGCGTACCATCCACCATGAACTGCCGCAAGGCCACAGGCGTCACCCGCAGCGGCCGGTGCAGGGATACGCAGTGCCCCACCGCGCTCTGCTCCCGGTCGGGCGCGTAGACATGCACCTCGCCGACCTCGCCCAAGGCCTCCGCGAGCCGGATAATACCGGGTGCTTGGATGCCATCATCATTCGTGACCAAAATACGGGGCTGTGTCATACATTTCTCCAAATTGAAAGACGCGGGCTAGCGATGCCCCTTGTCCTTAAGAATCGGCTTCACTATCCAATCGGCCTGAGCACCGAAGCGTCGGTTGTGTTTGACGCCGTGTTCCTTGAAGCCATAGACCGACCAGTCCACGGTTTCATAAATGCCCGTGCAGGCGAGAAAGGCGAGGACACCACCTACTGCCCATTTTTTTACCAAAGGCCAGTAGTTGGCCGGTTCACCGGAGAACACGGATTTCTGGTCGCGCAACAGGGACGTAATCATGAAGGTCACGATCAACCCGTTCACCATCACCATGCCCTCCGTGGCCAGTCGCTGTTCGTTGAATCCGGTGAGCGCACGCATATAGTTCCCCAGCACGATCGCCCACAGGAACAGCAGGTAGAAAAGTTGTCCCTTGCCAGTGTGCGACACGGGTATCAAGGCCAGTGGTCGCCGGTAATGCGTCACCAGCATCGCGATGGTGCAAAGGGTGATGGCGACAAACATGAGGTTGAACCAGGCGGTGGCCGAAAGCTCAAAACCGAACAGGGGTGCTTTCATCAACGCAGGCACATTCTGAAATCCACCCGATTGCGTGGTAGTCCAGGTATCGCGGATGCACTTCACCATGTTGACATAGAGCAGCACATTCAGCAGAAACGAGACCACATAGGCCTCGGTCCACTTGCGCACGCGCGGCTCACCGCTGTGCGATTTCACCCGCGAGGCCAACAGGCCGAGAGCCACCGCCACGGAAAGCCCGTACAGGAATCCGACCAGTTGCTCCGTGCAGATGCTGTGCCAGTTCGCACTGCGCCAGTGTGCCCAGCGCTGCACCGTCTCCGGGTCGGGATTCAAAGCGGGGTTCCCCGGCATGTACGCCAGAATCTTCACAAAGGTCGCCGTGATAAAGGAAAGTCCGCCAAGCACAAAGGAAACCACACCCGCGAGAAAAACGGGCATCTGTTTGTTCCGCGCCATATAAAGCAGCGCGCCCAGCAAGGCCCCGAGCGTGTTCGCCCAACTGTCGCCTCGTGGCGACACCAACCGCAGGCCGCCGTGCGCCTTGAGGAAGGGAATGTTCGACAAAAGCACCGGCCCGATGATGAAGGCGAGATAACTGCCCACCGTGATGTACACCAGCAGCTTGGCCCCCGATCGGAATTGGCCGAAGAGGGAGAAGTAAACACTAACACCCGCGATAGCGCCAAACACCGCGCCCATATAATCCGCGAAGTCGTAGCAGATGCTCGGCCAGTTCGTGATCATGAAGGCCGGGTCGAACGGCAGCTCGGTCGCCGGATTGATGGCCGTGGTGTCACCTTGCACATGCACACACATCGCCAGCAGCCCCGGCAGCAATCCGGCCTTGGCAAGCACCAGCTGTACGAGCCAACCCACAAGACCGCCCGCAGCAGCCAGCCCCGCAAGCCCCGCCCAGTGGCCCAGCCAGGCCAACGTGGCACTGCGCCGATCCCAGAGGTCATACGCGCACAGGGCCACCAGCGCGAGGGTCGCCTCGACCCATTCGCTGTCGAGCCAGTACAGCGGGCTGCGTTGCCGAAATCCCGAGGCATCGGCGGCCAGACCCGGCACATGGGACTGATACCACTGCACGAAGGCATCCTCGCCGAAATATTGAAGCACCCACAGCACGAAAACCCAGGACAAGGGCTTGAACACCGCCGTCAGCTTCTCCCGTTCTTCGGAGGCCGCCCAGGCCATGCCCATGCCCCCCAGACTCGTCCAAAGCGCACCCTGAAGGAAAGTGCTGAAGAAGCCGTACAACTGATTCGCCGCGCCTTCGGCCTGCATGTAGGCCATGGTCGGCATGTAGGCCATCGATCCGCCAAAGCCGCAGCCCAGCGCACCGAAAAACGCGAAGAACGGCCAGCGATCGCGCCAGTCCTCACGACCGGAGCAAAGCGCGACTGCCGTGCCCGCCAGCGTGCCCGCCAGCATGGCACCGAATTCATGACCAAAATTACCCCGAATCCCCCAGCCGATGGAATACGACAGAGCCACCAGAATCAGGCTGCTCCAATGAAAACTTGGGATTGTGCGGGAATGGGTCATCGCTACACCTTTCAGGGTAAATGGGAACGCATGAAGCCCCCGTGGCCCCATGCGTTCAAAGTTAATTGTCCTTGGCTTGCTTGCGAACCACTAGCGTGGCGCGCGGAAATGATAATAGCCCGAAGCCGCGCGGTATACGCACGCGCCGTCTTCCACTCGAAGGAACTTCAGACCCATCGCTTGTGCGGCGGGAACCGCGCCTTCGCTCACCGCGTCCGGATTGGTTCCGGGCACATACACCTCGGCAACGGTGTTCGCCGGGATGCGAACCTTCCATTGGAACTCACGGTTGTCCAGTTTCCAATCGCTTCCAATCGGACCCCGGATGGAATCATAGGTGGCGTTCACCGAGGTGATGCTTCCACCAGGCTTGGGATGCAATACGAATTGTTTGTACGCGGGCTTGGCATCGTCCTGATTGATCCCCGCGAGGGTGCGGTACATCCATTCGGTCACCGCGCCGATGGCGTAGTGGCTAAACGAGTTCATGCCGACATCCTGAAATCCGCGTCCCGCAACATATCCGTCCCAGCGCTCCCAGATGGTGGTCGCGCCCTGTTCGACGGTGTAACCCCACGAGGGGAATCGCTTGCTTTGCGCGAGTGCGCAGGCAAGTTCGTGCTGCCCGCCACGCGACAACTCCAGCATCATCCGGTAGGTGCTGTGGAAGCCCGTCGAGATTCGGTTGTCATACTTCTTCACACCCTCGGCCAGATATTCCACAGCCTTGGCACGCTGGGCGTCGGGCAGGAGTCCGAAGTGCAGCGCGAGCGCATAGCCCGCCTGCGTGTCGCCCTTGATCCGTCCGTCTTTGTCCACATAGGCCGCGCGCCATCCCCGGGTTATTTTTTCCGCCAGGTCGCGATAGCGGGCGGCATCCTGCTCCAGCCCGAGCACGGCGCACATTTGCGATACGATGGAGGTCGAATGCGCGAAGAAGGCGGTCGCAAAGATCTCCTTGTCGAGCTCGCCGCCTTTCTTGGGATAGCCCTTGGCCTTGATCGAGTCGCCGTTCAGCCAGTCGCCGTAATTATTGCCCGTGTTCTTCTTCCAGATGAGATCCGGATTGTCACGCACCAGTCCGTCAATGAATTGCTTCGCGGAATCAATGTGATCGCGCAGCACCTGCTGGTCGGCGTAGTTCTCATACAGCCGCCACGGCACAATGATGCCCGCATCCGCCCAGCCGGGCGCGTTCTTGAAGCGAACGTCCGGGTCAAAGCCGTGTGGGGCGATGTCCGGGTAACTCCCGTCCTTCGCCTGCGCGTCGCGGATGTCCTGAATCCATTTGGTGTAGAAGGCTGCCATATCCATTTCGAAAATGGCGCTTTGCGCGAAGACCTGCGCATCGCCCATCCAGCCCATGCGCTCGTCACGCTGCGGACAGTCCGTGGGCACGCTATAAAGATTGGCGCGCAGGGTCCATATCGAGTTGTGCATCACTTGGTTCAGCAGGGGGTCGGAGCATTCGAACCTGCCCGCAGGCGCAACACCCGAACTGATCACCTGCCCTTCGATGAGGCCGAGATCCGGCTTTTCACTAAGCCCCGTCACCTCAACGTAGCGGAAACCATGGTAGGTGAAATGTGGCTCGAAGGTTTCCTCCCCGCCACCCGCCAACACGAAGCGGTCGATTTGCGCCGCACCCCGGAGATTCTCCGTATAAAGCGATCCATCCGGGTTCAGCATTTCGCCATGTCGCAATACGATCTCTTGACCCGGCTTCCCGGTAAGGCGCACGCGACACCAGCCCGCGAAATTCTGGCCCATGTCGAAGACATATCCACCCGGCTTTGGTTCGGTCACCGCGATTGGTTTGAGATGTTCGATAACGCGGATCGGTTCGTTGCGCTGGGCAACCAGCGGAGTGGCGTCGGGCGCATCCGCCAACACCGGCTTCCAGGCCGCGTCGTTGAATCCGGGTGCGTCCCAGCCGGGCTGCGCTTTGCGCGCGTCATACGCCTCGCCCATGAAATTGTCCGCGCTGCGGATCGGCCCGTCGGCTTCGCCCTTCCACTGTCCGTCGGACACGATGGTCTGACGGCTGCCATCGGCATTTTCGATTTCAAGCCGCGCAAGAAGGCGACGGTTCTTTCCATAGACCCCGCGTTTCGGGTACGTCTTGTCCCAGCACGTGGGCCCAAGCCGCCCAAGGTACCATCCATCGCCCAGCATCGCGCCGATCACATTGTCCCCGGACCGCAGCATCGCGGTGACGTCGTAGGCCTGGTATTGAATCCGCTTCAGGTAGTCCGTCCACTCCGGCGACAGCAGGTGGTCGCCCACGCGCTGCCCGTTGATGCGGCACTCGTAGTCGCCCCGGCCCGTCACATACAACACGGCCCGCGCAACAGGCGCAGCCACGGCGAAGCTTCGCCGCAACATCGGGGAGGGCGGAATGATGGGGTCGTTCTTCTTGGCGTCGGGTGCGGTGGTCAGGTCGGGCATGCCGATCCACTGCGCACCCCAGTCTTCAGGAGACAGCAGACCCATCGCCCACTCAGCGGACGCGCTCCAAGGCGACTCGTGGTCATTCTCGTCCCACACCCGCACCTTCCAGAAAGCCCGCTGGCGCGAGGACAGCGCCGCGCCCGCATAGGGGCGATGGAGGGACTCGCTGTCCGTAACCTTGCCGGAATCCCAAAGGTCACCGGTGTTGGCCGTCAGCTTTTCCGCCGTGGAGGCCACAAGTATCTCGTACGCCGACTGTGCCGCGCCCCGACCGGCCCCTTCTGTCGCCTCCAAGCGCCAGCTAAGGCGCGGTGCAGACACACCGATTGCCATCGGGTTGGATAAGTATTCGCAGCGGAGTTGGACGGGGTTGATACCCGCCGAATCGGCGTAAATCGTTCCTGCCATAGCCATACAACATCCCATCATGATCAAAGTTCGCATGTAGCGCATCATACCGATCCTTTCTTTCGTCCCTTGGGGTGCGGGGAGAAGTATATTCCACGCCAGGTGGAAATGGGAAATGTGGCTTGAACGGGAGGGGGTTCACCGCGCTTGGCTTGTGGCTATTCCACGAACATCTCGGCCAATACGGAAAGCACCGCTTTTTGCGCCAATCCACTGATTCGGCCCAACCGTTTGACGAGCCGGGCCTTGTCTACGGTCCGAAGTTGATCCAGCACAATTTGTCCGTCCTTGCCGAGAAACCGGCAGTTCACGCGGGTCGGGTAGGGTCGGCCTTTTGTGGTCATGGGTGCCACGATCACCGTGGCGATGTGCCGGTTCATTTCGTCGGGCGAGATGACGAGACAAGGACGCGTCTTCTTGATCTCACTGCCGATGGTGGGATCGAGGTTGATCAGATACACCCCGAATCGCTGCACTACCATTCCCACTCGCTCTTGTCCCACTCGGTGGGCGTTGCCTCGTCCATCAGCGCGTCCGCGCCTTCGTTCGCAAGCGCGCGGAATTGCTCGTCCCATCCCTCGCGGTGGTGAGACGCGGACTGAACCACCAGGCGACCGCTTTCGATGGCGAGTTCCACATCGTCACCAAGATGCAATTGCTCGATCACAGCCTTGGGAATGCGCAGTCCGCGCGAATTCCCAATTTGGACGAAGCGTGTTCGAATCGTGTTCACAATCCAGTCTCCCTTGATGTGATCACATTGTAATTCCATCCCCGGAGATTGTCAAGCCCATCAATTCTCCAGGTGGTTTTCCAGTCGCACGAAAGGCGTCTTCAGCCGCTCCTGCGGGTAAGTGTCCAGCGAGTACTTTAATCCATATTGGTCATTCTGGATCTCATCACGCAGCCCCATGTCGACCGCCTCCTGATACGCGGCGATGGCTTCGTCCCTCCTGCCGAGCAAATCCAGAACGTGCCCCTGCCAGACCAGCGCGATTCCACGACGGAAGGTATTGTCCCCCATATCCCCGGCGCATGCTTGAAAAACATCGAGGGCGTCCCCGTATCGCTTCACGTCATAAAGCGCAAGCCCCATGCGCAGGTATTCATCGAAACTCTCGAGGGCGTCCAGACCCGCTTTCGTGTAGGCCTTTGCAAGCGACTCGCTCGACTTCCGCCCGAAGCCTGAGGCACGAATGCGGCTAGGCAATGCGTTTTTCCAAGTGGCGAGGCACGCTTTCCAAGGCGCGATCTGCGCCTCGGGGATATCCTTCAGCCCGGTGACGAATCTTTCAAGCGCACCAAAGAACGCCTCTGGCTCATCGTCGAACATCTGGTGCCCTGACTTCTCCAGCACCACCAACTCGGCACGAGGATGCTCCTTCTGCATCAGTTTCGGTTTGGCTGCATCCCACGTAAGATCCCACTTGCCTTCAAAAATCAGGGTGGGGATCGGGCACTCCATAAAAAGCCCGTCGAGCAGAATGCGCCGGGCATCCGTGCTCATGATGCTGTTGAAACCCCCGTCCTGATTCCACTCATAGGAAGCGATCTGCGCGATGCGCTCACGCGAGGGCTTGTTGAAGCACTGGCGTTTCCAGTCCCCGTTCAGAAAGGCGTTGTAGATGATTTGCGCGGTGGAGAGCCCCCGCATCTGCCGGATTTCCCCGATTCGTTTCAATTCCTCGGGGGCCATAAACTGCCCCTGACGAGATCCCCCGCGATCAGACACCGCCGTCGAAGCCCCAACGAGAACCAATCCGAGAAGACTATCCGGATATTTCACCGCATAGTGCTTTGCCAGCAAACCTCCATAGGAATGCCCCACCACGACCCATTTCCCCAGCCCGAGCGTTGTGCGCAGGTGCTCAAGGTCATCTACAGCCTGATCAACGCTGTAACCCTGTCCCCGTGTAAAATCTGAAAGCCCGCAGCCGCGCTGGTCGTAGTAAACCACCTGCGCAAACCGAGCCGCCCGCGTGAAACTCGGGTGGAAGTAATGGTGCGTGGAACCCGGCCCCCCGTGCAGCAGCACCATCGGCGGGCCGCTCTGCCCTTCCCGCTCACAATACAGGGCGCCCCCCCCCACATCAAGGCGTTCTTTCGGAACCGCCATCGCATCACAAAACCGGGGAGTAGCCGGAACCTCCCGCTGAATCTCTTTTTCGATATGCACCTTGCGATCCAAGACCGTTTCCGGGGCCTCCCCCCCCCAAGTGGAACCCTGCATGGCGATCAGGATGATGAATAGCCTACACGCTGTTTTCATGGTATTCTCCGGTCCTATGAGAGCTATGACGATTCTCCATTTTTTTGAGCAGAGACCGCGCTCCTTGCTTCAATGAACCGTTGGCGCGAGCATCCCCGCTCTTTCTGTAAATAGTTTTCGTCCCTATCCTCTTTGTTTTCAACAACTTACCTTTTGGAACCATTATTGTGCCTTGATTGGCACCCCGGCACATGGTATAGTATCTCTGCGGTCAATTGGGAACGCAGGGAGAGGGAAGCCATGAAGTCCGGACATCCTCAAGGGTTCACGCTGGTCGAGTTGCTGACAGTAATTGCCATTATTGCCATTCTAGCAGGCCTGACATTCACAATGGCGGGGCCCATGCGGGAAAAGGGAAAACTTACCAAGCTCGCAAGCACCTTCCACAACGTCGATCTTGCCATGAAAACCTACTACGCCGACAACGACACCTATCCCCCCGGCTACGGCTTTCTCAAATTCCCCGACGAACCCGCTGGAGGTAGCCCCTACTATTTGAAGCCATACACCGCCATGCTTGGAAGGCACAATACCGGCGATGTGGTGGATTTGTTTTCCGAATCGGGAGACGGCACACGGGA
>CAIZGN010000131.1 GCA_903932505.1 Candidatus Hydrogenedentota bacterium
GCAGGATGCCCATGGCTATACCGGCGAAACAACCTCCGGCGGTCTGCAACAAGCCTATATGGACAACGTCGCCGATTTCCTGCGACGCACGACGGCACATGGCATTTATGTCGTGGCGGTAATGGATGAGACGCCACACAATGCCCACTACGACGAAATCGCCGTCCGTAAAGACGGGGCTGCGGTCCACCCCGAAGTCTGCGGCTACAATCGCCAGTACCTGACCGGGGGAGCCATCGCCGCCAAGTGTGCAGCGGCTGGTGACTTTATCCGTTCCCTCAAGCGAATGGAACCCGGACTACTGAATGGCATTCTCGGCTGGTCGATGGCCAACGAGGTTTTTGTGGCTGCGAACGAGGGGCCTTTCACCCGGACAGAGGGGCGCATTGATGGGATAAGTGGAAAGTTCTACGATTTCGGGGTGAAAGAAGAACGTCAAGCCTATTACGACGATGCCATTCTCTTCACCGCCAATGCCTTTGCCGACGCCGTCAAGACGGAGGATCCGCAGGCGCTGACCACTGCCGGCATGTGGACCTCGGACGCCCACGGCCGCCCCCCTTTCAACGGAGTCTTGCCGGATGGTAAGGATATGCGGTTTTGTCCCCGCCCGGCGGTGTTGGCCACCACCGCTTCGCGGTTGGATTTCCTGGACATCCATATCTATCCGTGGGACGGCACATCGACAGTTCGCAAGGAGGCCCACGAGTACGCCACGCTGTCAATCAGCCACAAGGCCGTGCTGGTAGGCGAAACGGGCGTCTTCAAGGACAAGACGCCGGCCCAAGCCCGCGTGTGCCTTCAGGAAATGGTCACCCAGGCCTACGCGATGGGCTACGCGGGGCATCTCATGTGGATATGGGACCTTTCAATGGTTCCCGGACAAACGTGGAGCGCGGTGGAAGAAGGTCTTGGCGGGTTCGCGATGGAATTGGGGCCAAAATCAACCATCCCCTAATCGATGCCCGATACACGGCGGAATCGTTTGCGTGCCCGAGTATGGGGTGGCAAATGCTGGAATCCACCCCTAAAAAAACTACATAATACCCAAGATATGTGCTTATAGCGAGAGGGGACTAACATGGAAATCACCAATGAACCCGGCGGCCCGGTCGCAGAGGAAATGGGAAAACTCCGTCTGCGAATAGCCGAACTGGAGGAAGAGCAGGCGAAAGCGCGGGAACTTGCAGCCCAGCGCGACGTGGAGTTGGATCGCTTCCGAAGTCTGATCGAATTTCTTCCCCAGTCGGTATTCGAGGCCGATCTTGAGGGCCGTCTTCTCTACCTCAATCAATACGGCCATGAGGTGAGCGGTTACACCCCCGAGGATCTCGCGCAGGGGCGCACCATGTTCGACGTCATTACCCCCGAACAACACGATATGCTCCGGGCCAACATGGTTCGCGCCTTGCAAGAACAAACCATGATGCCCAGCGAATATGTGGTTCGCCTCAAAGATGGAAATTTGGTGCCCGTCGCGGCCTATTCCATCCCGTTTTTCAAGGATGCCCGACCGGCGGGTTTCCGGGGCTTGTTGGTGGACATTACGCACCTCCGCAAAGCGGAGGAGGAACTGCGGCGACTGAACGCGCTTGTTGAGACCACTTCGGATATCGTAGGCACTGCCTGCGAGGATGGTTCAATCGCATACATGAACCAGGCAGGACGCAAGATGTTCGGATGGGCAAGCAAAGGGTCTCTGTCCACCTACCAACATCAGGATCTCGCACCCCTCTGGGTCGAGGAAAAGCGAAAAACCGAGGTGCAGCGAGCGCTTGATCGGGATGGTATTTGGTCCGGCGAAATGGCCGTCATCGATCGGGACGGCCAAGAGATCCCGGTATCACAAGTCATTATTGCCCACCGTTCTGAATCAGACGGCAAGCGCTACACCTCCACGATTATCCGCGACATTTCAACGCGCAAACAGATCGAGGAGGCGCTACGCGACAGCGAAACCCGCTATCGCGACACACTGGATGCTCTTGGTGATCTGGTGCATGTGATCGACGAAGACTACAAAATCATCATCTGTAACCACCGTTTCGACGCGTGGCAGAAAGAACTTGGCCTGGCTTCACTTTCCCCCGGCAGCAATCTGTTCGACATATTCCCCTTCCTCGGTGCGAACGTGATGGAGGAATACCAGCATGTGTTCCGTACCGGCGAAATGCTGGTCACCGAAGAATCCAACCGCTTTGGCGATGTCGACATTTACACCGACACGCGCAAATTCCCGGTCTTTGCGGGCGGGAAGATAGCGGGGGTCGTGACCGTAATCCGTGACATCACGGCGCGCAAGAAAGCCCAGCTGGATCTCCTAAGCATCCAATCAAGCCTCGAAGAAAAGGTGCGGGCCCGCACCCAGCAGTTGCTGGAGATAAACGTCCGACTTCAGGATGAAGTCAATCGACGGGCCGAGACCGAGCTTGAATTGCGCGCGCACGAGGAATTGCTTCAGATTGAGCGTAATCTGGCTTTGTCACTCGGGCAAGCCGCCAACATGCGCGGATTGCTGGAGTTGCTGCTTACGGCCGCCCTGCATCTGGACGGCATCGACTTGGGGGGCGTATACATTCTGGAGCAGGAAGTCGGCGACATGCACCTCGTCGTACACCACAATCTCTCCGCATATTTTGTGGAGGCCGCGTCGTACTACGGGCCAGACGCGCCACAAACCCATGCGGTTCTCTCCGGGCGCATTCTTTACCTATCCAAGGAAGAAATACCCTTCGATGATCCCGCACTCAGAATGGAGGGCATCAAATCTCTGGCAGTTATCCCCGTTCAACACCAAGGAAAGAGTGTCGCCTGCCTGAATGTGGCCTCAAGGACGCTGGAACAGTTCCCTGCGAGCACCAGGCGCGCACTGGAGGCTACCGCTACCCACATTGGGGATGTGGTGGAGCGCATGCGATCGCTGGAGCGCTTACAAGAAAGCGAGGAGAACTTCAGGCGTTCTTTTGAGGACTCCTCGGACGCCATCCTGTGGATCGACACCTCATCCGGCGTTGTAATCAACGCAAACAATGCGGCGGAAGCACTCTTCGAACGATCAACCAAGGAAATGATCGGCCAGAACTTCCTCATGCTGAACGAGCACTGGGATCATGCGGAAGCGGAAAAGATATTCCGCACCTGCGCAGAGCAGGAATCGCGTTCTGAGATGGAATTAAAAATCATATCCAGAGATGGCTCCCCGCGAAACTTGAATATCGTGGTGAACACCATCCATCTGCGTGGTCGGCGCATCCTTGCTGTTGTGCTGCGGGATATTACCAAGCTGAAGTCGCTCGAGGTGGAGCGTGCCCGACTTTTTACGGCCATTGAGCAGTCCGATGAGATGGTGGTGATTACCGATCGGCATGGCGTAATTGAGTACGTCAATCCCGCCTTCGAGGCGGTCACCCAGTATACAAAGGAAGAAGCCATTGGCCAGCGGCCATCCATTCTGAAAAGCGGCCGTCAAACCGCGAAATTCTACCGGAAACTGTGGGACACCATACTCGGGGGCAACACCTGGCGGGGGCATTTTATTAACCGCCGCAAGGACGGCCGACTCTATGAGGAGGATGCGATCATTTCGCCCGTGGTTAATCCCTCAGGCGTGATCGAGCAGTTTGTCGCCATGATGAGCGATGTCACCGAGTACACGGAGGTCGAACGGCAGCTACGGCAGGCTCAGCGGGTGGAATCACTCGGGGCGCTCGCCAGCGGTATGGCACACGACTTCAAGAATTTCCTGTCCATGATTTCTGGATACAGCGAGATCGCCGCCAATCTGGTGGCGGGCAATTCCCGCGCCGAGACCTGTGTGCAACGCATCCGGGCGACTGCCGAGCGTGCTTCCGTCATGGTGAACCGCGTGCTCTCCTTCGGGCAATCGAGCGAGCACGAGGTGCGCCCCGTGCCGCTGGACAAGCTGGTGGAAGAAGCACTGGAAATTGTCCGGCCTTCGGCCCCGCATTCGGTCACGCTGCGGTCGGAAATCGAGGGCGGAAAACACACCATCGTGGCGGATCCCGCGATGATCCATCAGGTGATCGTGAACCTCTGCACCAACGCGGTCCACGCCATGGCAGACGGGGGGGGTGTTCTGGAGCTGGAGTTGAAGACGGTGGACTATTGGGCGGGTGCCCCTATCGATGAGCGGGCCGCAGGACCCTCAAAATACGAGCAATTACGCATCTCCGACACAGGTCACGGCATGGATCTGGCCACGCTCGAGCGCATCTTCATTCCGTTTTTCACCACCCGAAAGCGTTCAGGGGGCACGGGCTTGGGCCTGGCCATCGCGCAAAAGACCATCCACAACGCCGGGGGCAGCATTGAGGTTCAAAGCACGCCCGGTAAGGGCACGACCTTCCTCATTCATCTACCGCGTCACGAAGATCCGGTTTCAGCCCACCATGATGGCGATGGGGGCGTTAATGAGCCCACATGCCGCGTACTGTTCGTGGATGACGAAGAAGACATCGCCTTCATGAGTCAGTTGGGCCTGGAACAGCTTGGATACGTCGTGGAAACCTTCACGCAGGGCGCGGAGGCACTGAAGGCATTGAGGGAAGACCCGAACCGATTCGATGTGCTTATCACCGATTTCATGATGCCAACCATGAGCGGACTCGACTTGGCCAAGGAATGTCGGGTTATTCGTCCGAATCTCCCCATCATCGTGATATCCGGACTGGAAGAGCGAACGGTGTCCGAGGACGCATCGTACTACGACGAATGGACCAACAAGCCCATCACACCGAGCCTGCTGGCTCTGGCACTCTCGCGCGTGCTTGATGCCAAAGCCAGCAAATGAGCGTTCCGGTCGGTGTGTATCAGGAGGCGGTTTCCTCCCGCTTTTGGATGCGTGCCCACGTGTCGCGAAGCGTCACGGTGCGGTTGAACACCCGCTTGGCATCGGTCGAATCAGGGTCGGGACAGAAATAGCCCAGGCGTTCAAATTGAACGGTCTGCCCCGAAGGTATTTCGGCAAGGGCGGGTTCAATGAGAGCCTCGCCGAGTACTTCAAGAGACTCAGGATTGAGATTGGAGTGCCAATCCTCGCCCTCTGCCACATCGGAGGGATTTTCCTTAAGAAATAGGTGATTATAAAGTCGCACTTCCGCCACATGGGCGTGTTTGGCAGAGACCCAATGCATGGTCGCCTTGACCTTGCGACCGTCGGGCGAATCACCGCCCCGCGTTGCCGGATCGTAGACACAACGTAACTCAATGATGTTGCCCGCCGCATCCTTCACCACTTCTTTGCAGGTGATGAAATATGCATACCGCAAACGCACTTCCCGCCCGGGTGCGAGACGGAAGAATTGCTTGGGCGGAGCTTCCATGAAGTCTTCCTGCTCAACATAGAGTTCGCGCGAGAAGGGAACCTGATGCGTGCCCGCGCTAAGGTCTTCGGGGTTGTTGACGGCGTCAAGAAATTCTTCCTGGCCCTCTGGGTAGTTTTCGATGACCACCTTGAGGGGGCGCAGCACCGCCATATAGCGCGATGCCCGCTTGTTCAGGTCTTCGCGCAGGCAGAATTCTAGCTGGGCGAAATCAACGGTACTGTCCGCCTTGGCCACGCCGACCATTTTCGCGAAGCGGCGAACCGCCTCAGGCGTGTAGCCCCGTCGGCGCATCCCCGCAATGGTGGGCATGCGGGGATCGTCCCATCCGCTCACATGGTTTTCCTTGACCAGATCGAGAAGGCGCCGCTTGCTCATCATCACATAGGTCATGTTCAAGCGGGCAAATTCATACTGGTGCGAGGGGAAGATGCGCAGGTTTTCAATAAACCAGTCGTAAAGCGGACGGTGCACCTCAAATTCCAAGGTACAAATCGAGTGCGTGATACCCTCAAGCGAATCCGACTGGCCGTGGGCGTAGTCGTACATGGGGTAAATGCACCA
>CAIZGN010000132.1 GCA_903932505.1 Candidatus Hydrogenedentota bacterium
ATGAACCCACCAACCATATCGACACGCGAAGCGTCGAGTGGATCGAGAATCTCCTCGAACACTACCCCGGCAGTTGCGTGCTTGTTACCCACGACCGCTACTTTCTCGACCGTGTCGTGAACCGCATCGTCGAGTTGGAATTCAATCGCCTCTTCTCGTTTCCGGGTGCGTATGAGCGTTTTCTCGAGTACAAGGTGTCGATTGCCGACACCGAGGCCCGCACCGAGAACAATCGTGCGGCCTTGCTTCGCCGGGAACTCGCTTGGTATCAGCGGGGGCCCAAGGCGCGCTCCACCAAGCAAAAGGCACGTATTCACCGTTTTCATGAAGTCGTGGAGCAGGGGCCACCGCAACGCCATGCCGAATTCTTCTTTGAAATCCCAGAGCCGGAGCGTCTGGGGAAGACCATTCTCGAGACCCGGGAACTCTCACACGGCTACGAAGGCCGGGTGCTTTTCAGCAAGGTCAACCTGCTTTTCCAAAAAGGCATGCGCATGGGGATCATTGGTCCCAATGGCTGCGGAAAGACCACACTGCTTCGCATTCTCATGGGATTGGAGCCTCCCCAGAAGGGGCGGATAATTCTTGGTGACACCACGCAGTTTTTGTATGTGGATCAGGCCCACGAAGAAGTTGTCCCCGAAAACAGCATTCTCGACTTCGTGTCTGATGGCGCGGTCTACTGGGAAATTGCGAAACGCCGCATTTATGTCCCGGCCTATCTGGAAAAGTTCCTTTTCGACCGCGACAGCGTCTCCATGCCGATGGGCAACCTGTCCGGTGGCGAGCGCAACCGCCTGCACCTCGCAAAGAAGCTTCTGCGCGGGGGCAATTTTCTCGTCCTCGACGAACCCACGAATGACTTGGATCTGTATGCCCTCCGCGTGCTCGAAGAAACCATCGAAGCCTTTGACGGTTGCGCCCTCATCGTCAGTCACGACCGCTATTTCCTCAATCGCGTGTGCACCCACATGCTGGTCTTCGGGACGGACGGGACGATCGAGCGTATTGCCGGGAATTACGACGATTATCTGCTTTACCGCGAGCGCAAGGAACAAGAAGACCGCGCAAGCCGCGCACAGGCCGCGACAGTGCCCCAAAAAGCGGCTGCTGCAGAGAAGCTCCGTCGACTGACCTGGAAAGAAAAGGACGAACTGGACCGCATGGAAGAAACCATTCTTCAGGCGGAGACGCGGGTGATTGAACTGGAGACGACACTGTCGGCACCGGGCTTCTATGAGCAGGCGCACACGGAAGTGCGCGTTACGCTGGAAGCTCTCGAAGCCGCCAAGGCCCATGCCGCCACCTTGTATCAGCGGTGGGAAGATCTTGAGGCTATCGGGCGATAAGCCGCTTAACGCAAAATGACCTCGCGCCCTTTCCATGAGGGATTGCCCAGATTCTGGAAATAGGCGCTCTGCGGGAAGTTGCGGGATATCATCGCGCGTTCACCACCGCCACTCCAAAAGGATATGAGATCCGCGCCTATTTCGCGCGCCCGGGCCACGGCGGCTTCAATGTGCTCGGGTTGGTCATTCCAAGCAAAGACCACATATTTCCATTCGATGAGGGGGGCCGTGAGTCCTCGCGCGTCTCTAAAGCGCACGAGCGCTTCCAGATTTCGGCAGGCGGCGTCAAAGTCGACACCCTGCTGGTAGCGTTCCGCAATCTCCTGGGATGGCCCGTCCAGACTCATGTACAGGATGTTAAGCAGGAGGGCCGCTTCGCGCTTGTCGTCGGTGTTCAGCGCGATGCCGTTGGTGGAGCACACCAGACGCAGCTTGGGGCTGTATTTTCGCAAGAGCGACAGTTCCTGGTGGATGTTCGGCGAGAGAAACGGCTCGCCCAGGTTGTGGAATGCCACAGTTTCTATGCCGCAGTCCTGCACATTGCGCGCGACTTCTTCCATATCCTCCAGCGACATGCGCATCTGTGTGCGCGTACCGGTCACTTCTTCGCGGGCGCATCCGATGCAGCGCAGGTTGCAGCGTACCGTATTCTCCACCATGATGCCGCTCGCAGGCGGGTGAAACTGCTCCACTTCTGCGGCAGCGGTCGCACGAGGAGCGCTACGCAATTCCCAGCATTGGGTGCATTGACGGGTGGGAAAACGGCCTGCGGCGAGTGTCTCGCGAAAGCGCCGGGCGGTGCTGCCCGAGAAAATTTCCTTCAACGACTGCTTGCGTAAATCGCCGATATGCCCCGTGCCATCGTAATCGCGGCAGTTGCACGATACCGTCATGTCGCAATTGATGCAGATGTTGTATATGGACTCTCCACGCAGGGCGGTGCATTGCCAAGCGCGCCCCGCCAGGCGATTGCGCCATTGACGCCAGGTCGGCGATCTGGACAGCGCCTCACGCACCCGCGAAGGCAGGAACTGCCCCAAGGTGATCCTTTTTTTCTGGTTCTGCAATCGACGATCCTTCTGTGCGCGATGGCGAATTGCTTGCGCGGGGATCATGATAGGGAAGTGCGAGTCCCTTTCTCCACATGGCACCGGCGGCGCTTTGAAACATTTTGCGCCAACGAGTACCATGTGCGGGTACACAAAACTCTTGGAGAATGTCATGCCTTGGAAAGATGGAAAGAAGTGGGTCTATTCGATCACCTATGACGAGGGCTGCGAAGATCTGCTGAAGTATGCCCTGCCCCTGCATCGCAAATATGGCGTACCCGGCCATGTGGCGCTGGTGGCGAGTCAGGTAGGGGTGCCACGCAATTGCCCCGGCAGCAGCTATGACGGGATGATGATATTGAGCAAGGCGCAGCTCCACGACCTTTTTCAGGAAGGATGGGGGGTGTCAAACCACAGCCTCACGCACTGCGGTGTGACGCTGGAGAACGGCGGTCGCGAGGTGCTGGAAGCCAGGCAGGTGCTTGAAGAAACCCTCGGGATGGCAGTGCCGATGTTTTGCGTGCCGGGCGACAATACCGGGCTTCCCGGCGCATTAAAATACGCCGAGGAGGCCGGAGTAACATCCATCCTCACGATTTATGACCGCGTAAACACTCGCGACACAGACCTGCTTCATCTCGGCCGCGTCCCGCTGCACACGGAATACCCCGGCCCGTTTTATTCGGTCTTCGATCCGTACAAGCGCATCCACCAGGCCATTGATGCTGAGGGCTGGATTATCGACTATTGCCACTGCCCCATGCCGGACAAACCGGTTCATCCCGCCAAGGACTGCACCACGCAGGAGCTCGAACAACGATTTGAGAAGGTGTGCGAGGTTGGTGGCGACGAAGTCTGGCTCGCCGAGCCCAACGAAGTGGTGGATTGGATCTTGGAGCAACGCGGCAAGATCTGATGCCGTTATGAAGGAATGAAAATTATGGCCAGCGAGATGAAACGAGCCGCATGGGGCGCGCAGGCGCACAAGGACGAGATCGGGAAACTGCCGGTGGCTTTTCCGCGAACGATGGGCCCCAATGCGATGACGTATCTGCAGGAAGTGATTGACACGGGCATGACCTGCGACATGATGGGCCGCTTTGAGGCGGCCTTTGCGCGCGAATTGGGCGTAAAGCATGTCATTGCCACCCCGGGGTGCACCCCGGCTTTGGCGGTGTTGGCGGCAGCGATGCCTTGGGAACCGGGGGATGAAATCATCGTGAGTCCGGTCACCGACTATGGCACGGTGCAGGGACTTATCACGCAAGACTACATTCCGGTTTTTCCGGACACGGCACCGGGCAGCATCAATTTCAGCGCGCAAACGATTGCCCCGTGCATCACGGATCGCACCCGCGCGATTTTGTGTGTGCATATGACCGGCATCATCAATGACATGGATGCCATCAACGCCCTCGCGAAGCAACATGGCTTGTTTGTGTATGAGGATGTGTGCCAAGCGGTCTTTGGTGAATACAAGGGGCGCGTGGCGGGTACGCTGGCGCAGGCGGCGGGTTTCTCTTTCGATGCGGAAAAGACCATGGGTTCGGATGTGGGCGGATGCCTGGCCACGGATGACAGTGATTTGGCAGAGCGCGCGCGATTCGTGGGGCAGAGCCGGGGCGGGGTGATGAAGCCGCATTTCGGGCGCTTGCACACGGTGGCAGGTTATGCCTATCGCATGCCGAATTGCACGGCGGCGATTTGCCTTGCGCAATTGGAGATCATTCGTCCGCAGGTGGCCCATCGTGATGCGATGATTCGGCTGTTGTATGAGAAGCTCGCGGAAATTCCCGGCATCATTCCCCCGACCATCCCGGAATACATGAACCTCTTTTCCTGCTGGATGGCGGGTTTTAACATCGACGCGGAACAGTTCCGTTGTGACACGGAGTCCTTTGCGGAACAACTGGCGCAGGCGGGCATTCCCGGCGCGGGGATGGGGGCGTATTACCTCATGCCCGCCGCGTTGACCTGCCTGCAGGAACAATCGACCCGGAAACTCCATCCGTATTCCACGCCACCTGCGTCGCGGGAGTATCGGTACAGTGGTGATGATTGCCCTAATGCCACGAAATATCTTGAAACGTATATACGGTGGTCCACTTTCTGTGAGAAGTATCAGCCGGAGCATTGTGAGTTGGCGGCGGACATTGTGCGGCAGGTGGCGGATAAGAACAGGAGGTAGAGGCGGGCGTTTAGATTTCTCGCTTCGCTCGAAATGGCAGGGTGTTTTGGGGTGGTGATGTGGACTGGATCCCCGCCTTCGCGGGGATAACGGCTGGGTGGGTTGTGTCATTTCGACGAATGTAATGAGGAGAAATCTTGTCGCAGGAAAGTTCTCATCCCTTGAGGGAGAAAGGCTCTTTATCATGCCCATGACGTCACGGACGCGGGAGGCCCTGCAGGGCTATTGCTGCATTGCGCCGTGGGTCGTTGGATTTCTGATCTTTGTGGCGGGGCCTATGGTGGCTTCTCTTGTCTTGAGCTGGTGCCGGTACAATCCATCGGAAATCAACGGCAGTGTGCGATGGCTCGGGTGGGAGAATTACCGCAAGCTGTTTTTTGATGATCCGCTCTTCTACAAAACGCTGGCAGTGACTGCGAAGTATGCGTTGGTGAGCATTCCGCTGCAGTTAGCGGGTGGTCTGGCGCTTGCGCTGCTCCTCAACCGATCGCTGCGCGGCATTTGGGCCTATCGTGCCGTGTTTTATCTGCCCATGGTGATTGGCGGGGTGGCCACGTCCCTGCTGTGGATGTGGCTCTTCAGTCCCAGCCAGGGATTGATTAACATTGGCTTGAGCAAGGTCTATGGATTTCTCGGGGAAGATTCGTGGATGTCCCACGCGCTGTCCTGGCCGCTTTTGTTTCTCTTTGGTCGTCTGGACGCGAACAGCCTCTTGCCGGGCTGGACTTCGAGTGATCACGGTGCGCTCAATTCGCTGATATTGATGAGCCTGTGGACTTTGGGCGGTTCGATGATCGTGAATCTTGCGGGTCTGCAATCGATACCGGTCGTGTTTTATGAGGCGGCTGAGATTGACGGGGCGGGGCCGTGGATCCGTTTCACGCGCATCACGCTGCCGCTGTTGTCGCCCACCCTGTTTTTTAACCTCGTGATGGGCGTAATTGGGTCGTTTCAGGTTTTCACACAGGGCTTTATCATGACGCAGGGCGGTCCCAACGACGCCACCAACTTTTACATGCTTTACGTCTACCGAAACGCCTTCGAATACTTCAAAATGGGCTACGCCTCCGCGCTCGCCTGGATCCTCTTTGCGATTGTGCTGGTGCTGACCCTGCTCGTTGTGCGCTCATCAGCCCTGTGGGTTCACTACGAAGCCCAGAATCGCTGACCGACAAAGTGGGGCAGACATTCCTGTCTGCCCACCGTCCCCGCCCAAAGCATGGAACAAACATTCCTGCCTGCCCTGCAGTATATTCCCCTATAAGCATGGAACAAACATTCCTGTCTGCCCTGCAGTATATTCCCCTATAAGCATGGAACAAACATTCCTGCCTGCCCTGCAGTATATTCCCCTATAAGCATGGAACAAACATTCCTGTCTGCCCTGCAGTATATTCCCCTATAAGCGTGGGGCAGACATTCCTGTCTGCCCTGCTCTCCCCAAGGTGACAATTGCGCACGGGGATTGACTATACTAACGCCGTGCCGCCCTGATCGCGGCTGGTGGTGTCGAAGCAATGGTTGTTCCGATTCAATGTAACCGAGAAGAGGAGAATGACGATGAAGTTGGTGAAGCAATCGGGTATGTCCCGGCGTGGATTTCTGTACGGCATGAGCGCGGCCTTTGCCGCTCCGTACATTATTCCGGCCTCGGCCCTTGGTGCGGATGGAAAAACCGCGCCCAGCAAAAGGATTAACATTGGCGTCATCGGTACGGGCGGTCAGGCCCGGGGATTGACGGAGAACGCCCTCAAGCGCGACAACACCCGCGTGATCGCCCTGTGCGATGTGGACAAGGCCCGACTCACCGAAGCCAAGAAGAAGGTGGACGACTTTTACAGCAGCCAGGATTGCGCCATGCATTCTGACTTCCGTGAATTACTGGCGCGCAAGGACATTGACGCAGTGATTATCGCCACGCCCGATCATTGGCATGCCCTGATTTGCGTGGAGGCAGCCCGCCAAGGTAAGGACATCTATTGCGAGAAGCCACTGACTTGGTCGCTGGGCGAGGGGCGCGCGGTGGTGAAGACCGTGAAGGAAACCAATCGCGTTTTCCAAGTCGGCAGCATGCAGCGCTCCGATCCCAAGTTCAAATTGGCATCTGAACTTGTGCGCAATGGCTACATCGGAACGGTCAATCGCATTCTCGTTTCCTTGCCGAACTATGACCATGCCGTTGTAGCGGATGAATTCCCGAAACCGCCCGCAGACCTTGATTACGAACGTTGGGTCGGGCCTGCGGAATGGGCACCCTACCATGAAAAACGCCTGCATTTTAACTGGCGCTGGTGGATGAATTTTGGTGGCGGGCAGATGATGGACTGGGTCGGACACCATGGCGATATCGCGCACATGGCGATGGGCTGGGATAACACCGGCCCGACCGAAGTGGAAAGCGTGCGCTGGGAGATGCTCAAAGATCCGAGCAAGCCCAACAACCTGTATGACGCGCCCGCACGCTACATGTTCAACCTGAAATATGCCGGTGGCGTGCACATGACCGTTGCGAATCAGGGTGACATGCCGAGTGAGTTCAGCAAGGTGGCCAATGGTGGCCTTGGCACGATGTTCTTTGGTTCGAAGGGACGGTGGATTTACGTGGACCGAAGCGGGATCAGTGCCAGCGATCCGAACATTCTCAAGACCACGTTCAAGAAGACCGACTTCCGATTTGGCACGGAAAAGAACCACATGGTCGACTTCCTGAATTGCGTGGTTTCGCGCGGGGAGTGCATCGCGCCCGTGAATGCGGGGCATCGTTCCGCATCCATTGGGCATCTGGGTCGGATCGCGTGCACTTTGGGCGCGAAGTTCAAGTGGGATCCCAAGAAAGAAGTCGTTGTGGACAATCCCGCGATCAACGGCTTGCTCACGCGAAAGTATCGCGGCGATTGGACGCTGGGATAGTTGATTACTGGATGCTTTGTAGCCGCGCGGGGGCCTTGGATGCCCCCGCGCGCTGTTTGATCAAGGCGTATAAACCGGGTAGCAGGGGCATGACAATTTTATGATACCGCTTCTTTTCCTTATGTGTGCTGCGGCTTGGGAGCCTCTTCCGGGCGAGGCGGATTTTCTTGCGGGGGATGAGGCCCAACGCAAAGGGCAATATGCCGAAGCGGCCGCTGCGTATGAACGTTGCGGACGCGCGGATCCCGACCTCAGTCCCTTCACGCTTGTGCATCGGGCGCAGTGCAGTGTGTTGTCGGGCGACATGGCCGCCGCCGACCCTCTTTTTCGCGAAGCGGTCGCGGGGCTGCCGGATGGGCCGTGGCGTTCGATGGCGCAGTTCGAATGGGCGATGGCTTTGAAGAAGGCGGGGCAGGGAAAAGACGCTATCCCGTTGTTCTCCGAGTCACTGGCAGTTGAACCCCAGCCGTGGTGGATGGAAGATTCTGCCTGGATAGCCGCAGAGAACCGCTTGCAATGCGGCGAGACCGGGGAGGCGTATGCATGGTTTCGGA
>CAIZGN010000133.1 GCA_903932505.1 Candidatus Hydrogenedentota bacterium
CCGGATCCTTCTTGATTTCCTGCTCGGCCTGCATGGGCGTGCCACAATATAAATCGGCAGGAATGCCCGGGGCGGGCGCGTTGTAGTGCCAGGCCATGGGCTGCAATCCGATAAACGCGTCAGGACGGAGGGAATACGCGGAGCCTTCGCAGGTAAGGTCAACACCTCGGTCTCGGAAGTAGCGGAAGATATTTCGTTGCGTGGCAACCTCCCGTTCCTGTGAATAGCCCAGATAGGGACTGATCCGCTTGTCGTCTTTGCTGAGTTCGGGATATTTCTCTTGGGGATAGGCGTGGGGAATGGGTCTCATTGAATGAAAGGCATCCATGTGAATGGTTCCCGCCTTCTGGATGGGCAGCATGGCCAACAGGCCATCAATGCGTTTCTGCGCGAGGCCGAGTTCCCATTCGCGCGCATAGCTGATTTGGTACGACTGCGTGTCCATTCTGGGGGAGTCCCCGAACACCTCGCCTTTGATAGGTTGACCAGAAACATCTTTCGCAATTACGTCCTTCTCCAAGTATTCTTTCCAGAGTGGGCTGTTCTCGAAGGCATCGACCATATTGATGTGCAGGCTCACGGTCGTGTGATATTTGGAAGCCTCGTCCATAAGCCAGCATAGGCTGTCGCGGGCCGTGGCGTCTTGCTTGCGCGCCAAGCGTGGATTGACCTCCGCCCACGAGGGATACTTGGAATCGTGGCCGTTGAACTGCCATCCGACCAAATAAGCGATTTTCGGAATGCCGCACGTTAGATTATCGAGTTTGCGAATGACCTCGAGCGCCTGTGCAAAAGTCAGGTACACCTTGCAGCCGTCATCCGGGGCTTTTTCGGCAAGGAATATCTTCATGACCAACGTCTGCGAGTAGTCGTGGATATACGGCCGCTCCGGCTTCATGCTTTTTGTCCAGTCGTAGTAATCACCGGAAACTTCCCCGTCGGCGGCGTACAAGGGAACCCCAAATGCCGACAATAGCGCAATCCAGACGATGCCCCACACAATTGCAGCCGGCATTATTGGATAGCGATGACGAAGCATGACATAAATCCCTTTTCCCGACATTTCCCATATGGATCTGCTCGCGACCATCACGGGCAAGTTTTTTCTATTGTGCGGACGCCCGCCGACGGTGTCAATATAGATTTTGCCGTCACGGCCCTTCTTTGAGGTCGTTTACGGCCAAATATCAGCCCTCGGAAGCGACCTTCCGCGCTGTTCACGCGAGTTCGGACAGACCTCCCCATCGGGTCTTGAGGTATTTTAATTTTTGCGAACTCCGGGCTTATATGAGGTGCGGCATTCCAATTGCTGCTTTGGCTGATACCGTCGCCCTGTCTACGGCAAAACCACCCATACGCCCGGCTGACAAACCGCACCCAGTTTCTTCCCCATTTCAGAAGCCTTGAAAGCATCGAAATCAGTCCCGGCTGCGGGCAACTGCACCGCCTCGCCGGATTTGGCGCGTTTGAGTTTGTCCTTGGCACCCACCGCTTCCATCGTGCTCACGGTAACCCCCCGCAGGCGCGCGTATTCCTTGTAAAAAGTCTTGCGATCCTTGTTTTCATCCGCCAGCAGTTTCTGCACCTGATTCTTCTTCGCCGGATCTTCCAGCTCCTTGCTCTCCTGCAGGTCGATATAGCCGCGATTATTCTCCCCAAGGCATCCGCGTGATTTCCAAGCGGAGATTTCAGGGTTTCGCGCTTTCATGGTGGCGATCACCGCGTCGAGTTCCGGAGCGGGCTTCTCCTGCGCGTAGGCGATCCTGCTAGGGTCGACAAACTCAATGGCTCGATGGAAGAGGGAACTCGTGGGCTTGGGGGGGGCTTCCTGGATGGAAGGCTTCTGGTCCGTTTTCCCTTCCACATAGTCGAACACGTTCTGCACTTCCTGTTCGACATGCCGGATGTCCAAGACAATGTGCGCCTCGATGCGGTGCTCCGTGCGGATAACGCATCCAAATCCCAGCAGCAGCATCGTCAACGTAAACGCCAAGCAGGTACGTTTCATGGGGTGGACTCTCCCTTTGTGGCCATCTGGCCGTGTAATAAGCTATTCAATATATTGGACGTCCCGTCCCGCCGAATATTCACCTCAGCGACGAAACCACCAAACCTATTGTAGCGCGGACGACCCTCCCGCGTCGAGTGTCGCGTTCTCCCCTTCCGCCGGGGCAATTTCAGCCTGCTGCATCTGCCGAAGAAGAACCGCGTCCTGCAAGGTTTCCGGGTCGGCCGTAATGTCGATCGAAAGACGTATCGAACCACTTTCCAGGACGGCATCACCCACAATCTTGTCCCCCTTCAGTGTAAGGTCAACCCGTGCCTGATCAAAGGGACATTGCGGTGCCTCACCAATCGCGCTCTCGATCGCATTCACCACTTTCCCGCCCGCAATGCCTTGGGCATATTGCGACAACAGGATGCGCTGGACCGCATCTCTATTCAGGCTGCATCCTTCCACAGTCGCCAAATGAACGGTCAGCCCCGCGATTTCACCATCCCGGAATTTGAGGTCAAAGGTGCCCGAAGCAAGCCCCGTCAGCTTCACGTCCGTGGGTTTATACTCTTCCGTAAAGACCGCCAAGTCCACGCGCTCCAACTGTCCTGCGGTTTGTATCAACCGGGCATTCCCGTCGCTCCCGAACGACGCGTCCATGCGAAGTGCCCCACTAAAAACAGTACCCTCCACCTGTTCAAAAAACACCGTCCCATCCTTGATCCGCACTGTGCCCCGAGGTTCATGCACCACCCCGCCCAAGGCCAACGCTTCCTGCGCGGCTATGGTGGCCTCTCCACCGAATCCCTCCGCCCACGCCACAAACCCGTCCAAGCGCAAATCACTAAAGACGGCCCACTCATCGCGGAGATGGATTTTCGGGGCGACCACTTTCAGGTCAATCCGGCCCCCTGCGCCGCCTGCGCCAACCGCCAGAGATTTCGTCCTAAACTCGGCCGTAGCATCCGTCTCACGCAACCAGTTCAAAGCGGTCAGCGGCACCAACCGCGATTGCACGGTCGCGTCCTCGATACGCACTTGCCAATCATCCCCACCGAAGCCCCCACCAACAATGCGACCCGCGTTCAACTCGGTGTCATCCCCCAATTGCCCCACCACAGGCCCGGCTTCAAAGGTTCGCGACGCCAGCGTCACCGTCCCGTTGCCCTGCAGCGTCAGGGGAAGTCCATAAGGCAGCGCCAGAGCCTTGTATCCCAAGGCGTCCCCCTTGAATTCAATCGGACTGAACCGCAACGTGGAATCCTGCAACTGCACCGGGCCAGACACATTACACTCGCCATACATCGTGGGCAGATAGAGTCGTTGTGCGGCCTCCATCAGGTCAAAGAAACACGTCAGCTGCCCCTGTCCCGTTTTCGCCACCGTATCCAACTGCCAATCGGCCAGACCCGCCCGTAACATCGGCCCCGCGTCCACCGTGATGCTCTTCCCCGCCCAAAGTTGCCAATTCGGCGGCGCACACTGCGCGGAAAAGCCGATACTGGCCTCCTGTATCTGTTCATTGCGAAACCGTGGCCTCACCTTGCCTGACAACGACAAGGCCTCGTTCTCCCAGGTTCCGTGCAAGGCCATCGAAAGGGCGGCAATTCCATCATACGATTCGAATGAAGGTCGCAGCGGGGGGGGGAGGATGCTGGTAAACTGCGCCCAAGACCAAGAATCCACGCTCAACGTTCCCTCGCGCGGCGACAGCG
>CAIZGN010000134.1 GCA_903932505.1 Candidatus Hydrogenedentota bacterium
ATGGAGAGACTCCCAAGGCATGTTTGAGCGGATGAATTCGGCGTTTCCATCCTCCATGAAATTGTAAGCGTCATCCCACTGGGCCCAGTCTGAGGCATTTTCGGATATGTGGCCCATTTCGCCTTGAAGCGTGTCCAAACAGCGCATGGTGTCCTCACGGGCGTTCTCATTGTCGAGATCGTAGAAATACGGGAGGATAATCCGGTCGCGCAGTGCATATCGGCCCATGGTAAGGAACACCACCACGAAAACTGCGCTGAGTACTATTTTTCTTGAGAATATCATCCGCCTCGTTTTTCTTGGAAAGAAACTATGTGTTAATTCCAGCCTCCGACATCCTTGCCTTGCCTAGAATAGCATGAACGAAGGCAATATCCAAGATTATCACCGGCTCGATGGCGCAGCGGATTCCTTTAGCCGGAGCAGGCGCGCGGAGTTCAGTACCACGGCAATCGACCCTACATTATGGCCAAACGCCCCCAAAATCGGCGTTAGCAGACCACCGGCTGAGCAAATCAACATCAGGGCGTTGTAAACGAGACCAAAAAGAAAAATATTCTGGTGGATGGTGCGTCGGGTGGCTTTGGAAAGGCGCAACAGAAAGGGCAACGCCTCCAGGCCGTTTTTCATCAGCACAATATCGGCGGTTTCGAGGGCTACGGTATTTTCCCGTGCGCCGATGCTCACCCCTACCGAGGCCGCCGCAAGCGCCGGACCATCATTCGCCCCGTCGCCGATGTAGCAGACCCGTTTCCCCGCCGCCTCAAGCGCCTGCACATGCGCGTACTTGTCCTTGGGCAGCAAATGCGGAAAGACTTGGGCTTGCGGAATATTTAACTGTTCGGCCACCCGATGCGCGACGGTTTGGTGGTCGCCCGTGAGCACAACCCAATCACAGAATCCACTTTCCGCAAGACCCTTCAATACCGCCCCCGTGCCGGGTCGGATTTCATCTTCCAGCGCCAGCAGCGCCTGCAGGGAATCCCCTTCGGCGAGATACAGGACAGTCTGCCCCTCCGCGTGTAGGGCCTCGGCGCGTTCGACCGCGTGGGGGGGGATCGCGATGGCGTGGTGGGCCATGAACCGCTGATTGCCGCAGCGCCACGCGCCACCCCCTGCGGGCCCCTCGGGTTCAGAAACACCCAAACCCGCTTCCCGCTGCAGATGCGTTCCGGGGCTTGCGGGCAAGCCCCGCTCGCGGGCTGCCTGCACAATCGCTTGTGCCACCGGATGCTCCGCCGAGGCTTCCAGTCGAGCCGCGTGTTCAAGCAGGACGTCGGGACTGTGTCCGTCCAGCGGGACAATCTCGGACAGCCGGTATTGCCCCGTGGTGAGCGTGCCGGTCTTGTCAAAGGCCAGCGTGTCGGTCTGCGCACAGGCTTCCAGGTATTTCCCGCCCTTGATGAGAATGCCGCACTTCGAAGCGCGCCCCAAGGCGGCGACCACCGCCGTGGGCGTCGCCAGTACGAACGAACAGGGACAACCGACAATCAGCATCGTCACTGCCCGCAGGACGTCCCCCGTGCCCAGCCATACCGTTGTGGCGAGTAGCAAAATAACCGGGGTGAACCACTGGGCGTAGCCCTCCGCAACCCGCAGAATCGGGGCGCGGTGCTGTTCCGCCTCCGTGATCAGTTGCACGATTTTCCCCTGAAGCGTGTTCTCCCCCGTGCGTTCCACACGAATCTGGAGGGCCCCCTCGCAGGCGATGGTACCGGCTGAAACGAGGTCGCCGGTGGTCTTGCCCACCGGCAGACTCTCCCCGGTCAGCATGGACTCGTCCACATCGCTCGTGCCCTCAAGCACCACCCCATCCGCCGGAATCACATCGCCGGGGCGGGTCAGCACACGCTGGCCTGGCTGCAACTCGGCCACCGGCACTGTTCGCACCTCGCCGTCATCGTCCAGCACCCGCGCATGAGCCGGGCTCCCGTGTAACAGACGCTCGATATGCCGCCGCGCCCGGGCATTGGTGTATTCCTCCAGAAGGCCCCCCAGCACCATGATGAACGCGACAATGGCCGCCGAAATCCACTCGCCCAGTATCAGACTCGCTGCAATGGCAAGCGCCAACAGCTCGTCCACATTCGTGCGCAGCTGCAGCAAACCCTTGGCCGCGCCCCAAATGATGGGAAAGCCGGAAAAACACAACGAGGCAATCGCCAGAGCCGCCACATACCGATCCGGCGCGGAGAATCCATATTTTGTCACCAGCGCAAAGGCGATGAGCACACCCGCACTCCCCACTTTGCACAGATTCCAATAACCAATTTCCGCCCAAGTATCTTCCCGGGCCAGTCGTCCAATCATGGCCTAACTCCTTTTGATAACAGTGTGAACTTCACGGCCGTCGCCTGAAGCGGAACACCCCAACGAGGGGGGCGCGAAGCGCCCAAAAAAATCCCCCTTCGAAGGGGGTGGTGCGGAGCGCCGGGGGGATGTCGAGCCCTGCATTCAACTGTTTTCCCTGCAAACACACAAATAAAAAACCTTCAGCGTCACAACCCGCCGCATTACGCTCGAAACGATCGCAGCGCCTCGATCAATTCCTCCGCCGCCCGTTCGCGTTCCTCCACGGTTTTCCCGTGCGCAATGTGTTCGCGGGTGTGTTCGTCGAGAAAGGCCAGCAGCAATCCATTCATCGCCCCGCGAATCGAGGCAATCTGCTGCATGATGCGGTGGCACTCCGAATCGCTTTCCGCCGTTTCAACGTCGCGTTTCAGCGCGTTTACCTGTCCGGCGATCCGGTTGACCCGCGCCAGCAGTTTTTTTCGTTCTTTTGCAATGTGACTCATGCCCCTATGCTATACCCCCCTACCCTATATTGTCAACCTGGCATTTCGCCCCCGGTTCAATGCCTTGACAAGGCGCATCGCCGTCTACACAATACCCACTCGGGCTTCGAACAAGGCGGAAGGAAACCGGTCATGACGGCAAAGCATTCAACAGGCATGTTTATCGGGCGGGCGGCTATCGGGGTGCTGCTTGGCCTTGTGATTTTTGTGGGTGTCATGACACCCGCTTTCGCGCAGGGCGGCTTGTCCGGGGGACAGGCACCCGCGCCCTCGGTTTCCTCCTCCGACCAAGGGCCCGTCCGGGTCCCGGAACCCTCCGAATTAGCCATGCGCCACCACCGGGGTGGCAATGCCCTGTGGGTGGTTGACCAATGCTGGGCTATGGTCGTTCCCGCGCTGCTGCTCTTTGGCGGCTTTTCGGCGCGCATGCGAAACGCCGCGCGCCGAGTCGGACGCAAGTGGTTTTTCACAATAGGGATTTATGTGGCCATTTTCTTTGGCATCACTTTCTTGATCGACCTTCCCTTGTCGTACTACGAGGGATTTGTGCGCCCCCACGCATATGGTCTTTCCAATCAGGCCTTCGGCAAGTGGTTCGGCGATTCCCTCAAGGAGGAAATGGTCAACATCGTCACCGGTGCGCTCTTTCTTTGGGTGCCCTACCTGCTGTTGCGCAAGAGCCCGAAGCGCTGGTGGCTTTACACGGGCATCCTCGTGCCGTTCTTCCTCTTCTTTGCCTTCTTTACCGCTCCCATCGTGGTCGATCCGCTGTTCAACGACTTCGGGCCCATGAAGGACAAGGCGCTCGAATCTAAAATCCTGGCACTGGCAGGCCGTGCCGGCATTGACGGCGGCAATGTCTTCGAGGTCGAAAAAAGCGTGGACACCAAGGAGCTCAATGCCTATGTGACGGGGTTGATGGATACCAAGCGCATCGTCCTGTGGGACACCATCATTGCCAAATTCTCCGAGGAAGAATTGCTCTTCGTCGTGGGGCATGAAATGGCGCACTATGTGCTCGGGCACGTGTGGGCCTTGCTGGTGATTCTGTCGGGCTTCATGCTGTTCGCCCTATACGCCGTATACCGCGTGTCCGACGGGCTTATCCGCCGCTACCAGCACCGGTTCGGTTTCAGCGAACTGTCCGACATTGCCTCGCTGCCGCTCATCATCCTGCTCATGAACATCATCACTCTAGTGACCCTGCCCTGCGTCATGGGCTACTCACGCTACCAGGAACACGAGGCAGATCGTTTCGCCCTCGAACTCACCCACAGCAACCACGCCGGAGCCATTGCCTTTGTCAAACTGCAGGAGGGGAACCTGGAAAACCCGCGCCCCGGGCTGCTCTTCACCTTATGGCAAGGCAGTCACCCCAGCATAGGCGACCGCGTGGATTATTGCAACACCTACAGACCCTGGGAAACCGGCCAACCCCTGCGCTACGGCCACTACTTCAAGTGATAAGAATCAGGAACGAGGCGGCGCTGCGCATCGGCGGAAGGGAGGGCGGGCGTCCTCGACCGCCACGAATGCCATCAGTTCCTCAAGGCACCGGCCCTTGATGCGCCTCCGATACCAACCACTCTGCCCCGACCCGGCAAAGCTGAATTTCCACGTTGTTCATCCATAGGGTGCCGGTGGCATAATCTTCGTTCACGGTGGCGTTGGTGGGCATACCGCTTCCTGCCACCCCGGACAGGCCGGGGATGACACAAAGGGTCATGATGGCGGACTCCGCCATGCGCTCAGCGTGGGTGTAAGTTTCCTTCTTGGCTGGTGCGCCCGGTTTTCCATAGGCCGCATCCCGCAGTCGCGCAAAGGCCTCCGCACTCTTTCCCGAATGCAACTGCCCGAAGGCCAAGAGCGCGGCAAGACGAGAATTCGGGCCCCTTTTGTCATCCTGCGCGCACTTTTCAAAGAACGGCACAGAGGCATCGCCCTGTAATTCCGTGATAACCGTCGCGACCTGAGAAGCGCGACTGTTGGACAGGAGGGGGATACCTGTTGCATCGTCCGGCAATTGCAGGAAGATCCCCTCGAGGTCTTTGGCGACGGCCCGATTCCCCAGAGCGGATGCAACGCCCAGGAGCAAGGCGGGATCGCGGGTCTCCGGTCGGGGTATGGTCAAGATCGGTAGCGATTCCTGCACGGTCTTGATGAGAGCCGCCTGACTGTCCTTGGGTAAAGCACGAATCTCCGCTTCCCAGACATCGTCCTTTTGGGATGGGTATTTGGGTTGGGGCCGTTCCGCCTCGCGCCAGATTTGGAGCAGTACCAGCGGGTTGTGCGAGCGTTGGCGCTCTTCAAGCTGTACCGTCACTTTGCGTGCTTCCCCGGGTTTGAGAACCGGCATAATCGCCTGCATGTCGGTTTTGAATTCGCCCACCGAGAAGATACGGGGGCCCGGCGCAATATCCGTGAACCGTGCGAGACCCTGCGCGTCGGTCCTCATCAGCATTGCGCTCATCGTGTTGTCCAAGCCGTACCACGCCGCCTGCGGAAGCGAGACCGGTATGCCTGCGGCGGGCTTACCATCCACCCTCTTCACCGTCAATTCCAGCGTTGTAGATTCCTCCAGAACGAGGGTTTGTACCCCATCGGGAGAGGAGGGCAACAGTTCCAGAGGAACACGCGCGAAGCCCGGGGCGGAGACGATGCAGCCGGGCGAGGATCCGAGTGGAACCGGGTACAGCCCATCGGACGCGGTTATGGGTTGCACAGCACCGGACTCCGGTGGCAACAGCGCCGCCTTCTTCTGATCAACGTACAGGGATTCGACCAGAATGCGCGTGATGGCTTTCCCCTTGGCATCGACAACGCGCACTTTCGATATGGCCGGGAGCGACGGGGTGACCACCGAACGCCCGTCCGGTACCGACGACACCACAGGCTTGGCAAGGGCCGCACGGAAGTATTGCAGCTCTCGCTTGCGAATCAGCTCGGCCAGCGGGGTGGAAGCCACGGCCTCTTTCGTGGCCGGACGCCCGGTGACCGCCTCCCACACAGACACGCCATAGGCGAACGGCCCTTTTTTGAGCGTCACAACCGTCTTTGTTCCATCCTCCTGAAAATCAGTGCCCGGGAAAAGGATTCGTGCCTGATACTGCGGGGCTGTGACCTCGAGTACATACGCTTCTTTCGGTATTTGGGTGGAGCGGTAGATACCTTCCCCGTCCCGTGAGACGTAGTCGTCGCTATGCTGGCCATGCAGGATGTGCACCTCGGCCCGGACGGTCTGACCACTCTCATCCACCACACCACACTCGATTAGTCGTCGGGTCGCGGTATGCACAACGATGCGCACTTCCTGGTTGATTCCTTCGGTGAGTTCGAACACGCCCCCCTCGGCCACGGGGCAGTCGATGGAGTCGTGCTGAGACGGAGTGGTCTGAATGACCTTGTGCGCGCTGGTGTTCACCCTTCCTGAACGTGCGATCGGCACCGAGAAGGCTCCCAGGTCATCGCTCGACGCGCTGAGGACGGATGGCTCAGCCGGAGGCCCCTGGAAATGGAAGTACAGGTTCACGTTCGCCATGGGTTTTCCATCCGCATCCACCACGGCACCACGCAGCGTCGCGGGTTGAACAGCCTTGGGCATCCGCAGCTCAAGCTCGCTTCGGATATCGCCTTTCGCCATCGGGCCAACCTCAAGCGTGGTCTCGCGCTGCAGCGGGTCTGACACGCTGAGTGAATAGGACAGTCCCACACCATCAAGTCCCGGGATTTCAAAGCGTCCCTCGGGACTCGTCCATATCGCCCGGTAATACGGCCCCATGGGTCGGAACATGACCTGAACCGAGGGAACCGGCGTTCCTTCCGCCGTGAGGACGCGCCCGCGCAAGGCGCAACCTTCGCTCATCCGAATGGTGACATCCGCCGCCGTATTCTTGGCCAAATCAACCTCGACAAGACCGCCGACGGTGTACAGGGTCGGCTGGGCGGCGGAAGCGCATAGCCACACGCGGTCGCCCTCAACATGTTCGATGGTGAATTGGCCGGTTTCATCCGTGACGGCCTCTTTCTTGGGCCACTCAAAAGCGGGGGAATGCTCAAGGAGAATCGTCGCCCGCACGGGTTTGTCAGTGTCGGCGTTAAGAACCCGGCCGCGAATGGTCGCGCCTCTACGCTGCTCCGGGGCAGTTGGTGCGAGATTCATGGCGATCGTCACTTTTTCCATGGGCGGGGCGGTCAAGGTGACAGTGACCTCGCCGTTAAGCGGCGGCTGCCGGTTCCACGCACCCGCATACAGAGTCGCTTTCGACCCGATGGCCGATTCCGGAAAGCGGAAGGCACCCTTGGCGTCCGAACGAACTGACCGCTGGCTATTCCAGGAGATGTCCACGTCCGGAACCGGTTGCCCGTCCGGACCCAGCACCAAACCTTCCAGCACGACGCCGGGTTTCAGCGTCACAAAAACTTTCTCTGGGTTAAACGGCAGATTGACCGATTCCCAGGCGTAACCCGCCTTCCAAAAGTACAATTCGGGCGTGTAGCCGATACCGTGGTTTCGCACCGTCACCACACCGTCCTTGTCGGTTTTTCCAAAGGGAATGCAGCCATCGGCAGAGGCCAGCACATCCTCGACCGGTTGGCCGGATTCGTCGCGCACGATAACCTGTGTCGAATGGCCGACCCCGATGACCAGCGGAAAATCAGGTTTCCGCTCCTGAACCCGAAACCAACCGCCCAGGTCGCCGGAAATCACACGGACAAAGGCTTGGCCGAGCGTGACGCCGTCGAACGATGCACGGCCTCCGTCATCGCTGGTGGACTGTTCGCGCGGGGTGAGTGGTTCTGTCCTTGGGAAGCTGTTGTCCCAATTCACGCACTGAACGGTGGCGTTGGGTACGGGCTTGCCAGCCTCATCCTGAACGACCACACTGACCTTGCCCAATTCCTGCTGGGCCTCTGCGCTAGGAAGGGCGAGGAGGGCGAGAAGCACCACCAGTCCAAAAGCGTGGAACCGCTTCATCGGGAAATCCCTTTCTCTTTCTCAAGAATAACGCGCATGGGCTCGTTGGTGCGTTGCTCGGTCCTCTGGTTCGCCATCATGGCTTCAATGGAGGCCAACAAAGCCTTGCGTAATTCCCCCTCGGGCAGCGAATTCAGGACTTGCGTCAGCTGGGCCTGCACATCCGGATTGTGGGTCTGAAACGCCCGATCCCGGAGGTCGAAAACAAAGGTTTGGAAGTGAGGGCCCGTCGAATCCTTCAAACCTTCGTCCACCCATTGTTTTGCGCGGTCAGGGTCGATTTTGCGCATCAGTGAAAGAAAGACCATAAGTTGAGCGGGTTTTTTCGCATCGGTTTTCTTCAGTTCCTGCGCGTATTCCTCCTCAAGAAAGGTCTTGACCTCGGGCGTGGAAAACAGAACGATACCGGACAGAATTCGTTCCTGGAACCCCGCCCACTCGGGGTTTCGGTACAATTCAATCAGCACCCGAACCGCATCGGGCCCCCACTTGGGTGCGCAGTCTTTGATGGTGAGCGAAGGCTCGAGTCCGGCCCCGGCATACACAACCGTGTATTCAACAGGCGGTTCGAAACCGGGCGAGACCTGTTTTTCCCATCCGATCGGGGGCACAAGAGTCTCTTCCCGGTAATCCGCTGCGCACGGAGGGGCACAAAGGATACCCGCGAATGCGACCACAACCGCCGAATACCACAGACCGCGCATAAGACCCTCCTCTCGAAACAAGGAAACCTCCTGCCGCGCTAGCGTTGTGCCTCCCATTGATACACATGCACCGCGAGCGGGGCGAAGGTATCCGTGATGCCGTTTTTCTGCGCCTCGACCTTCCGGTTTTCTGACCGCACCTCGACAGGAGTGGTGGCACTGATCGGGGGATGCAAGGTGGGGGTGCAGGCGCTGCTGCCTGCATTCACCGCCATGAGGCAATAAGTGTTTCCATCGCGCTTGAGCAGCGTGTGGATATCTTTGGATTCGGGGGAGACCGAAACCGCACCCAAGTCTTGCGCGGTGAGAAGCATGGGGGAGAGATCCTTGACCTCCTGACCGATGGATTTCATCCAGGTCCACATCTCCTCGTATTGCGGCAGCACGCGCATGTTGTAGTAGCACCAGTAAATCAGGCCTTTCGCGCCGTGGGTCAAGCCAATATACGTCATGCACCGGCCCTCCTCGTAAGTGGGTGCACGACCTGTGTCAAGGTCTTTTTGAGAGGGCGTGCGGGCGCGGTCGGTGTTCTTGGCATCATGCTGATACCAGGCAAAAGCCTGGGGCACCAGCCAGATCGGTTGCGAACCCATGCTGGGGGCTTTGGACTTCTCCATCGCCCAGGCCACCTCGGTGACCGTTCCCCGGGGGATGGGGTAGGGGTCGCCGGAGAGAATGTCGGTCGTCTGCCACAGCCACGCGAAATCCTTCTTCTGGCACAAGGTGATCAGCGTGGGATGGGCCGGATCGCCCTCGCGAACCCGACGGTAATAGTCCAGAAGTTCCGGTTGTTGTTCCCGGGGGATTTCATCGTTCAGATACCACGCCAGCAGCGCGGGGTGGTTGCGATAGCTCTCGACCACCGCCCGGCTGATATCGCCATTGCCCTTGATGCCTTCCCATCCGTCCTTTTCCAGATAGGTGGCGCGTGGATAGACATCGTTCATGCAGTAGACCAGTTTCAAGTTCTTCTCCTGAATCTTGTCCATCAGCGCGGTCATCTTGTCCTTCGCGATGCGGTTGGTGCCGTAAATCAACAGCGTGTTGAAAGGACTGTTGGCCACCTCGTCAATCTGCGACTCCGAAGCACCCATGAAGAAGCCCATCGGGAAAAAGGGCTTGCCATCCACGATCGTGTTGTTGTTCCGGTCGATGTACACGGGCAGCGCCTTCACCTCCGCCGCCGAAATCTTCTTGACGGTCCATTGCCGGGATTGCAGAACGGCCTTGGTGCGTTTGCGGATAACCTGCGCCTCCAGGGTTACGGCACCCTCCGGGCAACCTTTCGTGTCAATGGCATAGCGTCCTTCAGCACCGCGTACCGGCTGCAGCGTTTTCCGGGCGAATCCGGGGGCCGTCAGTGAAAGCGAAACCTGCAGTTCCTTGGGCGCATAGCCGTATTCCTTGGCATGAACCCTCGCGCCCACCTCCACAGTGTCCGCATCTGGAAAAATGTAGTCGCGATAGTTGGGGTAGGTCATTTCCAGTTCCGCCGCAGGGACGGGCTTCCCCGGCAGGAGCCGCAAGCGGTCTACCGTGATCGTAAACGCATACGGCGGCCGCAAGGCATACAGCACCACAGCCTGCACGTCGGTGATGTCAATATCACCGGAGGCCTCCTCCATCGACAGCGCCGCCTCAAACATCCGACCGGGCTTCACATCGACCCAGGTCGTCCAGCTTGTGGCGCCCGTGCTGTCCTCAAGCTTGATGCCAAAGCCGCCCATTTCCGCACCGTCCACCCACAAGTCCACCGCCACGCTTCCGTAGCCCGACCAGTCTTTGGTCGGATACCCTTTCCCGTCCGCAAACGGCAGGCGGACGCGCGGGCGGGGATCCTCATCCTTTTCCTCGTTCCACTTGGCGATTTCGACCGCCATCGCGTGCGTGCCGGAGGACGCATGCGCCGTGCTTTGCTTGAACGGGGTGATTCCGCCCCACAACGACAGCGACGCGGCATCCTCAAAGTCGGCGATCACAGTTTCATTCTGCGCGATCGCCGGAAAGGCACACAGGCATGCGCCGATTAACACAAGCGCAACGGGGACTCTCTTCAACAACATGGGGCTCTCCTCAATTCGGTGGGGAATCACTCGTCATCCTCAAACCGCGTCTTTACTCTCGCCCAAGAAGGCGTAGTCAGATAACTTTCGGTCATAGGGTCAATCATGCGTCAAACTTCTTCATGGGATCGGTAAAACTCAGTGTCCATCACTGATATTCTCCCGGAATCCGCCAAAATGAAGGGAAGCCGAACGACGCCTGCTTCGAACCTTCGTATTATCTATCTTCCTACCGTTGAACGCAAGAACACAGGAACAAGCAAAATCCACACATCTTAATAGGCGAAGGGCGAAGCAAAAAAAATCCCCCTTCCGAAGGGGGTGGCCCGAAGGGCCGGGGGATGTGTCCCCGCAGTAACCCCCAGAACGAAAACACCCTACCCAAAACCTTGTGCAATAGCATAAATGCCCTACCCGCTCCCTCTAGAAGATGGCTTCCTTTGAACACCGCACAAGACACAGGAAGCGCCCTACACCATAAGTACGGCGCGCAGAGTCCCTGAGCGCTGACAGCATCTTGCGAGCGGATTTCGGGAACCGGTTTGCGGTTTTCGTCCTTACGCGCTATACTCGGGTCTACGCAAACCGCCACTCCAACCCGAGGAATACCCAATGGGACACTTTCACAAAGCCCTGCTGTTGACTGTGGCTGGACTTGTGGCGTTGATGCCGCAATCTGCCTTTTCTGAACGATTTGAGGGCAAGTACTTTGCCGGGGAAGGCGACTCCGCTTACCTCCAACTGCTGGACACGGCCCGGCGAATGTTCGATGTCGACCCCGAATTCCAGAATGCCTCGATGCTCTACAATCCGACCTGGAACGGCTTTGTCGAGGGTCCGACCTGGGATGCGTGGTGGATTCAGAACAGTTACGGCACGACCTATTGCGCCCTTCCGCTCTACATTGAACCCTACACCACCTTCCTGCAAAACGCGCAGGATCTCTGGTTCGACCAGATGGGCGATGGCAAGCGGCAAGGAGCCAAGGAAAAGGATTGGGTCGCGCCCGATGGCTGCTTGTGCGATGCGGCCCGACCCGGCTGGATCTATTACAAACAGGGCGACGGTCGCACGGATATCCACGACTGGGGCATGGAGTTCTCGGCGGCCGGGCTTGTGCTGCAGTCGGAATTGCTTTTGATCAACCGTGACCCCGCGACCATCGGCCACTACCTGTCCCGGCTTGAGCGGGTGGCCGAATTCATCGAAACGCGCCGCGACCCGAAGAACAACCTTTTCCTCGCCGGGCCTGCGGGCAATCTGCTGGCCCCGAGCTACGCCGGTTGGAAGAAACCGGATGGCACCTATGGCATGGCCTATCTCACCGGATTATCCGTGACCTATATCGCCGCGCTCGACCGCTTGGTCGAACTGGAGAAGCTGGCGGGCGACCCCGCCAAGGCCAAGCGCTACACGGAGCTTCGGGACTCCGCCAAGAAGGGTTTGGCAGCTCTCACCACGGAAGAGGGCTACCTGATCCGGTATCTCGACCCGGATGGCGCGAAGCATGGCGTCTACGGCGCGGAGAAATACGGCTATTTCGAAGCCTCGCCCAATCACGATGCGGTCTGTTTTCGGGTGGCGGACGATGAGCAGGCGGCAAAGATCTACGCCAAGATAGCCTCCATCCCCGGTTTGCGTCCCAATCATTTCATCCTGCCCAATTGCCCCGGCTACGATGACATGTACGAACCGCCCACCACGTGGTTGTGGCAATATGGCACCTGGGTGAATGGCGGGCATTGGTCCACCTGCGAGGCCCGTATGGTCATGGGCTACTACCGCCTCGGTCACTACGAGGATGCCCGGCAGTCGATGGAGCAATTGCTCACGTTCGCCCGGGAATTCCGCATGGACAACCCGCTGGTGGAATTCGGAGCGAAGGTCTATCAACCCAAGGAGGCGACCAACCTCTGCTACGATTCCTTCGGTGGGCCCGCCGCATTGATTCGCGGTCTCTTCGAGTATCTCTATCGTGCAGACGGTCTCACGCTGCTTCCACACATCCCCGAGGGAATTGCCCGCCTTGAACAGCGGTTCCCCATCCGCTACGGCCAGAAGAAACTCTATTTGTCCACCGCTGGATCAGGCCCCATCACCTCGGTGACGGTGAACGGGGCCGCATGGAAAGGCTTTGACGCAAAATCGGTTTTTCTTCCCTACGACAAGACGCCGGACGCCGCCAGCATCGAAATCGCCCTTGGCGGCGCAAAGACAACGCCCGCACCGATTCCCGCCAAGGCGATCGACGCCGTTCCTTTGGCCGATAACGCATTTTGGGACATCGGCGCGTTCTTGAAGCTCTGTTCCAACACCGCCGCGCCGAAGGTATCCCTTCCGCGCTTTGGCGCGTTCTATACCCGGTTGTGCGCGGCCGGCCTGGGCGATTCCTATGAGGCCCAGCACGCCAAGCGCGTGGTGGACTGCGTGCGCGCCATTCACGGGCGTGAAATACTGATTGCCAATGGCGCGTTAAGCGCCATCCCGGAAGCTTCGCGCGGCGCGGCAAACCGTGCGTTTGTCGATACGGCCGAGAAGCTTGGATTGGGCCTGCAAATGGCAATGGAAAACCCCGGCGCGTCCACGGAGGCGCGGTCTCCGGTGGTGCTTCAATGCTGGGAAGAGTCTGGAAAACCATAAGGTAGTTGATTGATGTTGAGCGAGTTGTTGATGGCCGAAATTGATGGGGGAAAAATTGAAGAGACGTTGGAGAATACCGGTTGCACGGATGCTGCGCGGGTGCGTGAAATCTTGGCGAAGGCGAGTGAACTGAAAGGACTTTCGCCAGAGGAGGTGGCGGCATTGGGCGGGGTCACCGACCCCGATTTGTTGACCGAAATCTACGGAATGGCCCGGAGCGTCAAAGAGTCCATCTACG
>CAIZGN010000135.1 GCA_903932505.1 Candidatus Hydrogenedentota bacterium
CAGACAAGTGGGTTATGGCCACGGCCCAATAGTGCGGGCAGGGATTTTGGACCAACTCTCAGGGATTACAATGATCATGGCGTTTGTTCCGATTTGAGACTCATGTCACTGGATGTCCGGTGCAAAATTCATTCCGCCACACATCGTGCATAACGGCTTGGCTTAGGCCGGAAAGTCTGGAGTCCTCAGTAATGTATAGTCCTTCGCTCATCAGCCGCCGCTGAAGGCGCCCATAGAAACATCCTGCAACACGCCGCTGGCACGGGGCCTTTTGGGGGCTCGACTGTGTGGCTGAGTGGTGCCAACGGTCCCCCCCACCGTAGACACCACGGTTTTCTCATGCTCTAGCACGGATCGCTGACGGCTGAATCATTCGCCCCGGGTAAGGTTTCCTCGTGACCGGAAATCAATATTTAACCAAACGGACTCAGGGGGGGCTATGACCAAAAGCACGCGGCGGATTTTGAAAACGGTTTGCTTGTCAGATGGGACCATCGACGCGGAATCCATTGATCAGGCCCTTCGGGTGTTGGAGGGCCAACGGGCTGGCAAGGTTCCTGAATCAGGGCCGGCTCTCCTTTCCCAGGCTGCCAAGGCCCGCCAGCTAGGAGTGAGCCGCTTCACCATCATAAAGATGGTAAGGCTCGGCAAGCTTCATCCCCTGGAACTTTTGCCTGGCTTGGTCCGATATCGCAGCGACGAGTTTCTGGCGAGCGACAATCTAAAATCGGAGCGTTCAGATTTGGGTGAGGCCGTTGTACATCGGAGGGATAGCAAGTGAACATGTTAACTGCAGCGCTTCACATCGCATCGGATGGGAAGCCAGTTTTCCCCTGCGTGCCGGGCGGAAAGAGGCCAATTACTAGAAACGGATTCAAAAGTGCTTCGGTAGTTGCGGATTACATTAGTTGTATGTGGGCACCGAATCCGGCGGCTAACATCGGATTGCCCACTGGCGCGGTATCAGGTGTTATTGTGCTGGACGTGGATCTCGATCGGGAAAAGGGCAAAAACGGGGCCCTTGTACTGTCCGAGTTGGAACGGGCTCACGGGGCGCTTCCCAAAACTTTCGTGGTCGCAACTCCGAGGGGTGGACGCCACTACTATTTTCGCCATCCTGGTCGTGACCGTCGAATTTCTTGCTCGACGGACAAACTTGGCATGGGGTTGGACATCCGGGGTGACGGTGGCTACGTGATCGTTCCGCCAAGCCGGACATCACGGGGTGTCTATCGCGTCGATGTAGCCGACGCCGTCGCTGATATGCCCGAGTGGTTGCTGCTCAGACTGGAGGGCCGCAGGCCCAAAGGGGTTGGGTCAGCCCCGGTCACGATTTCTCGACTACCAGTCTTGGGCGAAGACATGGATCGGATCCAGGGGGCCCTCGGTTTCATCGACGCGGGTTTGCCCCACGATGACTGGGTGCGCATTTTGATGGCGCTGCATAGCTGGGATCCAGTGCGCGGGAGGGATTTGGCACTCAAGTGGAGTGCGAATTGTCGCTCGAAATTTAGAGAGAGCGATTTTGAGTCTGCTTGGCGCAGCTTTACATGCGGTGGTGGAGTAGGATTGGGAACCTTGTTTGAACTCGCAGGTCGCTGCGGGTGGAGAAAATTGGAGAATTTTCATATGGACCGGAACAATTCATCTGCTGTAGCTCAGGAGGACTCCGATCTCCACCTCACAAAGTGGCCTGATCCGCCGAGAGCCGAAGCCTTTCATGGTGTTTTCGGAGAATTTGCTCAACTTCTTCGGCCCCATACAGAATCGGACCCGATGGCGATTTTGGTTCAGGCAATTGTCGCTTTTGGTAACCTGATCGGCCACACATCCCACTTTTTGGTTGAAGCGGACAAGCACTTTGCAAATCTTAATTGTGTAGTCGTTGGGAACTCATCCAAGGCCAGAAAAGGGACTTCCTGGGGGCATGTCCAGCGGTTGCTTCGCGAGGTGGATGCCACTTGGCCACCAGCCATTTCTGGAATCAGCACCGGTGAGGGCCTGATTTCTTGTGTTCGGAATCCAGTTTTCAAGCTCGCGAAAGACGGAACCTCCGAGGTCGTCGACGCCGGGGTTCCGGATAAAAGAGCCATCGTTGTCGAGTCCGAGTTTGGCCGGACACTTCAGTGCGGGAACCGGGACGGCAACACCCTTACGGCGGTCGTTCGCCAGGCGTTTGACAATGGTGATCTGCGTGTTGCGACGAAGGGTTCTCCGCAGACAGCCACGGATGCTCACATTTCGATCATCGGTCACATTACCTCCGAGGAACTCAACCTTCTGCTGAGCAAAAGTGATTGCGCAAACGGTTTCGCGAATCGGATGCTGTGGCTCGCTGTCAAACGATCCCAGTTGTTGCCCGACGGAGGAAACTCGGCGTCTCTCGACTTTAGCGGTATTGTTTCGAAATTGAGGAAAGCTGTTGAATTTGCTAAGGGGGTTGGCTGCGTCTCCCGGGATGAAAAAGCCCGCGAGTTATGGACTGACATCTACTTTCGCTTGAGCGTTGAACGTCCAGGACTTTTGGGTGCGGTCGTCTCCCGAGCCGAAGCTCTGGTCATGCGTTTAGCCCTGATTTTTGCCGTAGGTGATTGCTCTCATGTGATTAGGGACGCCCATCTTCGGGCGGCGGTAGCGGTTTGGGACTATTGCGAAGCCTCAGCTGCGTTCGTTTTTGGGCGGAGTTTGGGGAATCCGTTATCTGAGCGAGTGATGTCTCTCTTGCGGGAAGCTCCCAGTGGGGGTTTGTCTCGCGGGCAGATCCACCAAAAACTCAGCGGTCACATCAGCAGCGACGAACTAAACGTCGCTTTGACTCAGCTCCACAATCAAGGATTGGCTGAGTTTCGCGATGTGAGCACCGGAGGTCGTCCCGCACAATTTTGGCTTGCAGCGGGGGAAGATCGGTCCGTCCGTTGACAGTTGAGGCTGATAAAACTTCCTACGGTGGTTCTCAGAACGGCCACCTTCGACACTGCTGTCGAGCTTAAATCGCTTTCTTCTCTTAATTCGCAGTCAAGAACGCACCAGAGCCTTGATGGCATTGTCGAGCACCACCATGCGGGCCGTGGACAGTTCGTGTAGTCGTGTTTGCCGGCAGACTCATGAACTGGGATCCCCAAGCCGCAATCAGTCAAAAGCTCTTTAGGTTGTTTGACTATAGTCAGGGGGATTATCGAGGTGCCTCGTAGCGCTGGTCACGCGATAAATGAGAGAAAAGCGAACAAAGGG
>CAIZGN010000136.1 GCA_903932505.1 Candidatus Hydrogenedentota bacterium
CCTGCGTGCCCCAAATCCACACCCGCATGGTATTGGCACCGAGCGCGGACATCTGGGTTAATACGGCTTCCATCGCTTCTGGACGATAGACATCGGTGTTAAAGGTCGCGTGCCATTTCCCCAAGACGGTGTGATTGAAACCCTTCGGAATAAAGGTCTTGCCGGATTCTCGAAAGAAAAACTCCGCAGGCCGCCCCGGAACGGGTCGAACCCCGACACGCGGCAAGGGTGTTGGACTCGGGGCGGCGAAAACGTTACCACAGGACAGGGCCACAAGAAGCACAAGGAAGGCACGCATAAAAACCTCATTTCCTAAGCACCCCAAGTCCGAGCATATCGCTTTTCTCTGAGACATTCCAATTTGCGCGATCACGGGTGCTTCCAGTACCCTACCACCGTTCTTCATGCACGGGGGAACAGGAATCATCCCATGTCGTCTGTTGTGACCATTGATTGCCATTATCTGGATGCGCACCGCGCGGCGGTGTATCTCCTCATTGAGGGGAATCGCGCCGCCTTTGTCGACAATAATACCGTCTTTGCCCTTCCGCACCTGCTCAAGGCGCTGAAGGAACATGACATTCCCCCGGAAAATGTGGACTATGCCATCGTTACGCACGCCCACATGGACCATGCGGGGGGCACTGGTGCGCTGCTGGAGGTTTGCCCGAACGCTCTCTTGGTCGCCCACCCCAAAGCCGCACGGCACCTTATACAACCCGAACGCCTCGTTGAGGGTGTGAAGGCGGTTTACGGTGCTGAAGCCTTCCGGGCGCTCTATGGAAACATTGCTCCCATTGACCCCGCACGCACCAAAGTGGTGGCCGACGGGGAAACCCTGCGATGGGGAGACCGAACCCTTCATTTTCTGCATACGCTGGGGCACGCCTCCCACCACATCTGCATCCATGATTCTGCGTCCAATGGGATTTTCACTGGTGATGCGTTTGGGCTCGCCCGTACCGAGTATTCCAGGCCGGGACCGGCGGTGCATATCTGCACCTCGGCCCCTACCGATTTCGACGCTGCCGAAGCCCGAAAGACGGTTCATCGGCTGATGGACTTGGGTGCCAAACGCGTTTATCCCACGCATTATGGCCCCTACGATGATTTGGAAGGCGCGGCGGAACAGGTTCTTGACTCCCTTGACTGGTCCGAAGCCATTCAGCGAGACGCTAGTGACACCGGTTTGTCCGGCGCTGCGTTGGTCGCCTACTGCGAAGAACGAATCGCCAAAGCCGTCCGGCGGCATCTCGAAAATTGGGGCGAGGCACCCGGTGGCGAAGACGGGGCGTGGCTCGCGGGCGACCGACAGGTCAGTGCCATGGGCCTTGCCTATGCGGCCGAGCGTTCGCGGAGGAAATCGCAAAATCCTTAGTTGGTGCAATTTTTTTCCCCGAAGATATGCTATAGTGAATTATCCCCCATGGCGGGGGTGGAGGTTACATAAAAATGGGACATCTTCAATACTTGGTTGATGAATCGGGGCAAAAGGCGGCGGTGGTTATTCCCATCAAGGGGAACGAAGCCGCGCTAGAAGAGTTCATCGAGGATATCTACGGGCATGAGATGATTGACCTGCGCAAAGATGAAGAAACGCTCTCCGCTAAAGAGTTGTTCGAAGGTCTTTCCAAAGATGGACTCCTATGAAATTCGCTTTGTGAAATCCTTCGAGCGGGATCTTCGTTCACTGCCAAGCGAGGTGATACGGAACGTGCTTGATAATGTGCTGAAACTGGATAAAGAACCTCGACCGGTTCAATCACGGAAACTGAGAGGAGGCAGACCAGAATACCGGTTACGTGTTCAAGACTACCGGGTCTTCTACACCATTGATGATCCGAATCGTGTCGTCAC
>CAIZGN010000137.1 GCA_903932505.1 Candidatus Hydrogenedentota bacterium
AGCGCAGAAAAGGACGTGCCGGGGGCGGGATCCCTTTGCGCGGTGGTCGGGGTTGGGGTCAATGTCAACATGACGGTCGAGGAGGCTGTGACGATCGACCGCCCCGCCACATCGGTCTTCATTGAAACCGGAAAAAAGACCACGATAGAAAGCGTCCTTACCGCTATTCTTGAGCGGTTGCCCCGTCGTCTGGCGCAATGGGAACTAGGGGGCTTTGAGGGCCTGCGCGCTGATTGGGAGCGAACTGTGCACGGCCTCGGGCTTCCGGTGGTCATTGCCCAAGAGGACGAGCGCAAGGAGGGTGTCCTTGCCGGTTTCGATTCGCATGGCGCGTTGCGTCTGCGGGATAAGAGTGGTCACGAAGAAATCATAATGCTGGGTGATGTACTTTGAGTCACCTGCCGAGGGAAAACCCATGAAACGACGCACCTTTCTGCATGGAACCGGCGCGGCCCTGTGTGCCGGGCTGTGGGGCACCAAAAACCTGTCGGCTGTGGAGAGGGGCAATCCGGTCGGTGGCCTGCGTATCGACGCGGGTCGCCTGTTGAACCGAAACCAGAACCGATCCACCATGGCCTGCACGCATGGCGTGGTCTGCGCCAGTCAACCACTGGCTGCGCAAGCCGGGGTGGACGTGTTGAAATCGGGTGGGAATGCCATTGATGCGGCAATCGCGGCCAACGCCATGCTGAGTCTTGTGGAGCCGATGAACTGTGGGCCGGGGGGCGACCTGTTCGCGATCGTGTGGGACGAGAAATCACAAAAGCTCCACGGTCTTAACGCGAGCGGACGATCGCCTTATGCCTGGGGCTTACAGGATGCGCTCAACCTGGGGCTCAAAGACATCCCGCCGTATTCCCCGCTGGCGTGGAGTGTGCCGGGTTGTGTGAGCGGATGGCAGGCGCTGCATGAACGGTTTGGAAAGTTGAAACTGGAGGCGATTTTTGGTCCGGTCATTCGATACGCCCGGGAGGGCTTTCCGGTGTCGCCGATCATCGCGGGGGACTGGCCTTTTGAAAGCACGAAGTTTCCATCGCTCGCGGAAACGTTTATGCCGGGTGGAAAAGCGCCGATTTTCGGGGAAATATTCAGCAATCCGGATCTTGCGGTGTTTTATGAATCGCTCTTGCGGGACGGTCTGGCCTCCTTTTATCGGGGCGACATTGCGGAGCGGATGGTGAAGTTTTCCGAAGCGAATGGCGGTCGTTTTTCGCGGCGCGATTTCGAGGAGCATACGGCGGATTGGGTGGATCCGGTGTCCACAAACTATCGCGGATACGATGTCTTTGAATTGCCGCCCAACGGCCAAGGGATTTCCGCGCTGCAGATTCTGAACATGATCGAGACCTTTGACATCGGCACTCTGGTGCCTAACTCGGCGGAACAGCTGCATTTGTTTATCGAGGCGAAGAAACTCGCGTACGAGGATCGCGCGGTGTATTACGCTGATCGGGACAAGGCGGACGTGCCGGTGGACTGGTTGATCTCCAAAGCATATGGACTCGAACGGGCGAAAAAGATCGACCCAACACGTTCGGCGGTGCAGGTGGCTCCCGGTCAATTTGCGCCGAAGAGTGAGACCATCTATTTGACCGCAGCGGACGGGGAAGGGAATATGGTTTCGCTGATCCAGAGCACCTATCACGGATGGGGCTCCCACTATGTGCCGGATCATCTTGGTTTCGCCTTGCAGAACCGGGGCGAGCTTTTCGCGCTTGATGCGAAGCACCGCAACAAGCTCGAACCCCACAAGCGCCCGTTCCACACCATCATCCCCGCATTTGTGCTCAAGGATCGTCAGCCGGTTTTTTCTTTCGGGGTGATGGGTGGCGATTTTCAGCCGCAGGGCCATGCGCAAGTGCTTATGAACTGGATCGACTACGGCATGTCGCCGCAGCAGGCGGGCGAACAGCCTCGCATCGCCCACAACGGCAGTTCCACCCCCACGGGGCACACCATGGAGCGTGGGGGACGGGTCGGTTGCGAGCCGCTCATTCCCGAGTCCACCCGGGCGGCCTTGGCGGCCATGGGACACGAGGTCAGCAAGGGCGACGATGTTTTTGGCGGGTACCAGGCGATTGCGCGGCTTGACGGGCCGCTTCGGTATTTTGGCGGCAGTGATCCGCGCAAGGACGGTGCCGCGATCGGGTACTGAGGCGCAGCTACTCGGCGTGGGGGGTGTCTTCGGCCAGAAGATCATCCATGATGAGTAGCCGCTCGAACCAGATCATGAGCAGGGTGCAGAGATAGCGCCGCCCCATTTCGCGCAGGCGCAGGTTTGAGGAACCCCAGGTGCGCCCGGACCAGCTTATGGGGATGGTCGCGATGGAATAGCCGCGAATGACCGAGGAGAGCGACATCTCAATGGTGATGTTGAAGTGGGCGGCCTGCAAGGGGGAAATACTCTCGACCACCGGCCTGCGATAGACCTTGAAGGCGTTGGTGAGGTCGTTGTGACGACACATGAACAAGAGGCCCAGCATGGTGTTTACGATTCGGTTGATGGCGAGTTTCAGGGGCGGATACAGGGTTACTTTGCTGCCCTGAATAAACCGGGAGCCAAAACAGCAGTCGTACCCCTCTTCGATCTTCCGGTAGCAGGTGACGATGTCTTCGGGGGAATCCGAGAGGTCTGCCATGACCACGGCTACGACATCGCCGGTGAAGTGCTGCAATCCGTGGCGGATGGCTCTTCCAAAACCACCCGGCGGTGTGTTGTGCACCAGACGGATTTCGGGAATGCTCCCGGCCAAGGCTTCCACCGCGGCCACCGTGCCGTCCGTGCTGTTGTCATTCACCACCACGAGCTCGAAAGGGATGGATGCCGCCCGCAGGGCCTCGGACAGGGCCGCGAGTGTGGGGCCGACATTGTTCTCCTCGTTGTATGCGGGGATGACAATGGAATAGCGCAAGGTATTGCGCGGCGCGGGCGCGTGTGCCGGTTGGGTCCGCATGCTGTGTGGGGTCTCTCCTCGGGGTTCGGTCGCGTTGCTTTGCCTTCATCGCTCGAAAGTTGTTGGGCGTCCAATTTCGCGGAGGTCAGGAATCGAAACTGGATCGTGACTGTCCACGGCTTGCCATTATATGGACTTCCGGGTCCGCTATCCACCCGCGATATTGTTCCCTGGGGGGCGATTTGTATAGGATAGAGGCACAAACTTATAAAAGAATACGGGGTATCTCTTTATGAATCAGAATCTACCGGATGCTATTGACCGTCGATCGCTCGCGCGTTTCGCGTGGTTATCCATCGTGGCCGCTGTCCTCACGATCGTGCTGAAGGCCGCCGCCTATTACTTTACGGGTTCCGTGGGTCTGCTGTCCGATGCGATGGAGTCCATCGTCAATCTCGTCGGGGCGCTCATGGCGCTGTCGATGCTGATCATCGCCGCGCGACCGCCAGATGACGAGCACGCCTTCGGTCATGACAAGGCCGAGTATTTTTCCAGCATTCTGGAAGGTACGTTGATTCTGGTTGCTGCGGTGGCCATTGGCGCCGCAGCTGTGCAGCGGCTTATGCATCCCCAGCCACTGGAGCAGATCGGGCTCGGGCTTATCATTTGTGTGGCCGCCTCGCTGGTGAATCTCGGGGTGGGATTGCTCCTGCTGCGCACTGGAAAACGCCACAAGTCGATCACGCTTGAAGCCAACGCCCACCACCTGTTGACGGATGTGTGGACCTCGGCGGGCGTGCTTGCGGGGGTGGGTGCCGTTGCGATCACGGGTTGGGGCCAGCTCGACCCCATCGTTGCCATTGTGGTCGCGGGGAATATCATCGTGACGGGATATCACTTGGTGCGACGATCGGTCGCGGGTCTCATGGATACCGCCATTCCGGTGGACGAACAACAGAAGCTGCGCGCCGTGCTTGCGACCTATGCCGAGATGGGCGTTCAATACCATTCGCTCCGCACGCATCAAGCAGGGGCCGGACGATTTGTGTCGCTGCATGTCCTGGTTCCCGGCGCTTGGACCGTGCAAAAGGGACACAGCCTGCTGGAGCGTATTGAGGCTGAAATCCGCGCCACTCTGCCACAGACCACGGTCTTTACGCATCTCGAATCCCTGGAAGATCCCGCATCCTGGGATGATCTCCGCACGAATGGTTAGACCGGCCGGGAAGTGGACAGGAATCCCCACACGCATGGATTTGTGCATCCTCGGGATTGGGCTTGCTTTTGGCGGGGCGCAAGATTCAGGATACACGGCATTGGGGAGCAGTCCGCTTGTGGCCGGAAGGATTGAGGCAGAATGGTTTCATGAAAATATGCATTTTACAGGTGTTGCACACGCCCAACGACAAGCGCGTGTTTCACAAGGAGGCGAAGACGCTGGCTGCGGCCGGTCATGAAGTTCTTTCGATCGTGCCGTCGGAGGAAACCCTGCCTGCCGTCATGGATGGCGTCCATATTCAGACGTATCGAGTCGGGCGCGGCATGAAGGGCCGTTTTGTGGCCTTGCTAAAGCTGGTACCCAAGGCCTGGCAAGCCCGCGCGGATGTGTATTTGTGCGTTGAGCCGGAAACCTGGGTGACGGGGCTGATTGTGAAGGCCCTGACGGGGCGCAAGGTGATCTTCGATCAGCATGAGCATGTGCCGTCGAAATTTGCGGACAAATTTCCGCGCGGGATACGCGGTTTAATCCAGCGGCTCACTGTGCAGGGCATGCGGATCATGGCGCGTTTTACGGATCAGATTCTGCTGACCAAGGCCTGTCTGGACGAAGCCTATACGGGGCTTCCAACGCCGCGCACGATCGTGCTGAACACGAACCACTTGCGGCCGCCGTGCGCGTCTGTGCCTTCGGAGCTTGCGGCGCAATATGTGGGCCGACCGGTCATTATCCATCAGGGACTTTTCGGTGATGTGCGTGGTTCCTATCAGCTCTTGGAGGCGATAAAGATCCTCGTTGGCACCCACCGGGATCTGAAGTGCATTCTGCTGGGCAAATACATTTACGGGGATGAGCAGGCCTACCGGGACGCGATTCAGGAGGCGGGCCTTGGGCATGTTATTGACCTCTATGCGGAAATTCCCTTTGATGAAGTGCCGCCCTATATCGCCCTGTCGAAAGTGGGGTTGGTTTTGTTCCAGCCCGGGCCGATGAACCATACACTGGCCATGCCGCACAAGATGTTCGACTATATGCGGGAAGAAGTGCCGTTGATCGCGCCGGCCTTTGCAGTGGAGGTCAATAGCATCATATCTGCGGCTGATTGCGGACTTCTGGTGGACGTGTCCGACCCGGTGGCACTTGCCAAGGCGATTGCGTATTTGCTGGAGCACCCGGAAGAGGCCCGGCGTTTGGGCGAAAACGGGCGCAAGGCGGTCGAGACCACCTACCATTGGGAAAACGACGCGAGGAAATTGCTGGACGTTTTTGATGCGGTCAAACCGGCGGCGGGAAGGTAGGGGCGGCATGGTTGCTGTGAAGCCCACAGACCTTCCCGAAAGAGATCCCGTATTTGCGGAGATCTGGTGTTCGCAACTGGAAACGTGGATCTCGGAACATGGGCTGTTGGGTCATGATCGTTTCGACGTGCGCGAGCATCCGCTGATTCGGGCTGCGCAACCGCATCCCTTGTTGCGCAAGGTCGCGACGGCGGTCACGGATGGTTTTCCGGTGTTCTCGCGGAAGATGCTGGGGATTGCGCCGCAATTCAACGCGAAGGCCTTCGCGCTGGTCGCGACCGGGCATTTGCGGCTGCACCAGACCTTTGGCGGTAAAACGCATCTCGCGCAAGCTCTTGAACATCTGCAGTGGTTGCTGGAACATCCAAGCACCGGCTGGCACGGCTTGTGTTGGGGCTATCCCTTCGATGTGTCCGCGCGCGGGCTTTCGACGCCCAAATACACGCCTGTGGGCGTTGTTTCTGCGATTGCGGGCGAGGGGTTTATTCGCGCGTATCAGATTACCGGTAACAAGGCGCATCTGGCCACCGCGCGATCCATTGCGGAATTTTTTCTTCGCGACTTGCCCCGGTTTGAAGCGACGGACGGCACCTGTTGTTTTGCGTATACCCCGACCGACGGGCGTCGGGTTCACAACGCCAGTTTGCATGCCGCATCGCACCTGTTGCGGGTTTACGCGGAGACGGGCGAATCAGAATTGCACGATGCGGCGTGGCCTGCGGTGCAATTCACTTTGGCAAGGCAACACGAGGACGGTTCGTGGCCCTACGGGGAGCATCTCGATGGTGAGCCCTTCGAGGCGAAGTCGCTTTCGCTGGTGGACCATCACCATACGGGTTTTGTGCTGCGTTCCCTTTTCGAAATCCAAGGGCTGGGATTGCATTCGGACGAGGATGCTTCCATCGGTCTGTCCAAGGCGATCTTGCGCGGATTCGCGTTTTACCGGAAGAACCTGTTTGCCGAGGATGGATGCCCGGTCACGCTTGCGGGTCGCTATCCGGTGGATATTCATGCGTGTGCGGAAGGCATGCTTTGTCCCTCGTTGCTGTCGGCGTGGCAACCCGATGCGCTGGCGCTGGCCACGCGCACGATGTACTGGACCTCGCGCCACCTGCGCAATCCGAAGAACGGGCTGCCGTATTACCGCCAGTATCCGGGTTTCGTTTCGAAGCTGCATTGTCCGCGTTGGGGATTGGCGTGGATTTTTCTCGCGCTGAGTGAGTACCGGGCGGCGGTGCACCGGGCTGAAAATACGGAGTGTTCTTCCGCATGAAAACCGAAGAATACGGCATCATGTTCAATGTGGAAGATCGCCACTGGTGGTATGTGTCGTTGCGCGAACTGTTGGCACGCATGTGGGGGCAGTATCTGCCCGCGAAGGTGGGGCGGGTTCTGGACGCCGGATGCGGCACCGGGGCGGTGCTTGATTGGATTGCGCGGGATGCGGGGAAGGCCGGGTCCCCCGCCGGGATTGATGCTTCTGATGTCGCCATTGCATTCTGCCGCCAGCGGGGACATCAATGCACCTCCATCGCCTCCCTGGAAGACCTGCCGTTCCCGTGTGAAACCTTCGATGCGGCGGTGTCCTTCGATGTGTTGTGCAATGCGGGGGTGCGTGATAAAGGAGGGGCGCTTCGCGAGGTTCAGCGGGTGTTGCGTCCCGGCGGTCTCTTTTTTCTCAACCTGCCGGCTTATCCGTGGCTGATGTCTTCTCATGACGCGGCGGTATTGAACGACCGCCGTTTTACGCGCGGCGAGGTACAGGATATGCTTCAGGAAAACGGCTTTGAGGTGATCCGTGCCACCTATTGGAACACGCTGCTTTTTCCCGCCATCCTCCTTGTTCGTTTTCTGCGCAGAGGCGATTCGTCGCGTGCTTCGGATACGGATACGAACGTCGATGGCATTGGGAATCGTTTGTTTACCGCGATATTGCGTGTGGAACGCGCCCTGCTGGGGCTTATGTCGTTTCCGTTTGGGTTGTCTATTTTTGTTGTGGCGCGGAAACGGCGGGGAGGGGCGGGGTTATGAGCGGGGTGGTTTGCATGGTTCCCGGTGTTGCTGGCGGGTTTGACATCCCCCGGTGCTCCGCACCACCCCCTTCGAAGGGGGATTTTTTTGGGCGCTTCGCGCTTGCGCGGGGATGCTTTTCATGCGGTTTTCGGAGGAGGCTATGACGCAGGCGAACCCCGATATGCATTCCTCTTCGCAGCATCGTCGTCATGCCGTGATTCGTGGCGGGGTGTTGTCTGGCGCGGCTATTCTGTTTTCCACGGTTGCGATGCTGGCGGTGGGGAAAATGGTGACGAATCGGCTTGGGCAGACGGAGGTGGCCCATTTTTCCCTGCTGCTTCTTTGGTCAGATTTCTTCAATATCGCGGGCGGGTTGGGGCTTGCGGTTTCGCTGCCGAAACTTATTGGGGCAGCCCCGGATGAACGCCGGGGCGCGATTGTCGGGTCGTGCTTGCGGATGCAGAGTCATGTTTTTTCGGGCTTTGTGGGTCTGTGGTGGGCAATCTTGGGGGTGGCGTGGTTGTCGGGATTGGGATGGCCCCAGTGGCAACCGTATGTGGTTCTGATTGCACTGGTTCCTTTGCTCTCCGTGGCGGGTGCTTTTCGCGACATGGCGATGGCTGCGCTTGCGGGTTTCAATCGGTATGGCGCACGGGCGACGGGCATCGCGGTGGCGTCGTTTGCGCAGATTGTGCTGGTGTTCTTCTGCCTGTGGATTTTGCACCGGGGTGTGGGTGTGCTGGCGGCGGCCATGGTCGCCTCGGCCGCCACAACCGCGCTTTGGCTGATCTTTTCGCTGCCGTCCGGTGCCCGCTGGAACCGGCAACTGGTGGAGGCCCGGGATTGCGTGAGGTTCAGTGTGCCGCTTTATGCGAACAGTCTGCTTGGTTTCGTCTTCCAGCGCTTTGACACGATGCTCATTGTGTTTTTCCTTGCTTCGCCCACTGCCGTGGCCATTTATGAGATGGCGAAACGGATACCGATGCTGATGTCGCGCGTGCTGAGCGCGATCACGGTTCCCTTTCTGCCCACTTTGTCCGGCATGATCGGCCGGGGGCAGCCGGAGGAGGCCGCGCGTTTTCTTGCACGCACTTCGGCCATGGTCGCCTTCTTGAGTTATGGGGGCGTGCTCTTCACGGTGTTCATTCAAGAACCGCTGCTCGTCACTCTTTTCAATCAGGAGTATTTGGCGGCCACCACGGTGCTGGGCCTGCTGATGTTTGCGGCGGCGGTCGGCGTACAGACAGGGCTTATGGGGCAGACCTTAATCGCCTTGGGGAAACCGGGCTGGGTGACCTCGGTCAATGTCGGGGCGGCGTTTTTTAATGTGGCGGCGAATGCGGTGCTGCTGCCGACCTTGGGGTTGAAAGGTGCGGCTGTGGCTGCGGCGGCCACCGCCTTTCTGAGTCTTGCGGCGCAGGCCTGGGCGGTGCGGAAGCATGGCTTGTGCGAGTCGTTGTCGGCCTGGTGCATGCCGCATCTTTGCATGATGGTGGCGGGCGGGATGCTCTGGGGCGGGCATGGGGAAATGATGGTTCGCCTTGTCGCGCTCGTGCTGTTTGTCGCGGGTTGTTTTCTTAGCCGCGTGGTGGCGGTTCGGGATTTGCGCACGCTGATACAGGCCTTTCGCACGCCGCGCGCTGCGCGTTGAGCCGGGGGGGGGTCACACTGTGTCGAACGGCATGGCGGCGATTTGCTGGAAATGATCCGGGCCGATGACTCCCATCAGGCGATCTCGCAAGGGGTAGTAGGCCTCGGCGGGCGTCAATGCCTGAATGCATCCCTCCGCAAGATCCTGGCGCACGAAGAAGGCGTTGACCCCATGCTGGTCGCATCCGGCGAGCACATAGCCTTTCGTTTTTGCCAAGGCGGTCAGCGCGGGCAGTGAGGCCCCGAAATAGAGAAGGCTCGGGTGTTTCGCGCGACGGTCAAAGACGGGATCGTAGGCGACGGTGATCGCACGGTCGCACCCGAAACAGGCATTGTATTCGCAGACGACCACGCGGGGGTTCACCACGTCGATGGCCTTCCAGACCCAATAGTCGTTGCCGTCGATATCGATGGAGAGCAAATCGATTTCGCCTTGAAAACCATTGGTTGCGAGTACGTCGTTGATGTTTTCGGCCGTCACCATGCATTCGATGATTTGGATGCGGTCTGAAGCGGTGCGCAGTTCATCGTCGTAGAACCGGCGGGCGGCGTTCACGTTCCGCGATTCGCAATCCATGAGCAAACCCCGCCAGCCGAAGTTAATGGACAGGTCCGCTGTGTTGCATTCACTCCCGTCGCCAATGCCGAATTCGACAAAAGTATTGGATACCGACCCGATCTTGGAGAAGAGATACAGGAGAATGCCGTCTTCGCCGTTTTGCGAGAAAACCTTGAGCTCGTGAGCGTTGATGGGTGCGTGAAACTGTGTTTTCGGCACCAAGGTCGGGGATCGATCCTGTGCGAGATGTTCGGTGAGAATCCGCAGCTGCTTTTCGAGTACCTGCACCCGCCGGGGCAGTCCCAAATGGCACTGAACCCGCTGCGTCCAGCGGGCAGGCAACATTCCTTTGAGCATTTGTTTAAGCCATCGCATACGGAGATTCCACCCGTCGGATGATATAGACCGGCTGAGGGCGCAGTCAACCGACCGGGCAGACACGGCTCGATTGGATTAGAAGGAGAAGCGCTCGAAATGGATATTGCGTTTGGGGACCTGGAGGGCGCGCAGGGCCGCAAGGACGCCGGTCATCATAGCCGGTGGGCCGCAGAGGAACACATCACGATTTGCGCAATCGGGTACCAAGCGTGCAATGCGATGGTGGTCGATGATACCGGTTTCGCCGTCCCAGTCTGTTCCGTCATTGATGACGTGCACCAGGCGGAATTGCGGAAAGCGTTCCGCGAGCGCCTGCAATTCCTGTTCGAATACGACACCGTGCCGGTCTCGGTTTCCGTAGAGCAGCGCGACATCGCACTGCTGGTCGAGCAGTGCCTCGGCAAGGCACCGTATGGGCGTGATGCCGATTCCCCCGGCGATAAGGAGGATGCGGTTGGAGCGGCGTCGATCCGGGGTGAACGCTCCGTGGGGGCCATCCACGACCACGCGGGTGCCGGGTTGGAGTTCCGGAATCCGGCGCGTGAAATCGCCCAGTTTCTTGATGCTGAGCCGGAGGGTTTTCCCGTCAAAGGGCGCGGAAATGGAGAAGGGATGGGGCTGCATCCAGAACCCGCGCGCGAGAAAGCGGACAATCACGAACTGTCCCGGACGCACGCGCATGGACTCCATCTTTCGGCCCGTGATTCGCACCGAAACCACGTCGCTGGTTTCCTGGGTCACGCTGTCGACCTGAAAACGGTGCTGTCCAAAAAGTGCCCAAGGCAACATTAACCGAAACAGGAAGAGTTGGAAGCCTACGACCCCAAGCATGATGTACCAGATGACCCGGAAATAAACAGTTTCGTTCAAATCAAACCCGAGTTCCAATTGATGACCAAGAATCAATACCAAGGCTGCATACATGGCCAGATGGGAGGCGTGCCAGCGCTCATACCCCAGCAAGCGTCTGACCCTGGCGATGGACAGGCCCGCCGCAGCCAGCAGCAATGCAAGCCCGCCCAATGCTTCCGGAATATCATCCCAGTCCTTCAAGAACTGGCGGAATTGGTCCACCATGGTGTTGCCGCCGCTCTGCGCCATGCCGTGTGTCACGCTGAAGACATGAACAGCCACCAGCAAGACAACGACAATCCCGAGATTGTGGTGCCATCGAGTCAAACGATCCATGCCATAGAGCGGTTCTATTCTCGGAGCGCGTGCAATGAAAAGGACCTGAAACATAAGCAGGGTCATGGCCAGCAGACCTGCGAGCCGCCCCACAGCGACCCAGCGCAATCCCGCATCGGCGGCGAACTGGTTTCCTCCACTTCCGTTGATATGAAGTACGAGCCAAATCCAGACCATTACTGCAAGAACCGTCCCGGCCGCGCAAGCGGGGATCCAGCGGCTGATTTGCCGCTTGAATCCCCGCTTCTCGACCTGGTTCGGCGTATTAGGCTTATCCGCCATGCCGCAACCCGCCTTTCGCTGCTGTTAGTTGACCTTGACGAACTTGGATTTGGACTCGCCACAGATGGGGCATTTCGCAAAGGCGAGGGCCGCTACGGTGTTGCCGCAATCGGGGCAGACAAAGAAATCTTTCTTGCCGCCCTTCCACTTGTCGAGGTTGTCCAGCGCTTCCTGATAGAGCTTGGCGTGACCGGCTTCGGCAGCCTTGGCGTGATTGAAGGTGTCGACGGCTGCCTGAATTTTTTCCTTCTCGGCGGCGGCGATGAATTCCGGGTACATGGTGTCGCGCTCGTAGCTTTCACCCTTGATGGCGGCTTCGAGGTTTTCCTTGGTGGATTTCACTTCCGGGGCTTTGATGTCGGCCTGGGCTTTGGCGCCGAGGGACTCGATCACCTGCGAGTGGAATTTGAAATGGATGGCTTCTGCGGCTGCAGCGGCGCGGAACAGGCTGGCGACCTGGCCGTAGCCTTCTTCGTCCGCTTTTTTCGCGAAAGCCAAATACTTGGCGTTGGCGTTGGATTCGCCGTTGAAAGCCTTCTGCAGGTTGCCCAGCGTGACCGATGCTGCATCGGCGGCGTGGCTGGCGGAGGCCACACAGACCAGTACCAAGGCTGCCGCACCCCATACCAGACCCCAAGTCCGAATTGCCTTACTCGTTTTCATCGTTCTTTCTCCTGTACGGTTTAGGAAAAGCCAGACACTCCAAACACACACAGGCTGTGCCCGGTTTTTCCATGGTTGCCTTCGCGAGCGGGGTTCACGCACACACAATTCCCACGCGTGGTTTTTGTTGTTGCTTGAGTCCCCAAAACTATGACCGACTGAAAAATATCGGTTTCGGCGGAACTGCGCTATAAACAGACTCCTACCTTCGTCATTATAAACTATTTCGGTCGCGATTCCATTCCCGGAGGGCATCGCGAAGTCTTTGACGCTGGTTTTTGGACGGGAAGCTTCTCCTCCTACCAATGCGGATAATCGGAATGGTGGCGTTCGCGGAAGACCTGCGCGCTGAAGCGGTAGAGACCTACCCCGGGCAATTCCCAGGCGCGTGGTGGTGCGCCCGCCCTTCGGCACAAGGCCCGGAGAAAGCGTTCCGTGTCCCAGTCGTGGGCTTCGGCCACTTGCGGCAGGATCAGAGCGCCACCTTGGGTGCCGGTCTGCGCCAGATAGAGTCCGTCTCGTCCGATGAGGATGTCTCCGATATCCTTGACCGGAATAAAAGGGGACGCGGCACCGTCGTTGGGGCATAGCACCGCGAGTTCGATGTCGATGTCATCGACCTCGTTGGGTGCGATGGGGCGGTAGTCCTCATCGTGCAGGGCTGCCTGTGTGGTGTAATCGCGCACGGTCTCCGCCAGCGGGAGCGGACTGGTGGCGGAACCCACGCGACCGCGCATGTGTCCCGCGCAACGCAGGGCCACAAAGACGCCCCGGTTGTCGGACAAGGCGGTTGACAGGGTGAAGGGGCTGAGGTCGGTCTTCCGTTCATGGGTGACGCAATCATGCAGACTGGCTCGGGCGATTTGGAGGAGTGTTTGCTCCTCCTCGGGACTTAGATAACCTTCGATGGCTTCGTTCATGGCCAAGACCCTCCCAAGGAGCCATTTGCTCCTGCCTTCCATTGTACTCCTAAAATCGGCGGCTGTAAATGCATTTTTCTGCGGTGATTTCCCTGACTGGCCCGAATCCGGTATCATGCTCCCGAACCGAGAAGCAGAAGAAGAGGAGATTGGCCATGAAACGGGAAACCATGACGTCGCGCGAGCGTTTGCTGAAGGCGCTTAACCACGAGGAACCCGACCGGATTCCCATTGACCTTGGGGGGAACCAGACCGGGATTCACCGGCTGGCCTATGAGGCCCTGCTCAAGTACTGGGGCATGGGCGGGGAAGTGGAAATCATGGACGCAGTGCAGCAGCTGGCGAAGCCGTCCGAGGCGGTGCTGGAACGGCTCCACGTGGACACGCGGTATATTGCGGCGGGCGCGGCCGCTGACTTCAAGGGCGGCATCGTGGCGTGCGAACGCGACGGGCGACACTGGCACGACCTCACCGACGAGTTCGGTGTGCGGTGGTCGATGCCGGAGGAAACGCCGCATTTCATGGATATCACGCACCACCCTCTGGCGCATGCCACGGTCGACGATGTGCGGGCTTATCCTTTTCCGAAGGGCGATGACCAGGGTCGTTTTGCGGGATTGCGCGCGAAGGCGCTGGAGATTCGCAACGAAACGCCCTATGCCGTGGTGAGTGGTATCTCGGGGGTGGTTTACGAGATTTGTTGGTACATGCGCGGTTTGGAACAATGGTTTATGGACATGATGACGGACGAGAGCTTCTGCGAGGCGTTGATCGACCGCACCTGTCAGTTTTGGATGGACTGGTTTCGGGTCTTTCTCGACGAGGTCGGCGATGTGGTTGATGTCATCATGATTGGCGATGATCTGGCCGGACAGCAGGGCTGCCTTTTCTCGCCTGATTTTTACCGGCGGGTGGTGAAGCCGCGCCACAAACGGCTTGTGCAGTACATCCGTTCGCGGACATCCGCCAAGATCTGGTATCACACCTGCGGAGCCTGCCGCACTCTGGTGCCCGAGTTGCTCGACAATGGCATCAACATCCTCAACCCCGTGCAAATCAGCGCGAACAGCATGGAGCCGGGTGTGTTGAAGAACGAGTTTGGCGGCCGCCTTTCGTTTTGGGGCGGGGCGATTGATTCGCAGCACATTCTGCCCAGTGCTACCCCGGAACAGGTGCGCGAGGCCGTGCGACAGAACCTCGAGGTATGGAAACCGGGGGGTGGCTACGTTTTCAACAATGTGCACAACATCCAAGTGGGTGTGCCGCCGGAAAACATCGAGGCGCTGTACGCGGCCGCCTATGAATTCGGATTTTACGGGGCCTAATCGGGCCGCAGAACTTTATTGCGTTCTCAAGGCTCGATGAACGGCTGTATCTCGATGAAGTTGAAGGCGGTTTCCTGTCCCACGGGGCCGAGTGCGACGCCGTCTTTGGTGGCATCGGAGAGGATGAGTTCGGCCGTGTTTCCTGCCGGGCGAAAGACCATGCGGCGGAAGGTGAAGTAGGCCGGGTGTTCGCGGGTATAGGGCGGAAGTTCATGCGCGTAGTTGATGGGGTAGGTGTACTCAAAGCCATAGGGCGCTATGGTTTCTGCGCCGTCGATTTGCACGTTGAGCGACACGGTCTGCTGGACATCCAGCTTTGCGAGGTCGGAAGACAGCAGTTTGAGCGAGTAGAGGCGGCCCGGAACGAGATTCTTCACCGTTTGCCGGATGCGGTTGGGCGCGTTGGCTGCGCGTTTCATCCAGCAGAAACGGTCGCCCTGATTGGTGCGCGGATAGCGGCCGTGCAGGTGACTGTATCCGTCCATCGAGCGCGCGGCGATGCTTTCTGGCGCGGCCGCCTCAATGGTCCATCCATTCAGTCCTTCGGCGAAGTCCGGGTTGACGAGATGGTCGGGGCGATAGGGCCAATCGGAAAGCAGGGTGCGGTGTCCCTCGATGCAGTAATGCCGGAAGAGCTTGTGGGCCCAGCGCAGTGATTCTTCGTCCGCGTAACTGGCGGAGTATTCCATGATGCCGTATAGGTTCCAGAAGGCGGGATTGGTGGCGAGCGCCTGAAACTGCATGTCCATAAACCGGTGGTAATCGACAGCGGGATCCCTGTTCACGGTCTCGGGAAACGAGCAGAGATAGCCGAGGCACATGACGGTGCGCGACTCGATACCGGGTTGTTCTCGCTGCCACGCGCGCATGGGTGCTGCGAGTTCGCGCAGGATTCCGGTCTTTGCGGCGGTTTCATCGGGGGCTTCGGCGAGATATTTTTCCCAGGCGAAGCGATAGCCAAGGTTCATGGTGAGGCGGCAGAACTCCTCGCTGGCGGAGGCTCCGTAGAGATCGCCACACCATGCGTAGAAGGTGCGTCCGGCAAAGGCGGGACGGTCATGGAGCTGCTGGAGTGCCCCGCTCCACGCGCGGTAGTGCTCGGCATCTGCGGCCAGAAATTCGTCGACGATGATGCCGTTGTAGCCCGGCGCGGAAGCGCCCGGAACCCCGGCCCAAATCCCGGCCACTTCTTCTACGGTCGGGGCGGTCTTTGCGGTCAGCCCCGGCAGGGACGAGTTGCCAATCCATTGACGGCCCTCGTGTATCCAGGTTTCGAATTCCTCCGGGGCCATGCCGCCGGTGGTCACGATCGTGTTGACGTTTGAGAGCACGTGGCGCGTCATGTAGGCCCAATCATAGGGGCCGTAGGGGGCGATGTGCGGTGCGGCGGGGTAATAGCAATAGGCCAGTTCGGGAACGGTTCGTACGTTGAGTGTTCCCGATGCATAGCCCTCGATTCGGAGCAGGTGCGCCCCCTGTTTTACGTAGCGCATGGCCTCTGACAGGCCTTGCGCGGGATTGGGTCGCCAGACCAGCGGGGTCGTTTCCTCATCGAGAAACAGGGCCGGGGGTGTTTCTTTCGAAGAGACCTCGAAGAAGACCCATCCATCGCGCGGGTTGAGGAATCCGGTATCGCTGACCGGTAGGGGGATGTTGAGCAAGTCGGTGACAAAGTTGTTTCGGACATTGAGGTGGGCATAGAGACCTGGCCAGGCCGGTGGGCGGGGCCATGTCTGTTCTTGCTGCCAATCAAGCCCGGCGACGGGCTTTTCCTGCGCATCGCGTACGGCAATCCGTAGGGCAAAGGGCTTTCCGGGCGCGGCCTGCGGGAGCTTAAGTTCGAGAACCGCGCTGGGTGCATCTCCTTCAAGGGGCGTGGCGGCCTTTAAGGGAGCGGTGTCCTTGTCCAGCGTTGCTTCGACGAGGAGCGTGGAACTTGGGGGTATCGGGCCCAGCCCGGTTGTGTTGACCGAGACCGACAACAGGCCCGTCTCCGTGTCCATTGTGGTTTGGATGATGGAGTCCAATGGCAATGCGGAAAGGCTGGAGGAGATGAGGCAGGGCAGTTTCCACAGGCCTCCGCTGCCGCCCCAATCCTCCACGGCGATGGCTATTGTGTTGAGCGCACCGTATCGCACCGCATCGCCGAGAAATGCGAGGAGGGGCGTGTCGGACATCGAGGTCGATTCCCGTTTTCCGAAGGTCTGGATTTTGGTGCCGTTGCAGTAGACGGTGCCACCGTCGTTGACCCCGCGCAAGTAGAGCCACACCGGCTTGCCGCGCCAGGCTCCGGGAATTTCGAGGGTTCGACGATACCAAGCGGTGCCATCCACTTCGGGGAATCCTTGATCCTCCCATCGCGTCCCTGCGAGCATGTGGCTCCAGTCGGTGTCGGCAGTTTCCGGGGCTGCCCATTGCTGCGCCTCGCCGACCTGTTCCGGGTCGGGCCGAAATTGCCAATCGCCGGACAGGTCAATCGTCTGCGCGCGACCTGAACTTGTTCCAGCAAGGCTGAGGTATATTCCTAGGAACAGAGCTAAGTGTTTCATATGAGTTTTCTCCCGATGGACTGTTTAATTGTAGCGTATTTTCACAGGGAAAGAGAGCAGACAGGAATGTCTGCTCCACATTGGGGGGTTTGGGTGTGGGATGGACGGACAGGAATGTGTGCTCTACGTGGGATTTGAGCAGACAGGAATGTCTGCTCCACATTGGGTTTGTGAGGATGGAGAAGCGAACGAGTTGGACCTTGGTCCTCCATTGATTTAGAATGGGTGTAGCAAGAACAGGAGGC
>CAIZGN010000138.1 GCA_903932505.1 Candidatus Hydrogenedentota bacterium
CCGACATCTGCGGCAAAAAGGATTCACACGCCGTCCGGCTCGATACTGAGGCGACCGACACCATTCGCAAAAGTCGATTGCACCGCAAGATAGCCACCACGATCTTCTTTGAGTCGAACGGCGGCATGACGCGGAATGAATCCACAATTCCAGAACTGCGGCTGGCCGTAGCCGAACCGGATACAGACATTGGCAATATCGAAACGGTCTTGGAAGCCCTTACCGAGGCTTGCTATTACCTGACGGTTGACCGCAACCGGTATCACTTCAGCTTCAAGGAAAACCTGAATAAGCGCTATGCAGACCGACGGGCAAATATCAAAGGCCCGGCTATTAGCGAGCGTGTCCAGGCCGAGATTCGGGCTGTGTTTGCGGCGGGCAACGGCATCGAACGCTTGTACTTCCCAGAAAAGAGCAATCAGATTCCTGACCGTGCCATTCTGACATTTGCCATCCTTTCCCTGGAAACAAATATGGAGGATGAATCCAGCACCAAAGCTTTTGTGGAATCAGTAATACGGGAATATGGCACATCCTCGCGAACATTCAAAAGTGCTTTGGTGTTCTGTGTCGCACAATCAGCCGGAGATTTACAGGAACTGGCGCGGCGTCTACTGGCATGGGAAGAAATCGGCGAGGAATTGCCGTCAATCAGCATTGATGAGTTGCAACGTTATCAACTCGCCGATAACATCAAAAAAGCCAAGCGAGATTTGAAGGAATCCGTTTGGCGCACATACAAAAACGTGATTTTGCTTGGCAAGGATAACGGGCTTAGATGCATAGACTTGGGGCTTGTGCATTCCAGTGCTTCGGATTCATTAGTGCAGTTCATAATTACGCATTTACGGCAAAACGACGAAATCCAGACCGGAATCAGCCCAAGTTTCTTGGTGCGCAACTGGTCCCCGGCATTCAAAGAATGGAGTACCAAGGCAGTTCGAGATGCGTTCTACGCTTCCCCTCTGTTCCCTCGCATCCTTAATCCAGACACGATCAAGGAAACCATCGCCAGGGGTGTTGAGAATGGCATCCTTGCCTATGTCGGCAAAACGGCAAACGGACGGTATGAACCGTTCATTTTTGAAAAGAACCTTAACGTTGCCGATGTCGAGATTTCGGATGACCTGTATGTCATCACCAAAGAATCCGCTGAAGCCTATCGTTCTGAAGTAAGGGAAACTCTAGTCAATCCTAGTGGCGGGGAATCGCCAAATGTCACCGTGACAACCACCAGCGGCGGTTCCTCTGGAAAAGATACCACGCCCCCATCAGTCGGCTCAACATCGGGGGGAGGCAAAGAGCCGGAGCAGGGGCATAAATCAGAAGGCGTCTCGATGCTCGCTTGGTCGGGGGAGATTTCTCCGCAAAAGTGGATGAACTTCTATACCCGTGTGCTTGCCAAGTTCGCCACGGGCAACGGACTAAAGCTATCCGTCAAAATCGAGGTTGCCCCGGACGGTGGGGTTTCACAACAGAAGGTTGAAGAGACACGAGCCGCACTGAGAGAGCTTGGGTTGAATGACAAGCTTGAATAAAGCCTGCCCGATAGCTCCTTTAGGCCATGCGCCTCCTCTTGACGCCGGACGGTGCATGGGGGGCTGCAACCGTGACCGCCCCAGTATCCATGCGCGGGTCAATGCCTTCAGTGGTGGGCGGCGCGAATCCGGGAAGGCGGCGCTTGCGGACCAATCGACGCCGATGCCCGCGTTTTCGCCGCCGTTCGCCGCGATTGGACATAACGCCTAGTAGGCGCAATTGAGTTGTAATGTAGCGGCTAAGTTGAAATGTCCGGCCTCTTGGGATGTCAAAGGCCCCCACCAGCCGCCTGATGCTGGCCTCGTTGGGGAAGATGCCGACCACGTTGGCCCGGCGCTTCACCTCCCTGTCCACTTCCCGCGTCCGCTCGAATTCCACGCCCGCCGCCACCGACGACAGGGTGCAGTCGCGCTGGCCGAAGCGGACATGCGCCCCGGCCTTGGCCCGCACCACGCACCGCCGGCCCGCCGCGTCCCACTCTTACAAGTGTAGGTTTTTAAAAAATGTGTGGCGAGACAGTGCG
>CAIZGN010000139.1 GCA_903932505.1 Candidatus Hydrogenedentota bacterium
AGTTTTCTGACAAGGAAATACTCTCCATAAAGGCAAAGAAAACTCGTGGTATGATTCTTGGCGTGGTATTCAGGCCAAAGCGGCTACTGTGTCGCCGCCCGCCATATTAGTTATCTCGATACCCCTCCTATCGGCATTTGCCCAAGTATCTGTCGATTACCCGATCTTTGGAAAGCCAGTATTCATCGACCCAGACACGGGTTTCGGCGTCTTTGGTGATATTGTACAGGCTCTTGATGCCGTAGGATTCGATATCCCCGTACACCATGTCACCCACGCAGGGTATGCTTCCTCCAAACCATTCGAGGAGGACGTATCCGTTGTTGGTGCCGACAATAAAGTAGTCACAACCGGGATTGGCTAGGGCGACCATTCCTTTGACCGAGTCGGCGGTCGCGGTCGTTGCGATGCACAGCAGGAGCAGCAGGAGCAGGGGAATTCTTTTCATGATTACCTCGTTTCTTGTGGTCACTATGGTTTGACGAAACCGGTTTTTCGGACGAAGCCGGGCCGCGCGCCGGGGAGGGGCGCACGACCCGGCCAGCCCTTTACCTCACCGGAAATGCACAGCAATGCAGAATGCGGCCTTCGTGCCAAAGGGCGGAGCCGGACAGAGCGCGATCCGTGTTCACGTACTCGGTGCCGAGCCCGAAGCTCTGTTTGGCGGGCTCCAATCCCTCGGCGAAGTGGCTGAGGAAATGTACGACCTTATCCCGCTTAATCGGTTTACCTTTTGTTTCCTCACTCGTGGCCGCTTCCATGAAGTAGGCTTCTCCGAGCCTTTTCCACAGGGCCTCGAAGGTCTGGGAGCAGTCGTAGAGATCCATGCCGACGATTTGTCCGTTGTGGGCGACCAGAACGCCTGTTGTCTTCGGGGGAAGGCCGAGGTTCTCGAAGTATTCGGCCACCCGGTCTTTTTGGGAGTCAAAGCATTCGGTGAGGGAATCGGTCCGGCTGTTAAATTCAGCCTTGCCGAGGCTGAAGGCGACTTCCTCCCAAACTTCCCCTTGATCGCTTCGGGCCTGTCCATAACGCATTCGGTTTTCACGCACACTGGCGCATTTTTTCGCCCGCAGTCGACTCGGGGCAAAGTGCGTAGCCTGAAACTCCCGAGAGGTGCGGTTCCAGCGTCCCTGCTCGACGCAGCTGACGGGCAGCACGAAATCCGAATGGGCGGCCACCAGCACCGTAATGTTCACGACCCGGTTTTGCTTCGCACCGGTCACTATTTCCCCTTCGGGTATGAGGATGGGTTTTCCGCCTTTGTTGACGACCCGCAGTTCGGGCACAGAACCGGATTCAGAGGTCTCGGTGACTTCAGCTGTACCGGATTCGATGGCGGAACGAAGCAGCACATAATCCGGGACATGCCCGTTCGGTGCAAAGAGCGGGAACAGCGTGACATTGATATGGGAAATGGGATCACCGAACTCGACATTTTGCAGGGCTTCCCGAACGGAGTTCATGGACTTGTCCCGCCCTTGGCTGCGTATGGTTCTCGCGCGATGGGGAAGCAATGCGAGCAACAATCGGGTTTCCGGAAGCAGGTGTTCCCGGGACAGTGTTTGCAACTGGGCCTCGAGCCCCATAATCGCGTCCGGGTGTTCCCAGGATTCTGACTTGTGGTAGGCGGAAAGGACGACCTGGTGCAGCGCCTCCGCAGAAGAGCGGGGGGAATTGTTCTCCTCAAGCAGCGCCTTCCCTTTTTCCGCGAGGAAAATGGTGAGATCCATCGGCGAGTGGTTGTTCCGCGAAGGGGGATAATCAGGCACCCGGGCCTCAACAATGACTTGTCCCGCATCGATCAGGGGAGCAAGCCAGGAGGATATCCGTCGAGGAACATAACCCAGCGATTCCTCGGCCTCGTTTTCGACCAGTATGGCCTTGGGGTCGTGTCGGTTGTCGGAATCGCGCTCAAGATGCACGACCTCCCCGGGCTCCGCATCCGTTTCGAAGTACTGTGAACCCGCGATCACAGACTCAATCTCGCCCAGCAGCTCTACGCGCAGTTTGCCCTTTTTCTTCATGAACCTGTCTCCCTTGGTTTCACATGCCTGTGGCATGTATGTTGACCGCCCCCCGTACTCCGGGCGTTTACGGTCGATGCATTGTCGGCTTGGCCATTTTCCCGTCCGGCCACGCCTGTTATTTTTCTTGCCATTCTATTGTCATGGCATCACTGCCCTTGTCGGCTTGCGTGGGCCCGTGTCCGTTTTCACCCCGAACCGGTATCCCCAGTTGAGCATGAATGCACCCCAGTGCAAATCTGAGCACCTCGAGGGAGGTTGCATGTTCGAATTCGAGAAGTGGAATCCCATTCGTCCTCATTGCGCCTGCCCTCCTTGTGTTGGTTCACTGTTATGTAGAGCAATCGGTATGCCAAACCCAAAGGGAAGCCCATAACGCCTTTATTTTGAGTCTATTACGGTATTTCCACGCGGAAATCCCCCCATTTTTTTCTTGACATGTCGATTAATTTCTGAGTAGACTACTCAATGAATGAGCGAACCAATAGAGAGGTGTGGTGTAATGGGTACAAGAAAATAGGTGGCAATTCTGACGTACTATGGCGTGGACGGGGCGTGCTCGGCGGCCATGGCTTTGCTTCGGTATCCAAAGGCGGTGTTGGTGGCGAGCAGTGCCTCCAGCGTTGCGGAATCCCTCGGTGAACTGAGTCGGCTAATGCTGGATGAGGTTCATGTTTGCGGTTTGGGGGTGTGGTGCCCGTGGTCGGATATGGAAAAGGCCGGCCTGGCGCTGAAAAAGAAAGGCGCAAGCATCTACTGGCACTGTGGGCGGGGATATCTCGACGCCGAGCGAGAGCAGCTGGAGCGGTTTTCTATTCCGGTATTGGTGGAAGCGGGCACCAACACCGCTGCGGTAGGGAAGTTCCTGGGGGTTGATGATCGGGCGGAGGCGGAGTTGCTGATGGCGCTGGCATGGTCTGACAGCAATGTGAAGGGAGCGCCGGAGGAAGAAGTTGCGCCCGGTGAACAAACGGATTGGCTAGACCTGATCAAGGGTGCAATGGCGCAGTATTTGAAGTATCAGGATCGGGATGCATATCCGGACGCGATCCGTCAGTTGGCCGACGGACAGTTGGACGAAACAGGCAAACACATCGCGGAGAGATTCCGGCGCACGGGGTACCAGTACATTCTCCACGGGCGGTCTGCTGCGATGCGGCAACTCAAGCGGCGGATAGTGCGCTGCGCCGACGCCGACCGTCATGTGCTCATCACGGGAGAATCCGGCGTGGGCAAGGAACACGTCGCCCATCTGTTGCGCGAACGCAGTCCGCGTTTCATGGGGCCGTTTATTCCGGTGAACTGCGCGCTCTACGCGAGCAATTCCAATCTCGCGAATTCGGATCTGTTCGGGCATTTGAAGGGCGCGTTTACGGGCGCGGAAAAAGCGCGGAACGGCCGTTTTGTGGAGGCCGACCACGGGATTCTGTTTCTCGATGAAATCGGGGAATTGCCGCTGACAGTGCAGGCGAAGCTGCTGCGTGTGCTGGAGGACGGCTGGGTAACCCCGGAAGGGGCGGACACCCCAGCCAAGAAGGTTGATGTTCGCATCATCGCAGCCACGAATCTCAATCTGCCACAGTGCATTCGCGAAGGCAAATTCCGAGCCGATCTTTTTCACCGGATGGCCACCCTGCGCCTGCACGTCCCTCCGCTCCGTGAGCGTGCCGAGGATATTGCACAGATTGCCATGGAGCGTCTGAACTTCCTCAAGGTGGAGGGGCGCCCCAAAAAACTCGGGAAAAAAGAATTGGCCATCTTAAAGGATTATGAGTGGCCGGGGAATGTGCGGCAACTCATCAAACTGATCGATCGAGCTGTATTGCTGGAGATGAGTCTGGATGAGGTGATCGCGGAAGAGAAAGATCTTGGCGAACTTCGCATCTATGATTCTTGCGAGGGAAAGGGGCAGGAATACCTGACCCCAATGAGTCGTGCGCAAGTGTCCCCCATCAAGGACATCGAAAAGCGCTATGCCCGCCATGTTTTTGAACTGTTCGAGCAGAACTACACAGCCACCGCAAAGGCCTTGGGGGTGCAGACGAACACCTTGCGTTACAGCCTGCTCGGAGAGAAATGAGCCCCCCACTCCATTACTTCACGCCCATGCGGTAGAACACCCATTCATTGATATCCCCCGGTTTCCATCGTTGCGTTGGGAGGACGATGTCCCCCGTTTCCCGGTCCTCGAACGCGTAGAAGTTGGAGAGTTGGAGTCCTTCCGGCTCTTCCGGGCATCGCGTGTCGATGGTGATGACGCTGTCCTCGATAAGCATGAGGCTGGCAGGGTCGATTTCACCCATTACGAGAGGCCAGCGCGGGGCGTTCTCCTGGGCATTCACCGGGCTGATATTACCAATCCAGAAATAGCGCCCGTTGCTGTGCTGTATGATCTGGGACATGCTCGACGGCGAGAAGAAATCTTTGCCGTTTTCATAGTGCCACGCCTCGGGGTTGCTCCAATGAAAACCGCCGTCGGTGGATATGGCGTACCACTTGCGGCTCGGCCAATCGTGGTTGGGGTCTTTTTTCAGTCCATTGCTTCCGCGCATAACACATAGAATCCGTCCATCCGGCATCTCCGCCAGCGTGGGCTCGTACAAGCCGCGCACGGTACGGTTCGGATCGGCGGCGATAGGCTCCGAGACCTTCCACGTCAGCCGGTGGTCTTCCTTCCAGGTGCCGATGAGCATGAGGCAATGGTAGTAGTCCCAACCGCTGCCAAAGTTCTCCAGCGCCCCGTCGCCATTGAGGATTGTCATCTGGGTGGGCACAATGATGTTTCCCTGCCGTGTGCGGATGGGGCGGCAACCCATGTCCCCGAGAAAGATGGCGTTTTTCCCCAGATAAAGCCCTTCAAGGGGATGCTTGAAATCATATACCCCTTCTTGGATAACCGGTTCATCGAACAGGAAATTCTTTCCCCCGTCCAGCGACACCCGATATCGGATGTAACTGTCCGTCCCGGTTTCCTTGGGTTCGACAACGGTGCTCTCCACATCGGGGCGGTCGAGAGCGAATACCACCGTGAGCAGTGCACCGTTTACGGGATCCACGAAACCGGGATACGGGGCTCGCCGGAAATTCTTGGGCAAACCGCTGTTGAAATCGGGTTGCGGCACCTGAGAAACCCAGGTGCGCCCATTGTCCACCGAGCGAGACCAGAAGTTCATCATTTCCAAGCCCGTCTTGTTGACATAAAACGCGCTTCGCAGGGGCGAAGGCTCCTTGAGGAGCGTCTTCTCCTTCAAGGACAGCCTCGGCCGTGCTGATTCCGGTTCGGCCAAGCCTGCCGTGGCCATCATCGCAAGCATCAGTCCCGCAAACAAGGTGCATGAGGTTTTCATGGGGCATCCTTACCTTATTGTTGGGGTTAATTCTACACGGTTTAGGCAGATGGGAAGAAATGGGGCTTTCCGGGGATTCCGCGAGAGAAAAATGCCGCACCGGGCATGGACGTGGTACACTTTCCCTATTCCGGCGTGTCTTTTGCCGGGTATTGGAGATGGTTCTTGGGTCCAATCTACAAAAACATACTCATACGCCTTGCCTTGATCGTCATTCTGCAGACGGGCGGGGCTTTGGCCCTGGAAGCGGGTTCCGCGAAGGTTGAAATTACCGGACCGCTGGGCGCGCCTCTCAATGGCTACGGCGACCGCATGGGTCGCGGGGCCACCTCGGTGCACGACCCGCTGTGGGCACGCGCGCTGTATCTGGACGACGGGACTACGAAGGTGTTCTTGGTGTCGACCGATCTGTGCGTGATCAATCCGGAATTGCGCGAACGGGTACTGGCGCTGGCCCCCGCCGAGGTCCCCAAGGACAACATCATACTCGTCGCCACACACACACATAGCGCTCAGGGTGCAATGATCAAGCAGCATCCCTTCCGCTTCGTTTCTGGGCGTTTCATGCCCGAGGTTCTCGAATCCACCGCGCGCGGCATCGCGCAGTCCATGCACGAGGCCTACAACCGGCGGCGGCGCGCAGCCATCGGTTTTGGTACCGCCAAGCAGGATGACCTCTCGGCCAACCGGCGGTATCGCAGCGGGCCGGTCGATGAACAGATTGGCGTGATCTTGGTGGAGGATGCGGATGGCAACGCGATTTCCGTGGTGGCGAACTTTGCGGCCCACCCAACCTCGGTGCCCGATTCGGACCACTACACCTATTCCGCCGATTATCCCGGATTCTATTGCGATGACATCGAGAAGGGTGCGGCGGAGGGATGCGTTGCGCTGTTCCTGAACGGCGCGGAGGGCAACCAGACCATCACCGCGCCGAAGGGAACGGATGGTTGGGAACGAACAGAGGCGGTGGGGCGTTTGCTTGCAGATCGGGTGCGCGCCACGGCCAATAAACTCACCTGCGGCGAGGCCACGCTGCACACGGCATGTGTGCGTCCAGAATTGCCACCGGCGTTAGGCGCGGCCTATGCCCCGACCCAAACCTTCTTGCAAACGCTCGAAATCAACGACCTGCTGATGGCCTTTGTGCCCGGTGAAGCCTGCGTGGAACTCGCGCTTGAACTGCGCAACCGCGCGCTGCAACGCGGGTATCAAAGCCAGTTCACGGTTGGTCTTGCCAATGACTACGCCATGTATTTCGTGGCGCGCGCCCATTACGCCGACCTGACCTACGAATCGGTGTGCAGCAATTATGGTCCCGGCATGGAGGACTGGTTCTACCGCGAATTCGGCAAACTCATGCAAAAGGGGGATGCGCCACCCGCCTCTTTGACCCCGCCCGCCCAATCCCGGGAAATACCGGGGGCGATGGTATTGCGTCTGGAAGGCGAGCCCTACGCCCTGGGCTATCAGCGTGGACGCCATTTTGCCACAGAAATTACCGCACTGTATCAATCGCGTGTTTTCCAACCCTTGAACGGCGGACGTCTCTTCCCCGACACCGGCTTCTGGTCCTACTGGCCGAAATTCATGAACCCGACCCCGCTGTCCCTGCCGGTGCTGGGCATGGCCTCACACAAATGGCTTACCGGTATTTCCGTGCCACTCATGCGCGAAATTGAGGGGATGGCCGAGGGCGCGGGGCTTCCCTTTGATGCGGTGTGGCTGTTGCAGAATTCCGGTCATATCACGGCGACCCAAGACAAGCCACTGCTCTTTCAGGCACCGTTTTGCACGATCTTTGCAGCCGTGGGTGACCGCGCGGGCGCGGATCAGCTGCTCGTGGGCCGCAACTTGGATTGGAATGAGAAAGACCCGCCGGTGGTGACAGAGGTCTACCCCGCCGAGGGGCAGCCGTTTATTCAGGTGGGATTCGCGTGGAATGAGGGGCTCTTCACCGGGATGAATGCGGCGGCCCTCGTAGTAGCGCTCGAACGAAATCCGCTGCAACCCGTGCCGGTTCGAAGCGGGCTGCCGCTGGAATTTCTTCTGCGCAGCATCCTGCAGGATTGCCAGCAGGTTTCCGAAGCAGTGCCCTTGGTCGAAGCATCGCCCGACCTCGCGGGATACCACGTGCTGATAGCGGGCTTTACCGAGAAGGGCGCGCCGGAGGCGGTGGTGCTTTCGCGGGAGCCCTCGACGGCCGCGCGTGAAGCGGAAAAGGGATTGCTGCTGGGCACACTCCCGAGTGACGCAAACGCCGATCCGGATACGGTCAAACGCTATGTCCGCGTGCTGGAACAACTCGAGGAAGAGCGCATCATCGGGAGAGAAGAAATCGAGCGGGTGCTGAGCAACGTGGAATCCTCGAATGGCGGAGCCGACGCCATCTGGAACCCCACCACCCGTCACAGCGTGGTGTTCGCACCCAAGCAACGCACCTTGTACGTCGCCTTCCCCAAGGAAGACGGACGCCCCGGCCCCTATACCGCCATGACTCTGAAAGGAACGCCGGAACATGAGTGAGGCGGTACGCACCTACACGGGCAATCGGTCCGCTGGTTACAGCAAATACAGGCGGCGACGCAACAAGCGCAAGGGTCTGTTTCGCGCGGTGACCGCCCTGTTTTTCGCCACGCTGCTTTGGTCGTGGTGGTCCACACGGGATGTGCACTCGCTGGGCGCGTTACTGCCCAATGATCAGGCCTACTATCTGTGCGCGCCTGATTTCCTGCAACGGCGCGCCGCCATCGCCGAGTCGGCCGCCTGGAACGCAGTGCCGGAGAGTTCTTCGCTCCACACGATTCGCCAGGCCTTGTCCAACCGCTTCGGACAGGCCGAGTGGCTGGTCAACAATGTTTTTCAGGGGCCGGTTTACCTGAGTGGACAGGATCTCGACAAATTTAGTGATGTGTTGTTCGCGACAAGAATGAGCCGCATCGGGGCATTGGCCGAGAAGGCGTTCTCCCTGTTTCCTTCGGTCAAAAACAAGAAGGTCGGGGAAGTGCGCCTCCGCTACATCGAATCGTCCGGCTATTATTACGCGGTGCGCGGCCGGATACTTCTGGTCTCGCGTTCCGACGCCGCCTTGGCAGGGGCATTGACGCTTCCGGCAGAACGTATGCTCGGAGAAGACGCGCTGGCCGCCCTTGCAACGCGTGAAGGGGACGCCGACCTCGTGTGTACCTTCCACTCGTCGGGCAGCGAATGGGTGGCCAACGTCGTGGAGAACGCCCAATTCAGCGCGCAGTGGCTCCCCCGCGCCTTTCGCATTCATTTTCAGGGCAGTCCACGACAGGAGTGGCGCGAGCGTCTGGCCCCCTTACTGGAAGGGGTGACCCCGCAACCGCTGCCCGCACCGCTGGATGGACTGATTAGTGTTTCGTGCAATTTCGAAAAGACCCTTCCGCAACTGTGGACGGGCATCGCCACGGCATGGGGCGACTCTTTCCCGCTGGCTTCCGTACCAGACTTTGTGGCGACACCCTTCCGAAAGACGGAGGCTTGGAGCGCTTTCGGAGACAATCTGGCCCGGCATCTGGGACCAGCCATCCGGCTGACGCTGGGGGCGGTCGATCAAAACGCGATGTTGCCCACCCCCGAATTCGCGGCGCAGTGCCAATTGATAGCGGACGACACACCCGCCTGGCCACCTGAAATTGAAGCCGATCCCGCAGGTTATACCCCCGAAGACATGACCCCGCGCTTTGACAAGGAGAGCCAGCGTTTGACGATCCCCACGGTGGACGGGCCGTCCCTGCAACCCACATTTGCCGCCTATGGCGATGGCGTGTTCGTCAGTACGAGCAGTGCGCTGGCGGAGGCAATACTCGCAGTACCGCCGAAAGAGGATATTCTTCCGCAACCAGCCAACCTGTTCGTGCGCATTCAACCCCATGCCACACTCGACGCGTTCTACAATGGCGCACTACAGTTTGTGCAATTAGGTTTGGTGCGCAACTACGATCCGGCCACCTTTGAAGCCGCAGTGACCCCGTGGTTGCGCCAGTGCGAGCAGGTTCACAGTATCGTGGCCAGTGCCTCTTACGAGGATGGCACAATACGATTGGACGCGGAACTCTCCATGCTTCCCTGAGCAGTGCCGCTGGCTCGTGCTATGTCAGGGGAATCCGGTCGGGACCGCAAAAACATTCCCGGAAACACCGCTCGAAGGTATCCATGACGGCCACCATGGGAGGCACCTCCCCAAGGATTTGCTGCAGGGAGGTGACGGGTTTATCCGAAATTCCGCAGGGCACAATCAGCGAGAAATGGGTCATGTCGGGATTCACATTGAGCGCGATGCCATGAAAGGTGGTCCAGCGGCGCAGTCCCACGCCAATCGCTGCGACTTTCGCCCCTTCGACCCACACCCCCGTGTAGCCCGCGAGACGCTCGCCGCGCAGACCGTAAACCGCCAGCGTGCGGATGACGGATTCCTCCAGCGCGCGCAAGTACCAATCCACAGAACGACGCCAAGCGTGAAGATCGAGAATGGGATAGGCCACCATTTGCCCGGGACCGTGATAAGTCACGTCGCCCCCTCGATCCGCGTCGATAATCTCAATACCCATTGCCGTGAGTGCCTCACGGGGACGCAGGAGATGCTCTGCGTGGGCGTTGCGACCCAGCGTAATCACCGGTCGGTGCTCAAGCAGGAACAGCGTCGGATTGGCCTTCCCGTCTGCGACCTCCCGGCAACGGGTGCGTTGCCGCTCGAGCATTTCCAGATAGCCGACCGGGTCGGACAAGCGAATCGCAATAATTTCCGGCGTTGAGTCGCTGTTTTTGTCTGCGCTGTTCGTGTGTGTCACCATGCACCGTCCAATTCTGCCAGATTCCAGTATAACCTCCCCCCTCAATTGGTTCCAAGGCAGGATGCTGGTGTAGAATAGCAAACACACGCCACGGAGACCCTTCAACATGAAAAGAACTGCGTACATCATGGCTATCCTGATGTTTTTTTCGAAAATTCTTGTCGCCCAAGCCTTTGACATTGACAGTCTGCTGGGCGAGAGCTGGTACGGACTATATTTCAACGGGCAGAAGGCCGGTTACGCACTGCATTCCGTCGTCAAGGACAAAGACGGCAACGTGGTCCTGCGCGAAGACTCGAAGTTCAAGATGAACATGTCCAAGGTCAAACAGGACATGCAGGTATTCTCGGAACGCACCTACCGTCCCGATGGTTCGCTGGTATCGATTTTCTCCCGGGTGACAGACGTTGGCACCTCCGAATTCGATGCGCGGGTCAATGGCGACCGCCTCATCCTCAAAACCCTCACGGGCGGGGTGGCGAAGACGCAGGATCTCCCCAAACCCAAGGAATCCCTCGCCGATGCGGTCAAATATGCCAAGTGGATGGAAGGTTCGCCGCAGATAGGCGACACCCTGACCTTTTCCGCCTTTGAACCGCTGTATGGCAAGGAAATTGGCGGCAGCAGTCAAATCGCAGGGGTGGAATGGCGGGTACTCGACGGCGTGCGCACCAAGGTCTACAAAATCAAGCAAACGGTCGATGCCATGCCGCTCGACACCATTTCCTACGTCACTGAGCATGGCGATACCCTGGAAGATCAGGTGGCCGACATGCTCACCATGCGCCTGGAACCCGAGGAAGTAGCCAAGGACGTCGATTACAGCAATGACGTCATTGTGTCGAACGCGGCTATGGTGGATAAGCCCATCGCTGACGCACGCACCCGAAAATCATTGCGGCTGACCATACACGGCCCGCTGTCCGAGGAACACTTCTTCAATGACGAGCGGCAATACATCCAAGCGGAAGGTTCGGCTTTCACCTTTCTTGGGATGCGCATGACACTCGATGGGTTTAAGACCGCCACAATTCCAGTCACCGAACCATCGGTGCAGGAATTCATCCAGCCGACCCCTTTTATCCAGAGCGGTGAAAAGCGGCTGATCAACAAGGCAAAAGAGATTCTGGGTGGCGAAAAGGACGCCTGGAAAGCGGTTAATACCCTGTGTCACTGGGTGCACGGCAACATGCACACCACCTTTTCAGCGCGCCTGACCAATGCCATGGAAGTACTGGAAAGCCTGCAGGGCGATTGCACCGAACACAGCATCTTGTTTATCGGCTTGGCCCGGGCGGCAGGCATTCCCGCTCGCGAGGTCGCAGGGCTGATTTATGTCGGCGACGAACCCGGTTTCTACTTTCACCAGTGGGCCTCCGTATGGGTGGGGAAATGGATCGACATCGACCCCACCTTTGACCAACCGTTGGTGGATGTCACCCACATCAAACTCGCCGAAGGCGACCTCTTCAAACAAGCCAAGCTCATACCACTGATTGGCAAGCTGAAGATTGAGGTCGCGCCCGAAACTGGGGATCAGAAAAACGAATCCATTCGTCCCCCTGCTGATACGACCAAGAAACCATAAGCGCACCATCATCCGCTATTTGGAGTGCGGGGACGCTAGTCACCGCTTTGGCTGCTTTCGCAGCAATACACCAAGCCTCTTGAGGTTTCCTTGGGGCGGAGTTTGTATTGAGGTTCTGTCTGCGTCCGGAGGAAAAGCGGTGACTTCGTCCCCGCACTCCATA
>CAIZGN010000140.1 GCA_903932505.1 Candidatus Hydrogenedentota bacterium
ATCGCGGCCACCGACGAAGCCACCTTCGCCCAAATCGTCGCCCAAGCCAAGGCGGCCTTGGACGTCGCGTAATGCGCGTCGTTCCCGCGGTCGATATTCGCGGCGGATTGTGTGTCAATCTCGTCCAAGGCGACTATGCGCAAGAGACCGTGTTCTCCGAGGATCCAGTAGCGCAGGCCCGGACCTGGTGGGAATCCCTGGGTTCGGGCCTGATTCATATTGTGGATCTCGACGGCGCAAAAGAAGGCCGGTGCTGTATCCGTGGCCCGCTTGAAGGCATGAAAGCGGCTGGCGTCCCCTACGAAGTCGGGGGCGGCATCCGCAACCGCGCCACCGTGGACACCCTCTTTGAGGCCGGTGCCGACCGCATCATCCTCGGCACCGCCGCCCATCGCGATCCCGTCTTCCTGCGCGAGGTGTGCCAAGTCTACCCCGGCGGCATCGCCGTGGGCCTAGATGCACGCGCGGGCAAGGTCTCCCTCAGCGGATGGCTCGAGGACACCGGCACCGACGCCATCGAATTCGCGCGCCTCGTCGAAGATGCGGGCGCAGCCCGGATCATTTACACCGATATCCTCAGCGACGGCATGATGAAGGGCCCCAATTACGAGGCCACCCGCGCTGTGGCAAAGGCGGTCAATATTCCTGTCACCATCTCCGGCGGCGTTTCCTGCTTGGACGACCTGCGCAACGCGCGTGCGCTCGAGCCCGACGGCGTCGATGAGATTATTGTGGGTCGCGCCTTGTATCTCGGCGCGTTTACCGTGGAGGAGGCGAAAGCCGCGCTGCAGGAGGCGACATGAGTCTGAATTTCGACCGTGTCGCCATCATCGGCGTGGGCCTTCTCGGTTCCTCGCTCGGCCTTGCGATGAAGGCGCGCGGTCTCGCCCGGCACGTTGTCGGGGTGGGGCATCGCCAAAGTTCTCTCGATACCGCACTGCAGGTCGGCGCAGTGGATGAAGCGACTCTCTCGCTCTCCGATGCCGTCACCGGGGCGGATCTCATCATCATCGCCACCCCCGCTGGATTGGTCGCACCAAAACTCGACCAAATCCGGCGCCTATGTGCGCCCGATACCATCGTGACCGATGTCGCCAGCACCAAACGCACCATCTGCGCCCACGCCCACGCCACTTGGACCGCCCCGCGCCGTTTTATCGGCAGCCATCCCATGGCTGGTTCGGACAAATATGGTCCCGAGCACGGCCACCCCGATTTCTACGAAGGGGCCGTGTGTCTGGTCGAGGACAGCGAAGGCCTGGAACACCGCGCACGCGAAATCGTCTGCGCCCTGTGGGCCGCTGTCGGTGCGCGTGTGCTGGACGTTGATCCCGCCCAACACGACACCATGCTGGCCCGCACAAGCCATATCCCCCATGTGGTATCCGCAGCACTCGCTTCCCTGGCCGTTCGCGGGGGCGATGTGCGTTTCATGATTGGCAATGCCTTCCGCGACATGACCCGAATCGCCGCCAGTCGCCCCGAATTGTGGCGCGATATCTGCCTCACCAACCGCGAAGCGGTGCTCGAAGGCCTACGCGAATTTCAGCGTGACCTCGAAGAACTCACCCGCGAACTGGAAGCGGGGAACGCGCCCGCTTTGGATGATTTTTTCCGGCAAGGGGCTGAAGCGCGCCGGAAGGCGGTGGAATCGTGAAAGGTCGCTTTATCACATTCGAAGGCGTGGAAGGTTGCGGGAAATCCACCCAGATTGCCCTACTTCGTCAGCACATCGAATCGCGTGGTCGGGCCGTTCAAGTCACCCGGGAGCCAGGTGGCACCGTCATCAGTGAAGCCATCCGCGAACTCCTCCTCAATCCCGAACACACCGCCATGGGCTCCACCACGGAATTGTTGCTCTACGCCGCCGCGCGCGCACAGCATGTGCACGAACGTATCCGCCCCGCGATTGAGGCGGGCACCGTGCTCCTGTGCGACCGTTTCGCGGATTCAACCATCGCCTATCAGGGATATGGCCGAGGACTCCCGCTAGAGACCCTTGGCCGTCTGCATGAACTTGCCGCAGCCGGAATCCGGCCCGACCTGACGCTGGTAATCGATGTTCCCGTCGAGGAGGGTCTGAGCCGCGCCCGAAACCGGGGCCGCAGCGACCGTCTCGAGCAGGAGGCCCTTGATTTCCACGAGCGCGTCCGCCAGGGTTTTCTCCAGCTTGCGGAACAGGAGCCTCAACGTATTAAGATAGTGAACGGTATTCAATCAGTGGAAGACGTCGCCACGGCCATCCTTGGTCATGTCGACGCTCTCGGCGTCTAAGGCAAAACTATGGGCTTTTCCGACATCAGAGATCAGGACATTCCCATTCGCTTCCTCGCAAACATGTTGCGAAGCGGGCGAATGGCCAATGGTCTTTTGTTCTGGGGCCCCGAAGGCGTGGGCAAGCGCATGGCCGCCATCGAACTCGCCAAAGCCGTGAATTGCGGCCAGGGCGATGGCAACGCCTGCGGAACCTGTCTCTCCTGCCGAAAAGTTGCGCACAGCAACCATCCCGACGTCAAGATCATCGTCCCCTCGGGCAAGAGCCGCAATATCGCCGTGGATGTCATTGATTCCATCAACGAACTGGCTGCCTATCGCCCCTACGAAAGCACGTGGCGTGTTGTTATCTTCGACGATGTCCACCGCATGGGCGAAGCCGCACAGAACCATTTCCTCAAGACGCTCGAAGAACCGCCCAGCAAGACCATGTTCGTGCTGGTCACCCCGTCCCCGCGCATGTTGCTGCCCACCATCCGATCCCGATGCCAGCAGGTTCGCTTCGGATCCTTGCACCCGGCCACAGTGGCGGAGTTGCTTCGACGGGATCACGATATACCCGAATCGACCGCTCTGGCACTGGCATCGGTCGCCCAAGGACAGATGTCGCGTGCGCTGGATCTTGTAGTTTCCGGAAAGCGTGATGCCGTCCTGCATGTGATGGAGGAACTCGCCAACGGGGCCGATCCCCTGACCATGAGCGAGGGCTTCGCCACGCATGTGCGCCAGCAGCAGGACGCATTGCGCGCCGCGCTCAAGGCCGAAGCCGCCAACCAAGACGAGGACGACGGCTCACGGGCCGATGCCGAAGATGCGAAGTCGGAACAGGACGCCCTCGTCGAGGCCATGCTCCGCCGGGATCTCATGGAGTATTTGTACTTGATGCTGGCTTGGTGTCGCGACGAGTGGGTCTACCGCGCTGCGGGAGGCATGCAATGCGTGCTGAACCGCGATCAGGAAGCACGTCTCGCGAAAGGTGCGCTGAACGCCGGTGCAGCGCGACTTGAGGCCATTGACAAAGCCTGGTTATACATCGAACGAAACCTGAGCATGGAACGCGTGTTCCGTGACTTGTTCTTCAAATTGGCGCCGCAGGCCTCCTCCTGACACGAAGAGGCAACCACGGCGAGGAGTACGATATGGAAATAGCAAAAATACGGCTGCGCAAACCGAACCGCCTCGGAACTTTCCGGTGCGGTGACGTCCGCCTAAAGCGGGACGATCTCTGCATTGTTCAAAGTGATCGCGGACAGGAATGGGGCGAATGCGTCCTGCCCCCGGAGCCGGTCAGCGATTCAGCCGCCCCGTCTGCCGAATTCCGCGTTGTGCGCAAGGCCAACCGTCATGACCTGAACACCATCGACATGATTCGCGGCGAAGAACGCAACGCGCGCAGGGCCTGCGAAGCCAAAATCGCCCAGCACCATCTCGACATGAAATTGGTGGAAGTCGAATACACCTTCGACCGGCGCAAGGTCGTCTTCTATTTCACCGCCGAAGACCGGGTCGATTTTCGCGAACTCGTGCGCGATCTCGCCCACGAATTGCGCATACGGATCGAATTGCGCCACATCCAGGTGCGCGATCAGGCCAAGGTCGTGGGTGGCCTCGGTTGCTGCGGACGAGAACTCTGCTGCGCCGCCTTTCTCGCGGATTTCAAACCCATTTCAATGCGCATGGCCAAACGCCAGGATCTCTCGCTCAATCCGGCCAAAATCAGCGGACAATGCGGCCGCCTTCTGTGCTGCCTCAGCTACGAGGACGAGCAATACGGCGGCAAAAAGAAAAAGTGTGACACCCCAGAATCCACCAAGTGCGAGGCCTGCCCCAAGGAAGCCGTCTCCCCACTCCTGACAGGGTGCTTCCAGGGGCAAGGAGCCACGACCACCGCCCAGGCCACCA
>CAIZGN010000141.1 GCA_903932505.1 Candidatus Hydrogenedentota bacterium
GCGGATCATTTTCTCGACAAAGAAGAGCCCCACCCTGCTTGCGCGCTTCTTGGAAGGCGGGCATCAGGTCTAGGGTTTCTACTTGATTCTCTAACAAACGTGCCACGAATTCCGCGCGCAGTGGGGATACAGGAATATCCGGCGCATTGGGCACAATCTTGTCGGGATAGACTTCCTCGTTGCTCGGCACCGGAACGACAAGCGTGTGGATGCCGCGCGCTGCAAGATCCCGCGATAACTGGGTGAAACAATTCACCGCAGCTTCCATCGCCTTGGTATCTCCCTGAGTCAGCAGGTATTTCATCCGGTCAATGGAAAAAAGAAACCGGTCCGCGCCCATGAAAACATCGGCTTTCCCATTGACCCGTTGCTGTTCACCTGCCCGTGTCCGCAGAAGCTCCTGAAATGGGCGCAAGGTTTCTCGCCACGCATCCCAACCGCCCAGCTGATCACGCAGAACCTGCACGCGCGCCAGTTCCGCCGTTCCCATGGGCGTGAGCTCGACAGGCACTGGCCCCGCAGAGGACTTTGGCGTCGCGTTATCCGGAGTCTCCCGTATTTCCCGTGTCTTATCCGTGGAAGTTTCCGGCTCCAAATCCACAGGCGGTGACGACCACTGATCGGCCTGATCAAAAAGATACTCGCTAATCATCGTCCAAATCACAATCCGGCGCGCCGCCATCTTTTCGGGCGGCTGCGAAGCGAAAAGGCGTGGCGTCACCGGGCCCCCAGCCCCTTTGCTTATGCGCGACACCGGTATTCCCAGTTCATAGGCAAGATGGTCGGACAAACCGCCTCCCCACGGGCTAAGCAAGCCGACGGAGGAATCACCCACAATCAAAATGGGGCTATCATTATCGTAGTCAGAATACTTTTTCCCGTTCTCATCGCTCACGGTGTCCAAGGGTATGGATATTTTTTCGACGTAGTCCTTTTTGAACGCCTCCGGGGCATGACTGAGAAAGAATGCATCGTAGTACCCACCCGATTGGGTCTTGAGCGTATAGGTCGCCGCTCGTTGACGACGCTCCTGCACCGCTTCATAATCTCTTACCCGTTCCGCCAGCTGCTGTGCGGCAATTCGAATCCCCCCGGTACTCCAGTGAAGGTCCCCTGGGATATATAGCGACGTATCGGCGCTAGCAGCTTGAAACGCAGGCAAAAGATCCACCACCTCAACGCCCGACTCCGCCAGCTCCTGCAGCAGCCGCATTTTTTGCGGAAAAACAAATCGCTCACTGCTCCCGGGAGATACACGCTCCGGAAACACTTCCGCTTGCACAGGAATCGGCATAAAAATCAAGTGCATATTCAACGCTTCGAGCTGACGGCTGAACCGCTGAATACTTTCCAGGGTTTTGCGGGCATCATGCCACCGGGTATTCTTCTTCTCAATCAGATAAGGAGTCCCCGCCAGCAGACAATTAACCTCGAACAAATTGGAGTAGATGCCACCTCCACAATCGATATAGGGAAGGTTCCAGTCCGTGTATTTCTCTTGAAGCGCAGCACGCCAAGGGGTGAGGCGCTGCTCCCAGGCCTCCAAGCCCCCTTGCCCCGCCACCTGCTGTTGCAAAGAGACAACAGCATTGGCAACACGTGTTTTTCGCGCCTCCAGCTCCTTCGCAGAAAAGGCACCATACCGGCTGGGAGCCACCCCATTCGCGCCAGCAGTCGCAACCGCTTGGGGCTCCGGCGCCACAGGCGCAACCCCCGCCAAGGGAACCGCCATCCCCAAAGCCAAGTCCCCCGCATCGTAGAACAGCGGCAGCGAGAAATCGGTCATCACCGCATCCGCGAGATTGACCGAAGCAAGCTGGGGATTTTCTGCCAAGGTTTCAATCCACAAGTCAACATCAGCACCGGGCTGGATGGATTGGGTCCAGGGCACAAGGGTGCTGTCCAAGACACCCCAATGCGCCACGTACAAGCACTTCGAGGCATACTGCCCTTGCAGCACCTCACTCACCTCATATTCCATCACCGTCAGGTTTTCAGTATAAGGGGCCAAAGCTTCAATGGTCGGTACCGGCGACTTTGTCTTCAGCTTGGCACGCACATGCAGCGGGGATACCGGCTGGTGTGCCGCAACGCGCGCCTCAGAAGCCGCATACATCGCTGCGGCCTCTTCAGCCGTGAGGGCACGCGCATACAACGCCGCTTCACCCATTCGCCCGATCCACGGCCGCTTCTCTTTCGGATGCTCGCCAAAGCGAAGCCCGCCAGCTTTCCAGCCCACCAGACTGCCGCGCACCTCGCCCTTGCTCTCGATCACCTGGCCGTTCTTATACGCCCGGAATCCCTCCGGCCCATAAGCCATCAGCAAATGAATCCTCTGCCCCGCTTCCACCGTGCCCAGCTCCGCTTTTTGCGTACCCGCATCGGTACCGAAGACAAGCGTGAGCTTGTTCACGTATTGCGCCAAGAACAAGTTCTGTCCCAGCGAGATGACCATCGGACGTTCCTGCTCTGGTTGTTCGATGAACAGCTGCACTTCAAGCGTAAAGGTATTGGCGCGCTTTATGGACTCAATCATATTCGCACCGATGTTGTCAGCCTCAAAGTACCCCCCGCGCAAGACCATCGCACCATCGTGATCGTAATGGGCGAGGCCCTTCGGCGTCAGCGCATACCCCTGGATCGACTCACCTTTTTCATCAAGCACCCGCAACGATGTCAACGCACCCGAGAAGCGAAACAGCGAATCATCCAAGGGCGCAGGAGCCACCGGGGCATTCGGCGCGGATATCGGCGCTTGCCCTTCGCTTGCGCGGTCTGTTGGCGGCGCGCTGGTCTTTACCACCGGCAGTTTGCGCCATCCACCCGGCGCTTCTGTAAATTCTCGCGCCGTGAAACACCACACCACCGCCTTCTTCCCCGCAAGGTTGTCCCCGCGTCGAAGCAGGTTCATGCGCGCCGGAGTGGCCCCGGATCCGCGTACGCCCAGCAAGTCAACCGGGAAACCCAGCCCCTTGCTCAAGTGGTCAACAAGCCCTGCGCCCTTGGCGTACATGTCCCCGCCTTCATGAAAAATCAGGCAGTGACTGTCGCCCAAAAGCAGCACCGGGCTTTCTTTCCAAGCCTCGGGGTTCTTCGGCCCGGCCGGGCTGTTTTCTTCCACCAGACTCAGCGCCACGGATTCCTGCGGCAAACTATTATCACCCAGGTACTTCCAGAGGTCGCCCGCAATAGTGACGTTTTCGGCGCGGGTGGTGTATTCATGTTTTGGCACCGCGCTGAAATCAGCCCCCGCATTCACCTGCTTCGCAAGCATCTCACCCGCCAGCGCACAAGCCGCGCCGTTCCAATGCGTATCCTGCAGGCAATACATCGGCTCTCCGGCCTCGGCAAAGCGCGGACTCAAATCTACCACCTGCACACCCGCCTGCCGCAATGCTTCGTAGAACGCCGCCAGATGCTGGTCTTCCGGGCCGGGCTGCGTTTCAGCGAACAGCTTCCCGGGGTAAACCGATGCTTTTGGCGGAACAGGCACCAGATAAAGTGTAACCCCGGCCGCCTTCAGTTGCGCGTTGAAATCCACAATCGCGGGCAACGGATCCGCGTACTCCAGATTGGTCGCATGGCTCACCGCAGGTGCCGAAGCACCCCAGAACGGCCCCACGCTGAGGTGCCGCAGTTCTGGCCCGAAGAATAACCAGTTATCCTGTCCGCGCAACACGTTTTTCTGCTGGCTTTCCAATTGCTGCACTGTTTCCTGCAATCGTTTCTGCCAAGGCGTCGTAGCAACAACCGGAGCAGCCGGCGTGACCGGCGCAACAGGCGTTGGAGTCGTGACCGTGGGTGCCACTGAAGTCCCGCCCTCAATCTCCGCCCAATACGTCGGCAGACTCAGCAGCGCGTCATCATCCAGCTCAACCCGGTTATAACTCCCAAATTCTTTTTCCGCATCCGCCCAAGGCCGCAATTGAAGCGACACCGTATCGCCCGGCTTGAAAGCGGCCGCCGGAGTAAGCTGGTTATCCCGCATCGCCCACAAAAAGGCCAAGCCATCCCCCGCAGGAAGTCCCGCCAAATGCACCGCCACAATACAGTCTTTATACGGTACCGTCCCCGGCTTCGGTATCGGCGCAATTGCCACCAGCCGAGCCGAAACCTTCCCTTCCGCCGCCACCGGCGTTTTCGGACCCGCCGTCCCCAACGTCATCGGCAAATCCATCCGCCAATCACCAACCGCTAGTTCCCGCGCCGCAAATTCCCACACCACCAGCTTCTTCCCCGCCAACCGATCCTCCCCCCGCGCCAGCAGGCGACTAAGCTCACGCCGCGTCGCATGCGCCCCATTGTCATTCATCCGAATCGCATCCACCGGCCGTTGCAAGGCCGCACTCAGGTGTTCCACAAACCCGGCATTCTCACCCCAGCCCATCCCCCCCAGCGCATAAATATTCGCAAAGCTATCCCCCAAAAACAGCACATCCGCCTTCGAATCCGGTTGCCACGGGGTTCCCTGCGCCGTATACACCGCCGAAAGCCGCGCCTTCTCCTTCGGATAAAACGTCTGCCCATCCGGGAGCTTCAACATCACCGTGATGTCCCCGAAATTCTCCACGGTCCGCTCTTTCATACTGCACACCAACGGTGGGCAGGGCGGCAGACCCGTTTGCCCGTTCACGCACCCAGCCAGCGTCTTGGCCGCCGCCTGCATCCCCTCTGGCGTCCAATGCGTGTCCGTCGCATGATACGTGGCCGTGCCGCTGTTCTTTAGCGCCACCAAGTCGGGAGCCACATCACACATCGTCACCTTCGCCTCTGCCAAGCGCCGCTCAAATTCTGCATACGACGGATTGTGGACCATCGCTGTCCCGTCATAATGCGCCGACAGCTTCTCCGGATACAGCGCCGCCTTGTCCGGCGCAGGCATCACGATCAACGTAATTCCCCGCTCCGCCAGTTGGTCACGGAACTGCACAATCGCTGCCACCGGGTCAGGCTGCGGCGCTTCATGCGTCTCATCACCCCGTCGCGCCCGTTTCGCCAGCACCGTCGGATCCAGAAACGCCGGCCCCGTCAAATATTCAACCCCCGGACGATAAAACAGCCAGCCATCCCGCCCACAATACGCGTTTTCATTTCCCGCCCGCATATCCCCGATCATAAAACGATGCACTGGCGGCATCACTGCCTCCACCACCGTCGAACCCTGCTTCAGACCGCTCTCAAACGACCCCATATTCCGCAGCAACTGTGCATTCAAGGCAAAAAAGCTATTCCACAGCCCCTTTTCCGAAAAAGCCTTCGACACATCACCCGCTGACGGCAATAAACCGCTCAAATCCGGCCCGGTCACCGATCCCGTGTGCCCCCGACCCAAGACCTGATCAACCACCGGAACTGCGAGGATCACCCCAAGGAACGCGAACACCAGAAAAGCCGCCAGTGCGGGGGAGATCTGCGTCTGTCCCACCTCCGCACGGGCTTGTTCCTCCCGGGTAATTCTCGGGTCTTCCTTCGCCATCCTTTTCCTTGCGCCTCTCAGAATATAAAATAAATGAACGGGTTGTACGACTGCGTCGCCAGCACCATCATCGAGAAAACCAGCAACGCCAGACACCACACCGCCTTAAGCCACGTCAGCCGCCGTGTAAAATCCCACGTCTGCGGCAAACACCACACCACCACCGCCGCCGCCGTCACCCACGTCAAATAATGCGGCTGATACAAAAGCCCCTGCACCAGATACATCCCCTCCTGCGTCCGACCCCCACCGAAGAGTGACGCCATATAATGCAAAGCCGACGGAAGATCCGGCGCACGGAAAAACACCCACGCAAAACAGGCGATCAGAAATGTGAGCCCGATCCGAACCGGTTTCGGCGCACGATTATAAAAACTGCTCTTCCCCTGCATCCGCTCAAAGCCCAACATCCCCCCATGAATCGCCCCCCAGATCACATAATTCCAGGCCGCCCCATGCCAAAGCCCGCCCAGCAGCATCACCGTGAAAAGATTCACATACGTCCGCGCTTCCCCCTTCTTATTGCCGCCCAAGGGGATATAAAGATAGTCCCGCAGGAAAAACGACAGCGACAAATGCCACCGCCGCCAGAATTCCGTAATCGACTGTGAGCAATACGGCGAATCAAAATTCTTCGGAAACACAAAACCCAGCATCAACCCCAAACCGATCGCCATGTCTGAATAGCCGCTGAAATCAAAATAAATCTGAAACGCATACGCGAACATGCCGTACCAGGCGTCCACCACCGAAAGCGCACCCGCATTAAAACAGGTGTCCGCCGCCTTCCCGCACGCATTCGCCAGCAGAATCTTCTTCGCCATCCCCAGACTGAAAAAAGTCACCCCGCGACTGAACTTTTCAAAGGTGTAAGCCCGACCCTGAAGCTGATACGCAATCTCACGATACCGGATAATCGGCCCCGCCACCAGCTGCGGGAACATCGAAATATAGCAGGTGTAATCCACGAAATTATTCACCACCTTGCCATCACCCCGATAAATGTCCACGATATAACTGATGCAATGAAAGGTGTAGAAACTGATGCCAAGGGGCAACGTGATTTTCAGGAAATTGTTCCACTGAAGGGAATCCATCCCCACCGCGTCCACGAGCGCATTATAATTCTCGATCGCAAAATTGAAATACTTGAAAACCGCCAGCACCGCCAGACTGCAAGCCACAGAAAGCCCCACCGCCCACTTCTGCAAAGACGAACGCTCCCCCCCCTTCTCCAAAGCAGGAGCAGCTCGATCCCACCCCGAAAAACCATGCGCGATTATCATCCCGCACAAATAGCTGAACACCGTCGACCCGAACATTAAAACCACAAAATAAGGATTCGCCCACCCATAAAAAACATAGCTCACCAACGACAGCAACAAATGCCGAAATTGCCGGGGCGCAATATAATAAAGCCCCAGCGCAACCGGCAAAAAATAAAAAAGGAAAATATGAGAACTGAATACCATAAGCCAACTTCAGAAAAAAGAAATGCCAAGAGCCTCAGCGACATAGTCTAAGAGAATCCCCCCCACAAATCAATTCCCCGAGAAAACCCAAGCATCACCCCTATGGACTGCGCCGACCTTGGTCGGGGCTTTGGCTGGTCTCCGCGTTGCAGCCTTCAGTCAAGACCGCCAGCGGCGCGTGCTTCTCGTAACGCAGGCGTCTTGGCACAAAGAACCACCCCAAATGTCATTTAGACGGATGTAAGGAGGAGAAATCTGGCGCGTTGGGGTTTCTGCTGCGTGTAAGCCGCGAGAAGATTTCTCGCTGCGACCGAAATGACGAGGGCCGGCTGTTGGGTTCGCCCGGGTGTTGAATTGCGTGTTATGATGGTATGGAAGCTGGTGTTCTATTGCCGTTTCTCGGGAGTTTGGTGATGACCGGTGAACCTTTGTTAATTCTGTTGGTTGAGGACGATCAGGCGCATGCGGAGATTGTTCGTCGCAATCTTTGTGAGGCGCGGGTGGCTAACCGGATTATGCATGTGACGGACGGTCAGGCGGCGCTGGATTATCTTTACCATCAGGACGCTTATTCGGATCCGGGGAGCAGTCCGCGTCCTACGTTGATATTGCTGGATCTGCGGCTTCCTAAGGTGGATGGGATGGAGGTGCTGCGGCGGATCAAGGATGATGAAGGTTTGCGGACGATACCCGTGGTTGTGTTGACGACTTCGGCGGCGGAGATGGACGTCTCGGGTTGTTACAACAACGGGGTTTGCAGCTATCTTGTAAAGCCGGTTGATTTTGAGCACTTCCGAGAACTGATGGAAGCCTTTGGTTTCTATTGGTTGATGTGGAATCGTTTTCCGGATTAAATCGACCCGGCTCGTTCTCTCTTGTGTTTCGGGAGGGGCGTGGCGGGTCTTGGATTTCCACGACGATGAACAGCGGTAGCGAAAATGCGGCGGGTCTTCAGCGGGTGGTACTCGTTGAGGACGATGCCGCTCATGTGGAGGCGATTCTCCGTGCCTTTGCGGGGGCAACGATGCCCAGTATTGTGGTGTCGGTGGGGACTTTGGCGGAATTTCGGGGGCTTCTTGCGGACACACCGCCCACAATCGTTTTTATGGATCTGAATCTTCCGGACGGGAGTGCGCAGGATTATTTTTCGAAAGAGGCGGGGGGTGGTGCTTTTCCGGTGGTGGTGATGACGAGCTACGGGGATGAGCGAACGGCGGTGCGGCTGATCCGGTCGGGGGCGATGGATTATTTTACGAAATCTCCGGAGGCATTTGCAGCGACGCCGAAGATTGCGGAGCGGGCTTTGCGGGAGTGGGGTCTGGTTCAGGATCGACGTCGGGCGGAGGCGGCCTCTCAGGCGGAATCGGCGATGCGTCAGGCTTTGTTGGAGAATCTTCCGCATGTGGCGGTGGTGATGCGGATGGGGACGCGTGACATTGTATATTCGAATGGTGCGGCGCGGGCGGTGGGTGCGGTGCCTGGGCAGCATTGCCATACACCGATCACGGGGGTGGAGGAGCCTTGTTCGTTTTGTCGGGCTCCGGAACTTTGGTCGAAGGGGGTTGCTCAGGAGCTGGAGATTGAGCTGGGGGGGGTGCACTATGAGGCGCGCTGGATACCCCTGAATGATGAGCTGTATGTGCATTATCTGATGGACATCACGCATCACAAGCAGACGGAGACGGCACTTCGGGAGAGTGAGGAGCGGTTCGCGCTTGCGATGGATGCCACGCGGGACGGTCTTTGGGACTGGGATGTGACAACGGGTGCTGCGCATTACAGTCCCGGTTATTATGCGCAACTGGGTTATTTGCCAGACGAGTTCCCTGCGGACATGAAGTTCTGGACGGATCTGATTCACCCTGAGGATCGGGAGCAGACGCTGATCGCGTATGTGGCCTGCCTTCAAGGCCCTTCGGACTATTACGAGGCGGAGTTTCGGATGCGTGCGAAGGACGGCAGTTGGCGCTGGATTCTGGGTCGAGGCAAGGCGGTGCTGCGGGATTCGCAGGGGGTTGCTGAGCGGATGCTGGGCACGCACAAGGACATTTCAACGCAGAAGCAGGCCGAGGCTGCGTTGAAAAGCAGCCAGGATGAGTTGAAGCGTTATCTGGAGGTGGTGGAGTCCATGATCCTTGTGCTCGATCGGCGAGGTCAGGTGACGCTGATCAACCGTAAGGGGTGCGAGATTCTTGGGTATTCCGCGCGCGAGATTATCGGGAAGCCTTGGATTGACCGTTTTGTTCCGGAGCGGCTTCAACGCGATTTGCGGGAGCGTTTCCGGCGTATCATGCGGGGCGAGGCGGGTGTGACGGCATATTTTGAGAGTGCGGTGTGTCCACGGCGGGGTGAGGAACGGCTTTTGGCCTGGCACAACAGCCTGGTTCAGGATGACTCGGGGGTGGTCTCCGGGATCATCAGCTCTTGTGAGGACATCACGGAGCGTCGTCGCATGGAAAAGACGCTGCAGGAACGCGAGGCGCATTTTCGGGGCTATTTCGAGATGGGGCTGGTGGGGATGGCGATCCTGTCTTATGATTTGAAGTGGTTGCAGTGCAACGACCGGCTTTGTGAGATAGCGGGCTATACTTGGATGGAGCTGTGCCGGGAGACGTGGTCTGATTTGGTTCACCCTGAGGAGCTGGAAAACGATTTGGTGCAGTTCCGGCGGATGCTGGACGGTGAAACGACTTCGTATGCGGCGGAGAAGCGGCTTCGTCGCAAGGACGGGGGGCTGGTGTATGCGGATGTGGCGGTGCGGTGTGTGCGCCGCGCGGACGATGTTGTGGATTACTTCTTGGTAATGGTGCACGATATCACGGCGCGCAAGCAGGCGGAGGAGGAGGCACGTTTGCGGCAGGAACAGTTGATGCGTGCGGACAAGATGGTTTCGCTGGGGACGCTGGTATCTGGGGTGGCGCATGAGATCAATAATCCGAACACGTTTGTGGCGGTGAACAGCGAAATTTTGCACACGGTGTGGACGGGGATACGCCCGATTCTGGAGTGGTACTACCGGGAGAACGGGGATTTTGTGGTGGCGGGATGGAACTATCCGGAGCTTCAGGAGCGGGTTGTGTCGTCGATTTCCGGGATTCAGGATGGTGCGATGCGCATCAAGACGATTGTGGAGGAACTGCGGAATTTTGTGAAGACGGAGACGTCGGGTCAGTCAGCCACGTTTGACGTGAACGAATCGGTCCATGCTTCGGTGAACTTGATGCGGAACATGCTGAACAAGTCCACGGCCCGTTTTGAGGTGGATTTGGGCGCGGGTTTGCCGTGTCTTTCGGGGAACCGCCAACCGCTTGAGCAGGTGATTATCAACTTGTTGCAGAACGCGTGTCAGGCGCTGACCGACCGGGAGCAGGGGTTGAGCATTCGCACGGCGTTGGATGAGGTGCGGCATGTGGTGTTGATTACGGTGCGGGATGAGGGTATGGGTGTGTCGAAGGATATCCTGCAGCGATTGACGGATCCGTTTTTTACGACGAAGGGGGCTTCTGGTGGCATGGGACTGGGTTTGGCGATCTCGCTGAAGATTGTGGAAGACTATGGGGGTCGCCTATGGTTTGAATCGGAGCTGGGCCAGGGAATGACGGCGTATGTGGAACTTCCGGTGGCACCGGTGGGGGTAGTTTGAATGAGCAAGACAGGTCTTTCTGTGCTGTTGGTGGATGACGAGCCGAGAATACTTGCGGTGGAGGAGAGCTGCCTTCGGACGGGGGGGATCACGGATGTGGTGAAGTGCAGCGAGCCGCACCGGGTGGATTCCATCCTGGCGGAGCGGGCGATCGGGGTTATGGTGCTGGATTTGTGGATGCCGGAGATCGGCGGGAAAGAGATACTGGCGCGGATTGTGGAGACGCACCCGGAAATTCCGGTGATTGTGATGACGGGGGACAATGCGATTGAATCGGCGGTGGAATGCATGCGAGCGGGGGCTTTTGACTATCTTGTGAAGCCGCCGGATCCGAGCCGTCTTCTGACGGTGGTACGTCGGGCGCTTGAACTGCGTGAGTTGCGGCGGGATTACGCCATGCTTTCGGAACGTGTTCAGACGGAGGGTTTGCGCCATCCAGAGGCGTTTTCGGACATTGTGGCGCGTTCTCCCATCATGTGGAAGGTGTTTCAGTATGTGGAAACGGTGGCGCCGTCGGGGCGTCCGGTACTGATCATGGGGGAGACGGGGACGGGCAAGGAATTGATTGCCCGGGCACTGCATACCTTGAGCGGTCGCCCGGGGAAGTTTGTGGCGGTGAATGTCGGGGGGGTTGACGACACGGTTTTTTCGGATACGCTTTTCGGGCATTTGCGGGGGGCGTTCACGGGTGCGGAAACGCACCGGGCGGGCCTGATTGAACAGGCGGCGGATGGTACGTTGTTTCTGGATGAAATCGGGGATTTGACGGAAAGCTCACAGGTGAAACTGCTTCGTCTGCTGGAGTCGGGCGAGTATTACCCGCTGGGGTCCGACATGCCGCGTCGTTCTCAGGCGCGTATTGTGGTGGCGACGCACCGTGAACTTGGGGCGCTGCAGGAAACGGGACAGTTTCGCCGGGACTTGTATTTTCGCCTGCGCACGCATCAGGTTCGCATTCCTCCGCTTCGCGAACGCAAGCAGGATCTCGGTGTGCTTGTGGAGCATTTTCTGGAGAAGGCGTCGGTGGCGATGGAGAAGAAGAAGCCGTCTGCACCTCCGGAAATTCTGACGCTATTGGAAACCTATTCTTTCCCGGGGAATGTGCGCGAGCTGGAGTCCCTGCTGTTCAATGCGGTGAGCATGCACACGTCGAAGAAGCTTTCGCTGGAGCCTGTGCGGGAGCATTTGCAGGGGGAATCGCGGGTTCCGCGGGCGATGCCCGAGGCGGGACCACTGGTGTCATTTTCGGAAACCCTGCCCACGCTGGATGAGGCGTGTGACCTGTTGATCGATGAGGCGTTGCGACGGGCGAAGGGGAATCAGACGATTGCGGCGCATCTTCTGGGGATGTCACGGACGACCCTGAGCAAGCGCATGCGGCGAACCGAGGGCGGGGAGTAACGAGGCCAAGGCTCAGGCCAGGGGGAAGGTGACGCGACGACCTTCCTCGGCGGCGCGATAGGCACCGAGCACCATCTCGAGCGCGATGCGGCCGTCTTGCGGGCTTGCGGGCGGGGGGGTGCCTTGAATGAGGCTATCCAGCCAGGGGCGGGGCACGGCGCGGAGCCGGTCGGCGTGACTGGGAGGGACGGGGATGTCGAAGATTTCCCAATCGTTGGTGTCGCGGTGAAAGAGTTTGAGCGCGGGGCCATCGGGACAGCGGGGGACACTGCAGGAGGGGCTATCGCCGTAGTTCTGGATGAGGACTCCTTTGGAGCCATAAATTTCGGTGGTGTTTTCGCCTGCGAGGGTGGTGGAGCTGTTGAACAGGATGCCCATTTCGCCTTTTTGAAAACGGAAGACGGCGACTCCGTTGTCATCGGGAGCGACGTTGGTGATGACATTGTCGATTTCTGCGATGACGCTGACGGGCTTGCCGAAGATCCAGTGGAACCAGTCTGCGGGATGGGCGGCATCGTCGGCGAACATGCCCTTGTTTTTTTCGGCGTCGAGGTGCCATTTTGAGGGGCCGTGGACGAACTCATCCATGAGACAAACGGGGATGGCATGGCGACGGCGAATGACCGCGATATCACCCAGCACACCGGCATGGACAATTTCGCGGATTTTTTGGTTGGCGGGGTCATGGCGCATCTGGAAAGCCAGGGCAAGGGGGGCGGCCGAGGCCTCGGCGGCGGCGATCATGCGGTCGCAGGCTTCCAGCGTGAGGGCCATGGGTTTTTGCAGTAGCACAGCCTTGCCCGCGCGCAGGGCTGCCACGGTGAGGGACTCGTGGTTTGAGGTTTCGCTGCCGATGATGACGGCGTGGACGGCGGGATCTTTGAGCACGTCTTCGGGCTTGGTTGTGTAGCGCATGCCGAGGGGTTCGCAGACAGCCCGTGCCCGGCTTTCATCGTCGTCATAGGCCGCGACGAGCCGAGCATCGGGGAAGTCCTTCATGACCTGGGCGTACAGCGAGACATGACCATGCGCGAAGCTGAGGAAGCCCACGCCGATGGGTGGTTTCATCATGACTTGTCGCCTAGACGCGCCAAGGGCCGCGCATGGGTTGATTGATTAGGCGGTTTGCGGCCTCGTCGTCGATGAACTCCTGTTGGACGGGGTCGAAACGGAGGTTTCTTCCGAGGCGGACGGCGCAGATGCCGAGATTGACGAGGGTGCAGGAACGATGTCCGTTAAGCTCGTTTAGGGGGAATTTGCGGCGTGAACGGACGGATTCGGAGAAGTCGGAGACTTGGGGCTCGGGATCTGGGAACTGGGCGAGCTTTTTTTCGAAGTTCTTGATGTCGGAGGTGAATCCCCGGAAGAGTTTGCCGTTGGGTCCCTCAATGTAGGGGACATTGCGATCCTTGCCTTCGCCATCGAGAATGATCTCGCAGCCGTCGGCGTATTTCATGCGGATGCGCCGCCAGGAACTTGCGGCGTCGGGATGCTGGAGCGGGGCGTCGACTTCGACCTCGATGGGGCTGGTGTCGTCCTTGCCGAGGAAGTACTGGACGGGATCGAGGTAATGCTGCCCCATGTCGCCGAGTCCGCCTCCATCATAATCCCAGTAGCCTCGGAAAGTGGAGTGGGTGCGATGGACGTGGTAGGGCTTGTAGGGCGCGGGGCCGAGCCAGAAGTCGTAGTCGAGTTCTTTTGGGACAGGCTGGGGTTCGAGGTTGGTGAGACCGCTCCAGAAGAATTTCCATCCGAATCCGGTGGTTTCGCCTACGGTGACTTTGAGGGGCCAGCCGAGCATGCCGCTGTCGACGACCTTCTTGATTTTGTCGACTGGAACGCCCATGCCGTAGAAATCGCCGTAGATGCGGAACCAGGTGTTTAGGCGGAACATGCGGCCGTTTCGCTGCACGGCTTCGACGACTTTCTTTCCTTCGCCGATGGTGCGGGCCATGGGCTTTTCGCACCATATGTCCTTGCCTGCTTCGGCGGCCATGATGGAGATGAGGGCGTGCCAATGGGGCGGTGTCGGAATGTGCACGATGTCGATGTCGGGGCGTTCCAGTACTTCGCGGAAATCCTTGTAGCCTTTAACGTCGGGACTGACCATGCCTAGGGCGTCTTTGAGGTGGGTTTCATCGACGTCGCATACGGCGACGAGTCGTGCGCCGGGGTAGCCGAGGTGGCCTTTTCCCATGCCTCCGACGCCGATGACGGCTCTTGTCAATTCGTCGTTGGGGGCGGTGTAGGCGGGGCCACCCAAGACCCGGCGGGGTACAATCTGGAATACGGCGGCACCCAAGGCGGCGCGCTTGAGGAACGAACGACGAGAAAATGAAAACGACTGCTTCATGATCCAAATCTCCAGTATGGGGTTCTGCTAGCACTTTGCCTGTAATGCCACGGAAAAGTCAACCAGCGGTGAGGGCTGGGGAAAAGCGGCGACGGGGGACGGGGGTAGCGATACCGGTGGTGGCTTTTTGGGGGTGGCCGGTTTGCCGCTGTGTGTCCGTGTGGGTATAATCGGCAGCATAAGGTTTTGAATACACATGGCGAACGAGGAATGTCTGAGAATATTACGTCAGGGAAGTGCCGCTTGGAATCGTTGGCGCGGCCCGGGCAGCTATATCGCCGTGGATCTTTCGGGGGCTAATCTGGAAAAGACGGATTTGCGGGCGCTGGATTTTCAGGGTGCCGACTTGCGGCGGGCGGTGTTGACGGGGGCTCATCTGGAGGGGGTACGTCTTCGCGAGGCTTTGCTGGATGAGGCTGAATTGTCCGGGGCATTTTTGTCGGGTGCGGAACTGACCGGAGCGAGCTTTGCGGGTGCGTGCCTGCGTGGTGCGGACTTGTCGAAGTCGGATCTTTCCAAGGCCGATTTAAGCGGCGCGGACTTGCGTAAGGCGGATTTGCGAGGGGCTTCGCTTCGCGGGGTGATGATCAAGGGCGCGAATCTGGACGGCATTTTGCTGACCATTCAGCAACGGGCCTTACTGCCCATGCTGGCCTCACGCCGGGCCAAAGAACCTAAATCTTAGAACGCGGAAAGCCGCACGCCATTCTGTGACGGCGCAAGGAGAATAACGATGGGTATCCTGACGCGACGATCCATTCCCGCAAAGGCGGCAAACGCCCTTGATGTGCTGGGCTGGATTACCATCGTGATGAGTTTTATCAATCTGCTGATTGGCACGTTCAGCAACATCATGGGTCTTTTCGCGAAATAGGCGGACTGACGGCTATGCGAAGACTTTCGTGAGGAGCGATACCAGTCCGGCGATGAGGGCGACGAGGCCGAGATAGACCCAAGACAGCAGGCCACCCACGGGAAAGATTTCGTGGAAGAGCCGCACCTTGACGATGATGACCGGCAGGGCGATTATGTCGAGCAGCCCGAAGACTTCCGACCTACCCACCGCGACCCAGAATTTTCCACCGGTGTCACCCGGAACGTAACCGACAAGATAGTATTTTCCGGTGACCGGAAGTGTTTGCGTGATCTCGGGGAATTGCCAAGACTTTGTTCCGGTGAATTCTTCGTCGAACTCGACCGGGGTGAGACCCTCGGAGGGGAAGATATATCCGCCGTAGCCTTCGGGCACATCAAAGGGCACATCCACTGCGGGGAGGCCGGGGCCCAGGAGAACCATGACGGGGCGCAGTGTGCTGTAGCGGTCGATTTTCGGGATGCCGGACTGGGCATAGAGGGTGTCACCTGCATTGGCGTTGAAGGCGTACCACATTTCTGGCGCGTTAGTAGTGGCATTGTGGTATCCAACGCGGGATATGGAGATATCGGGGATGATATGCGCATTGCTTGCGTTGGTCGGGCCGCCATTGATAACCACGGGGTTGTGCGCCCAAGCAGCGGGGCTGCCCAAGGCTGTGACCACCGCTATCAGTAAACCGCATATCAGTAAGTGCCGTTGCATGCTGTGAGCCTCCTATATCGTACTTGGACGATATGCATGGTAGAACACACCCGGCAGGGCTTTTTAGTCCCGGGGCCTAGTTCTGCGGTTGGTAGCGGTTTTGTCATGGGGTTATGGTCTGGCCGGACACGATGAAACGGGCGACTTCGATGTTTCCGGATTTCACTTCGACAAAGGGTTTTCCGTTTTTGAGTCCTGCGACTCCGTATCCATTTTCGGTGGAGATGAATCCGCGGAAGTCCCCGATTTTGGAGTTGATGTGGAGAGTGTGATCGACGGCGTCGTAGCGCATGCCGGTGAGACCCTGGAGCAGTCCGTAGCTGGACATGGCGCGTGCGTACCAGTGCCCGCACTCGTATTCGTTGAACGGATTGCGGCGCACCCCGTCATAGCGATCGCGACAGGCGCGCACGATGTCGAGGCCTTCCTCGACGAAGCCTTCCAGCATGAGGTGCGAGGCGACCTGGTATTCGATACCAGTCCATACTTCGTCGCTGTAGACGAAAGGAATGGCGAGGGCACCGCCCTTGGGCCATGTGCACAGCAGCAGGCCGCCGTCGTTTCCTGTGGCGTAGGCGGGGCGCTGCGGGTTGGCGTGGGCACTGAGGTCGTGCTTGAGGTTGTAGCGGTGGACGGCTTTGAGATGGCTTTTAACCTTGGCGGCATCGACGATGCGATCTTCGAGTCCGCACATGCGCGCGAGCCAGAAGCCCAGCACGCCGTCCGAGAGGCATCCGGTGCCGTATTGGTACTTGGGGCCCTGCTGGTTGAGCAGGTCGACGACGGGGCGGTAGCCGGGCCCGCTTTCATCGGGATTGAGGGACTCGGGCGGGTGGTTGAGGCCTTCGCGCATGATTTTCTGGTAGAAATACTCGCCGTCGTAGAGTTCATTTTCGAGGCGCTGTACGCCTTTGCTCAGGAGGGTTTCGTAGCGCGTCATATCCTCGCCGACGGTCTTGCCCATGTGAATGAGTGCGGCGAGTGCCCCGAGATAGAAACTTCCGGTGTGGCCGTCGGGGCCGAAATAGTTGATGTCGTAGGTGTTGTGATGGCTTTCCTCGAGCAGGCCGGTTTCGCGGGGATCGAGGGTGGTGATGATGTAATCGACGCTGTGCCTGATGCGCGGCCAGTATTTGCGCAGCCATTCGGTGTCGCCACTGACGCGCCACTCGCGGTACATTTTCATGATGCCGCCAAGCTGGCCGTCGGAAGCCTCGCCGCCGATACCGCCGGGGCGGGTGGGCAGGTTGCTGCGAAAGGCCTGGCGACCGTCGGGGAAGAAGCTCTCCTCGAATTCGGTTTGGCGCAAGGAGCGTTCAAGCGATGGGAAAAGATGGGCGATGGCCTGGGCGTAGTTCCAGACGTGGGTGCAGGAGCCGTGACAGCAGCCGTAATTGTCGCCGCAGCCCTCGTAGCACCAGATTCGTCCATCGGCCTGGCGCAAGACGGTGGGCGTCTTGAGGATGGTGAGGTTGGCGGCGACGGCCTCGATGACCTCAGGCGGCAGGGTGGAATCATAGAAGGTGTCGCGAAACAGGACGCTTTTTGCGCGGAGATCGGTGTAGTGTTGACGCCAGTAGTCGGCGACTGCAGGCAGCCCGTCGAAACGGGCGGCATACCACGGGACGTGGAATTGTGGTTCGACTTCCGTTTGGGCACCGCACTGGGCGCCTGCGCAGGCGGTGGGATCGGCGCAGGTGTCGCCTTTCCAATTCTTGAAATCGGCACCCTCGAAATCGGCGAGCAGGACATAGCCGGAACTGACCAGCGCCTGGTCTTTTCCGGTACGAAGCTTCGCGAGCGGCTTGCTGCTCGCTATAATCTGATCAACGCAGATGTGCCCCCAACCGTTGGTCTCGGTGTCGACGATGCGCAGTTGGACCTGCTTGCCCTTCCACTGCTTGACTGACCAAGAGACCCAGTCCAGTGTTTCGGTCTGTTGTCCGGCTGCCTTGCGCACGACTTTGCCATCGACGAGCAATTGCAGAGCGGTTTTTTCGGGGTCGGTGCCTCCGGCGATGAGGAAATGTATGTAGTGGTTCTTGAGGGTGAATTCGGCGGAGGTCAGTGTGCCGGTGGCACCGTCGCCGCCCTTGGTATAGGTGTTGACGAGTCCCTTGCCCAGGAAACCGGAGACGGGGCTTTGTCCGGGGGCTTCGCCATGGGCGGGGCCGTTCTTGAAGGCATTTGAGGGGTCGGTGCCTTGGCGCTGGTTGGTTTTCGGGACATACCAGGCGGTCATGAGGCGGATGGTCTTGGTTTGGCCGGGGGCGACGGTAAAGGGTAGGGCGAGGGAGGCTCCGGGGCATGGTCCGGGCATGGGTGGGTTGACCACGGGGAGGGCTTGGGCGACATTGCGCCATGCGAGTGTCATGGCGTCCCACCAGCCGCCGCGAAACCAGCTGTGGTCGACGATGACGGCGGGGTCATCGACGAACACGGCGAAGCTCCCTTCGTTTTCTGGGGCACCGCCGGTCATTCGGAGTTCAAACCCGCCGGGGAAGGCCTCGATGGAATCCTTTCCGCCGGACGCGGCCATGAAATTCTTGGTGTTGAATGAAAAGACGGCCTCGACGGGGGCTTTCGAGGGGTTGGTGAAAGTGTATTCGAGGGCTCCGACGGGCAGGCTTGAGTTTTCGGTGTCTGCGGGGATAAACGGGCTCCACCCGGTGATGGTGACTTGGAGGGGGACATCGTCATCGCGCAGTTCGACGGTGGCGAAGGGGAATCGGGCGTGAAAGGCGGCTTCGCGGAAGCGCGGCAGACCGTAGGTCGAGCCAGGGGAGCCATTGCCGGAATTGGGGACTCCGAAGATTTTCCAGTCGGGCACGGGGCCTTCGAGGACCCGGGCGACCTTGGTCACGCCTTTGACGCATACGGCGGCAAAGGTTGGCGGTTCGTTGAAGAATTCGAGGCGGTTGCGGACGGACATGTGGGATATGGCCCCGGTGCCTTCGAGGCAGTACATGCCCGCGCCAATGCCGCCGATGGGAAAGGCTACCCGGTTGAGATTGGCGCCGGCATAGGGCGCGTTGTAGGGGCGTGCGAGGGGTCGAGCGTACTTGGCGGGCTTGCCATTGTCTTCGCGGGTTCCCTGACGGGCGGTTTCTGCCATTTGTGCGCGGGCTTGCGGGTCGGGCGGGGGTGGCGCGGCTTGTGCGAGGGCCGGGGCGGCTTGTGCGAGGGCCGGGGCGGCGGCGATCCAACCGGCACCACCGGCCGCGACGGCGGTCTGGATGAAATCTCGGCGATTGAGTGGATTCGCGGGCGACGCGGGATTGTTGTCGCAGGCACCTTTACACGAACAGCGTTTTTCCGGTTTCATGATTCGTTGGCCTCCAACCAGGGTTGATTCCGGGATTACTATAGCATGATGTTGGCCGGGGTCTCAGGTGAGAATTCCGGCGACACACGCGGTGCTGAAACAGGTGAGGGTTCCGGCGATGAGCGCCTTGAGGCTGAGTTGGGCGACCTCGTTGCGGCGGGTCGGGGCGAGCGCGCCAATGGCAGCGATCATTATGCCCAGACTGCCGGGATTGGAGAAGCCGCAGAGGGCGTAGGTGGCGATGACGGCGGAGCGTTCGCCGATGAGGTGCTGTTGCAGCATGGGCTGCATCTGGCTGTAGGCGAGGAATTCGTTGAAGACCGATTTGACGGCGACCAACTGTGCCACATGAGGAATGTCGGCCCAGGGTACGCCCATGAGGAAGGCGAAGGGCCACATGACCCAGCTCATCATGGTGGTGAGGGGGTAACCGAGGGCTGCGGTGGCGAAAACATCGAGGAGATGAATGGTGCCGAGGAAAACGATAAGGAGCGCGCCAACGTTCAGCGCCATTTCAAGGCCAACGGTGCCACCCTGGGCGGCGGCGTCGAAGATGTTGTGACTGTCGATAGGAATGGTGACTTTGACGTCGCCGGAGGTGAGAGGTTTGCCTGTTTCGGGGATCATGAGCTTTGCGATGACGAGGGCGGCGGGGGCATTCATGAGCGAAGCGGCGAGGAGGTGTCCCGGTTCGGCCCCGAAACCGGCGTAGGCGACCATGACGCTGGCGGCGATGGTGGCGAGGAAGGTGACCAGTTGGGAGAACATTTCGGAGCGGGTCATGGTGTTGACGTAGCCGCGCAGGGCGCTCATGGATTCAATGCCGGTGAAGACTTGGAGGGCCGCACCGAATGTTTCTGCACCGGAGGTTCCCAGGGTACGGCGCATGACCCAGGAGAGACCCTGAATGACGAATTGGATTACGCCGAGGTGCTGGAGTATGGCGGCGATACCGGAGACGAAAATGATGACGGGAAGGACATGGAAGGCCATGACGGCGTTTACGAGGAAAGGTGAATCGGAGATGACCTTGCCGTCGGGGCTGAGTACCGCGTGACCCTCGATCATGAAGATCTGGCTGAGGTTGCCGAAGAGTAATCGGGCCCCGGCATCGCTGGCCTCGGTCAAGACGTCAAAAGCCTGGTTGACGGCGGTGAAGAAGGGGCCGCCAAAGGGTGTGCGCAGGACGAGCAGGGCCATGAGGAACTGGAGGATGGTGCCCCAGATGACGACGCGCCAAGGAACCTTGTCCCGGTGTTCGGACAAGGCCCAAGCGAGGACCAGCATAACGACGAGGCCGAGCGCGCTGATGGTGCGCAATACGACAAGATTTTCCATGGTGTTCTCCTTGCCCGGGTAGAGTACGCGATCTGCGGAAGTGTCGGCAAGAGGGGGATTTTTTGTTGCGCCCCTTCAGGGCTTTTGGTCGGGAGGTTTTGAACCCGGGGCGTTGCCCCGGGCCATATTGTTTTGCCCCTTTGGGGCGGGGGATGCAGGCACGATGCCTGCGTTACGGGAGCGGTGCTTATTGGGGTTGCGGGGGGAGGATGAGGTGTTTTGGGAGGTTGGGAACTTGGGGGTTGAATCTGGGGGTTTTCCTTTGAAACTTGAAAAACAGGCTTGAAAAAGGCCACTATAGGTGTCTCGAACATTTCCTGCGGACTTCGTGTATCTTGGCCCGTCCGCAACAACCGGCATAACAAAGCGAGTGTGTTTCATGAGCGATTCTGTTTTTGACCCTGTCCCTTCTCCTTTTGATTTTGCGAAGGCTGAACACGATATTATGGCTTTCTGGAAGGAGGGTGAGGTTTATCACAAGAGCATGCAGCAGCGCAGTGATGCGCCACGGTTTGTTTTTTATGAGGGACCTCCTACAGCGAACGGGTTGCCGCATCCGGGCCATTGCCTGACGCGTACGATCAAGGATATTTTCCCGCGCTATAAGACTATGGACGGCTATTTCTGCGAGCGGAAGGCGGGGTGGGACACGCATGGGCTGCCGGTTGAGGTGGAGGTGTGCAAGGAACTTGGGATTCTTGATGGTGGCAAGGCGGCGATCGAGGCGTATGGGATTGAGCAGTTCAACCGCAAATGCGTGGAGTCGGTGTTCCGGTACACGCGAGAGTGGGAGGAACTGACGGAGCGGATTGGTTTCTGGGTTGATCTTGACAAGGCGTATGTGACTTTTCACCAGAGTTATGTGGAGAGTGTGTGGTGGTCTTTGAAGCAGTTGTTTGACCGGGGGCTGCTGTATCAGGGGCACAAGGTGGTTTGGTGGTGGGCGCAGGGCGGCACGGCTCTTTCGGCGGGGGAAGTGGGTGAGGGGTATCGGGATACGGATGATCCGGCTATTACGGTGCGGCTGCCTTTGACGGATGAGAGTAAGGCGACGCTGGGGCTGGACGGGGAAGACGCGGCCCTGCTGGTGTGGACGACGACCCCTTGGACGCTTATCAGCAATTGTGCGGCTTGCGTGGGTGAGGCGATTGAGTATGCGATTGTGAAGGGATCGGATGGACGGGTTTCCATTCTGGCGTCGGCGCTGGTGGAGAAGGTGCTGGGTGAGGGGAACACGGTGGTGCGCACCTTGCGTGGTTCGGAATTGCTCGGGTTGCGTTATGTGCCGCTGTTTTCGTATGCCACGCCGGAGACGATTGAGGGTGGCGATGACTCGGGCAAACACTGGCTGGTGATTTCGGGGAACTTTGTGGATCTGGAGACGGGTACGGGGATTGTGCACATCGCGCCGGCGTTTGGTGAGGATGACTACCGGGTGTGCAAGGAACAGGGCGTGGGTTTTGCTTGTTTCGTGCGGCCGGACGGGACCTTTGATGAGCGCGTTACGGATATTGATCCGTTCGACAAGAAGCCGCTTGCGGGGCAGTTCTGCAAGGCCGCAGACAAGGGTATCATTCGCTTGCTGAAGGAGCGCGGCGTGGTGGTGAAGCATGAACAGTACCGCCACTCCTATCCGTTCTGTCCTCGCGCGGAAAGTGATCCGCTGATTCAGTATGCGCGGAAGAGCTGGTTTATCCGGACGGCGCAATTTGTTCCGGACTTCATGGAGAACAACGCGGGGATCGGCTGGCAGCCCGAGCACATTCGCGATGGACGTTTTGGTAATTTCTTGGAAAACAATGTGGACTGGTCGTTGTCCCGGGAGCGGTATTGGGGCACGCCGCTTCCGGTGTGGGTCTGTGAAAAGACCGGGCACATGGAAGCGATGGGATCCTATGATGAATTGCTGGCGAAACCGGGCCTGCAGGGACTGGAGGTTTGGGAAAAGGCGCTGGCGGAGAACCCCGGCCTGAGCGGTCATCTGAAGGTGCACAAGCCGTATATCGACGCGATTACGTATGACAGCCCGAAGGTGTCCGGGGCGCGCATGCGGCGTGTGCCGGAGGTGATCGACTGCTGGTATGACGCGGGTTGCATGCCGTTTGCGCAGTGGGGATATCCGCATCAACCGGGATCCGAGGCGCATTTTGAGGATCGTTTTCCGGCGGATTTCATCAGTGAGGCGCTGGACCAGACGCGTGGCTGGTTTTATGCGCTCTTGGCGGTGAGCACCTTGGTGCATGGTCGTGACAAGGCACCGTTTCCGCACCCGTTCAAGAACTGCATCTGCCTCGGGCTTATTCAGGGTGAGGACGGCTTGAAGCTGTCGAAGCGGCTGAAGAATTACAGTGAGCCTTCGATTCTTTTTGAGAAGTTCAGCGCGGACGCGCTGCGGTGGAGTTTTGCGGCGAAGAATCCGCCGACGACGAGCACGCGGCTTTCCGAGCGCATCGTCGAGGAGGTGCAGCGCGAGCTGCTGATGCGGTGGTATAACGTATACAGTTTCTTCGTCATTTACGCGAACCTCGACGGTTTTGATCCGAAACACGCGCCCCTTGAATTTCTGCGCGAGCTTGTGGATGTGCCGGATGAGGTGCATGCGACGCCGTGCGCGGGGCCGGCCCCATTCTCGCCGCGCAATGAGCGTTGCGAGCTGGATCGGTGGGTGCTGAACGTACTGGTTCGCACGATCATCGAGGTGCGCGCGGCGCTGGATCATTACGAGACGTTCCCGGCCGCGCGTGCGGTGTCGACGTTTCTGGACGGGCTGTCGAACTGGTATGTGCGGCGCAGTCGCGCGCGGTTCTGGGCGAGCGGCTGGACGCAGGATAAGGCGGACGCCTACTGGACGCTGTATGAATGTTTGCTGACGTTGGCGCGATTGATTGCGCCGTTCACGCCGTTTTTTGCGGAGACCACGTGGCGCACGCTTGTGAAGCCGCTGCCGGGCGCGCCTGAGAGCGTGCATCTGACCCATTACCCGAAGACGGACGCGGCGATTGACGCCAAGCTGCTGCGGGATATGGAGGCCACGCGCGAGGCGGTGAATCTTGGCTTGAGCGCGCGGCGGGTGGAGAACATCAAGGTGCGGCAGCCGCTGGGCCTTTGCGAAATTGTGTTGAGCGATGCAGGGCTGCGCGAGGGTTTGAGCGGGCATCTCGGCCTTATCATGGAAGAGCTGAACATCAAGCGGGTGGAGTTTACGGAAAAACCCGAAGCGTATGTGTCTTATGAGGTGAAGCCCAATTTCAAGACGCTCGGCCCGAAATTTGGGAAGCAGATGAAGTCCATTGCGGCGGCCCTGCAGGCAGGCAGCAGTGCGGCTTTCTTCGCGGAATTGCAGACGGGCGCGATCCGGCTTGAGCTTGAGGGGCAGACGATCGAGCTTACGCAGGAAGACGTGGAGATTCGTTTGAACGCGAAGGAAGGTTTCGCGGCGGCGCAGGGCAAGAACATGGTGGTGGTGCTTTCGACGGCGATTACTGAAGAGCTGCGCCGCGAGGGTTGGGTGCGGGAGTTTATTCGTTCCGCGCAGGACATCCGCAAGGATATGGGGCTCGCCTACGATGCGCGTATCGCGGTGGTGTTCCACACGGCGAGCGATGCGCTGGGGCAGACGATCGAGGACTTCAAGCAGGCGATTTCGGGCGAGGTGCTGGCCACATCGATCGCGCGTGCCGGGGCGGCGGATGAGGCCATGAAGACCCTGAATATTGACGGGATGAGTCTGGCGGTATCGGTTTCGGAAGTGTAGTTTTCGCGAGGAATCTGGTGCGTGGTGGACACCGTTGCTTGCGTTCTGTCAGGATACGGCCCCGGCGGGTTGCCGGGCGGAGAGATCCATGCTGAATCAAACGACGATAATGGCCATTCAGACGCTGGTGTACATCGGGCGGCAACGGCGGCCGGGCCCCATTCCGCCCGGTGAAATTGCGGAGCAGCTGGGTGCGTCACCGGCGTATCTTGCAAAGATTCACACGCAGTTGGCGAAGGCGAATATCCTGCGGTCGTATCGCGGGACCCGGGGCGGGGTGATGCTGGAACAGCATCCGAGCTCGATTACGCTGCTGCAGGTGGTGGAGGCGTGTCAGGGGGTGATCCTTGGGGACTATTGCCAGAAGCACGACAAGATCGAGGAGGTGTGCGCTTTTCATGCGGCGATGCATGAGTTGCAAGCCGGTTTGGTGAGTACGCTATCGAAGTGGACGCTGGCGGATTTGCTGAAGAAGCCGTTTCCTGCGGAGTCGCTGCGGGGACAGGTTAATTGTCGGATGGAATGTGCTTGTGAGGGGGAAAAAAAGGGGGTACACGCCGAAGCGTGAACAACGTACGGCACAATGTTCTTTTTCTTAGAATTGCAGGGAGAGTTTTGCTGAGAAGTAGTCTCCGTCGCCTTCGTCGAATCCTCCGGTGAATTTGGTTCCGTTGTCGAGTAGGAATGCGCCGTCTTTGTAGGCGCTGCGGGTGAAGTAGTGGTGCCAGCCGAGGTCGATGCTTAGGTCGCTTGAGTATTGGTAGCTTGCGGTGAGGGAGGTTTGCCAGCCCATGTTTCGGCTGCCTTGTTGTGTCCACCAGGGGAAGAGGGCGAACACGGGGTGGTCGAAGGGTGCGACGACTTCCATGTGTTTCAGTTGGGCTTTGGCGGAGAGTTTTTCTGTGGGGGCGACTTCGACTCCGGCGTAGGCGTGCCAGAAGTTGGTTTGGACCGTGCTGTCCAGAAGCCAGTCGTTGCAGTAGACGGAGAAGAGGCGGTTGAAGGAGAGGCTGGCTTCGGGGCGGTCGAAGGGGTTGAGCCATTGGGCGAATGAGATGTCGCGGTTGTCTTCGCCGCCGTAATAGGCACCACCGGCATAGATGCGCGGGGACCAAGCTGTTTCAAGGGTGTAGCCGACTTCGGCATGCCCTGCGCCTTGTCCCCAGTGGGCGTTGTTGTCCCCGAAGAGTCCGGGCCAGGGTCGGGAGTAGGGGCTGGCGGCATCGGCTTCGCCGAACTGGAAGGCGGCTTCGGCTTCCCAGTCCCACGGGCCGCGTTTGCCGGTCCAGCGGACGCCCAGGGTGTGAAGGTTGGTGGTGTCCACGGTGGCGATGCCGAGGGTTTTTCCTATCCACATGGAGGCGGGGGAAAGGCCGAAATCGTTGGCGGCATCATCGCGCACGTAGAGCCAATAGAGGTCGAAGGACATGTCGGCCACGGCGGTACAGGTGAGGTAGAGGCCGTAGAAATCGATGTCGCCCTGCCCGAAATCCTGCTGGTTCTCGCTCATTTTTCCCCACCAAGCGTCGGCGGTGAAGGCATTGCCGGTGTAGGTGAGTCGCACGGCATCGAAAGAGGTGGCGATGAAGGGGTCACCACCGAAGTCGGAGCCC
>CAIZGN010000142.1 GCA_903932505.1 Candidatus Hydrogenedentota bacterium
ACTGGGTCGTTGCCCATGCTGCCGACGCTTTAGGCGATCAACCTGCTTTCCTGCAGATTGCGTTTCGCCACCCGCCTGTCCCAGAGACTGAGGGGATCGTGGCCATTTGTGACTCGCAGGCGCTGATTGATGAGGGTGAGGAGCAGCGAAACTGCGTGGCTTCGATGATCGGCCCTTGTTTGAGCGGGAGACTCTTCTTTTATCGGGTGTTATGGCCGGAGCGGGCGACGCTGGCCATTGAACCCCACGATGGTCATTGGCGTATTCACCATATCGAGGCGGCGACAAACGAACCGGCAGGGGATTCCTGCATCGACTTTGTGACTACATGGTTGTCGAAGGAGCAAGGGATTTGCGTGGAAAATTATGTGGCCCCGGAGAGTAACATCCCCCAAGAGCCTTATGAGTACGGTCCAGAAGAGGAGTTGGCCTATCCTTGCTGAGATTCAAGATTTGGATTCCCCCACTCCCGGTATTGCGCGTATAATGGGGGTTCATCGGCGGGTGTGTCGATGAAATAACGGGAGAACGTTCGATGAGTTCTTGGATGCGCGCTGGAGTTTTGTTGGTGGGGTTATCGCTTGCCGGGGCTTGGGCCTTTGGCGAGGCTTTGCCGGAAAAGATCGGCTGGCACACGGCGGTGTATGACCAGGAGGGAAAGCTGCTTCCCTGGACGCCGTGGGATGATGCCATTGACAGGGAAATGAACTGGTATCTGAACAGCCCGCTGGATTCGCACGGCTATCCGGCGTTTGTCTTTACGACGTTCATGGATGGGGAATATAAGGCGTACAAGCCCGAGGTGATTCCCTGCACGCAGGACGGGATGGGGATTCTGTCGTACTTGAAATATTACGAGTACACCGGCAAGACCAACCAGAAGCTGGTGGAGTGGGCGGCGAAAATGGGCGATTACCTGTGCAAGGAGACGCTGACGCCGGACGAGGGTGCGTATCCCAGGTTTACGCGATCGACGGGCATCAACACGGAATTTCCGCTGACACAGAGTTCACAGGGCGATGCGAAGTACGGGGTGAATGTGATTGAGCCGGACAAGGGCGGATTGGCGGGGTATGCGCTGGTGCGCTTGTACCGCGCCCCGGCGGGCAACATCTATCTGGATCAGGCGATGCAGAATGCCGATGTGCTGGTGAAAAACATGCGCGAAGGGGATGCGCAGCATTCGCCATGGCCGTTTCGGGTGGATTCGGTGACTGGGCAGGCTTGGGGCGAGCGCAGTGGCAACATGGTTTATATTTTGCGGCTGTTCGATGAACTGATCACGGTGGGTTACGGGAAGTATCAGGCACCCCGGGAGAAACTGTGGAACTGGATCAAAACGTATCAGCTAAATGCCGGAGAAGGTCGCGGGGAAAGCCTGTGGATACAGTTTTTTGAGGACATGACCGAGGAGGACAATCGCACTTCGTGGGCTCCGCTTGAAATGGCGCGCTATCTGATCGAAAAGAAGGAAGCGTTGGATCCGGACTGGAAAAAACATGCTGAGGGTTGCATTGATTTCGCGTTGAAATACTTCGGGAGTCCGCGACCGGGCGGTGTGATGCTGATGGGCGAACAGGACTCAGATCCGCGTGCCTGGGGTGGCGCGTGTTCGAAACTGGGCGGGGTGGCGGCGCAGTTTTATGCGGCGGGCGGCGGAGAGAAATACAAGGAGATCGCCTACCGGAATCTGACGTGGGTTTCGTATTTCATTCGTGAAGATGGCGTGGTTTGCGACATGACCGGCGAACCAAAGGTGCGAGAGGGCGGCTGGCAGGAAGACTGCCACACGGATGTGATTCACAATTTTGTGGATGCTCTGCAGGCGGTGCCGGAGTGGTCGAACGGTAAACGCGGGGCCAATGTGCGCCCGGAAACTGTTGGGTTCCATCCCGCGAAATATGACGAGAGCGGGAAACTCATTCCCTGGACGACGTGGAATGACGCAATCGATCGGGAAATGACGTGGTATCTGAATTGCCCGGTGAATGACAAAGGGTACCCCACTTTTGTGTTTGCCACCTTCATGAGTGGCACTTATGAAATTGAGAAGACCGACATTATTCCTTGCACTCAGGATGGCATGGGGATTCTGTCGTATCTGAAATATTGGGAATACAAGGGGAAATCGAACGCGAAGGTGATCGAGTGGGCCAACAAGATGGGTGACTATCTGGTGAAAGAATCGCTGACACCGGATGAGGGTGCCTATCCGAAATTTACGCGCTCCACTGGTAACAACAGCGACTTTCCAATCAAGAAGAGTTCGCAGAGTGACGCAAAGCGCGGGGTGAATGTGATTGAGCCGGACAAAGGGGGAATCGCGGGCTATGCGTTGTTGAAACTTTATGACGTGACGGGGAACGAGGCCTATCTTAAGCAGGCCTTGCACAATGCGGAAGTCCTGAAGAAGAACATGCGTGAGGGAACCGCCACACGGTCGCCTTGGCCCTTCCGCGTGGATTCGGTGACCGGGCAATATTGGGGCGAGCGCAACGGTCAGATGGTCTTCAATTTGCGTCTTTTTGACGAACTGATTGCGCGGGGGCATTCGGAATATCAGCCCACCCGCGATGCCTTGTGGCATTGGATCAAGGTTTTCCAGATTCCTTCTCCGGAGACTCGCGAGGAAAGTCTGTGGATCGATTTCTTCGAGGATCAGCTTCGGGAGGGGAATCGCACTTCGTGGGCACCGCTGGAAATGGCCCGCTATTTCATTGAGCGAAAGGAGTCGCTCGACCCGGAATGGAAACAGGAAGCGGAGAAACTTATTCAGTTCTCGTTGCGGCATTTTTCCCTGCCGATGCCGGGTGGTGTCACGTGCATGGTGGAACAGGATGCGGATATGCGGGCCTGGGGCGGGGCTTGCTCGAAACTGGGTGGTGTTGCGGCCATGTTCTATGCGGCGGGTGGCGGAGAACAGTACAAAGACATGGCTTATCGCAATCTCAACTGGATGATGTACCACATCGACAAGGATGGTTGCCCGGCGGAGGTGACGGGATACTACAAGTGGATGGAACGCGGTGGCTGGCAGGAGGATTGCCACACGGACGTCATTCACAACTTCATAGACGCCATCAAGGCGGTGCCTGAGTGGGGCAAAGAATAGAGCAGGATTATTCGAAGAGGGCGCGACCTATGCGAATTTGGGTCGCGCCTTCTTCGATGGCGATTTCAAAGTCGTCGGTCATACCCATGGAAAGTTCCTGCAAATCGTGTTGGACGGCGAGTTCGCGCAGTCCACGAAAGACGGCACGTATTTGCGTTTCAGGGGCATCCCACTGGGCCATGGTGAGCAGACCCTGCACCCGTATGCGGTCGAAGGGGTGCAGGTCGCGCAAGACACCGGGTAATTCTGCCGGTTGGTAGCCGTGCTTGCTTTCTTCGCCGGAGACGTTGATTTCGATGAGTGCGTCGAGCGTTCGGTCGAGTTCCTCGCAGCGCCGCTGAAGGGCCTCGGCCACTTCGACCCGGTCGATGGCGTCCACGGTGTGGAAAAGGGCAACGGCTTCGCGCGCTTTGCGACGCTGCAGGTTGCCGATGAAATGCCAACGAATATCCGGGCCCAGCGTCTCGATTTTCGGTCGGGCTACCTCGGGGCGGTTTTCTGCGAGGTCAAGCACACCGATATCCCGCAGGATGGCTGCCTCTTCCGCGCTGGCGGTTTTGGTGACGCCCACAAGCCGCACCCCGGCCACATCACGTCCGGCGCGTTGTGCCGCCGCCGCGATGCGGGACCGAATGGCGTCCACATTGGCCTGGATGCGCTCGATGGCAGTCTGCACGGGCCACCGTTCCTTTCCGAGCGTGGGCCTAGGTGGTCTTTGGTTGTTCGGTGTCCGGTGTTGGCACAGGTGCGGGAGCCGCTTCTGGCGCGGGTGCTGCTGCGGGTGCTTCTGCTGCCGGGGGCGCGCTCTTCGCTGCGGATTCCCCTTCGCAGTCCGGGCAACCGGCACAACGCTCGCCTTCAGTGCGTCGCATTACCGCCTTTTGCTCGGAGACGGAAAGTGGGAGACCAGCCTGCTGCTTAAGCTCGATGATCATGTCCGAGCCTTCATCCCAGAAGGTCGCAACCGCCGCGTAGCGGGCCTGATCCAAGCGTGCTATAGCTTCGTGGAAGCGTCCCGCATCCCGCAGATCCATGGCTTCCATGCGCGCTAGTCTCGCGGCACCGAAGGGGTCGTTACCCAAATTCTTCCAGGTTTTTGAGGCGCGGTCACGCCAGTCTGCGGCTTCTTTGACTGCGGCGTCGGCCTCTTCTGGTGTTTTGGCGGCCTTGGCCTTGTCGGCGGCATCCTTCCAGCGCCTCTCAAAAATCATGCCGGTATTTCGGTCAATAAATCGGGGTACGACATTGGCGGTAGTGCTGGACTCTGGGAAGCGTTCCTTGTAATCCTGCCAGCCAGCCAGCGCTTTCTCATACTCATGGTTGAGTTCCTGGCAGATGTACAGCTGGCGGGGCACCCAGCGGTCATGCGGCTGACGGATGGCTTCTGAAAGATAACGAACCGCGTTGGGA
>CAIZGN010000143.1 GCA_903932505.1 Candidatus Hydrogenedentota bacterium
CTTCATCTCTGCACGACGCGCAGGCACAACCAAGGACTACAACAGCCGGATGGGACTGGGGCCCATTGAAACGTTTATGCGGCTCAAGCCTGAGGAAAGTATGCCGGAAGTCATGGCGACCACTGCGGCGCACTTTGATAACGGTTTCGGGCTCAATGGCTTCGCGTGGGTTACCACGTGTTACGAGCTTTCCCTCCTCGACCTCGACGCGGGCAAGTATAAAACGAACCTGCTCTCGAACCTTCCCAAGTGGTTCGAAGGCGTGCGGCAGCGTTGGCCCGAGAGTCGCTGCGTGACCCAGGGGGAATTTGGGGAGGCATGGCGAGCCGCCAAGAAGAACAGCACCGATCTAAACTACCGTTTTGTTCAGCGCGGATCTGGAATACATGGTTCTGATGAGAACCTTGAAATCCGCTGGTTTATGAATCGCGATTTTCGTCTCGCTTTGCTGCGGGACTGGAAAGCCAACTGCCCGGAAGTTTCCATTGATTTCACCCGCTATAACCTCAAGGCCGAGGAACCCAAGGACAAGGGCCGCAATTGGAGCCTGATGAATAGACTGAACCAAAAGGGCATTCGCCCGCAGGACAAGCCGGTTTCGGTTAAGGATTTTTCGGCAGAGGAAAAGGATTTGATAAAGCGGCATTATCCTGATTTGGTCTGAGACGGGGATAAGATTTCTCGCTGTCGCTCGAAATGACATGGAGGGTTTGGGGTGGTGATGAGGAGTTTCGGTCTGTACTATTTGCGCCATCCATCCCCATGAAAGAGGCGGGAAGCCTCTTCTACGGTTCCACGACGGCCAGGGCGGTTTCTACGTTTCCAACGGGGGGGCTTACTTGGATGCCTTGGACGCGGTCGCGTACTTGTTCGGTGATTTCTCGGGCGATTTCGATGCCTACGCGGCGCTGGTCTTCCTTGCTGCTGACGCTTTCCATACGGGCCATGATCGTGTCGGGCACGGTGACGCCGGGTACTTCATTGCGCAGGAACAGAGCGTTCCGGAAACTTGCCAGCGGCCAGATGCCTGCCAGGATCTTGACCGGGCTGGCTTGTAGCTTGTCGAGGAAGTGCAGCAGGGCGTCGGCGTCGAACATGGGTTGTGTGATGACGAACTCGGCACCCGCCTCAACCTTTTCGGCAAAGCGGCGCAGTTCCCGTTCTTGATCCAGCGCAGTGGGGTCGGCACCGACACCAATGGCGGCGTGGGTTTGCGGGTCAATACGTTGTCCGCCGAGGTCTACGCCTTGGTTCAGCCGCTGTTGCACACGGCACAGGCCAATGGAATCCATATCGAAAACGCCGCTGGCGAAGGGGTAGTTGCCGAGTTTGGGCGGGTCGCCGGTTACAAACAGGATGTTTCGCAGTCCGCTCGCCGCGCAGGCCAGCAGATCCGCTTGCATTCCGATGAGATTTCGATCGCGGCAGCAGAAATGCAGGATGACTTCGATCTGCGCCTCGCGCTGGATCATCGCGGAGGTGACCAGTGGCGAGATGCGGGAACTGGCGCGGGGTCCGTCCGGGATGTTGATGGCGTCCACGCCGTGTGTGTACAAACGCCGCGCCCGCGCGATGGTGTCCGACAAATCATAACCCCGGGGCGGCAGCAATTCGACGGAGGTTACCCAAAGGTTGCGCGCCAGTCGGGAGGCAAACCGCGATTTTTCACCGAAGGGTGTCGCGGGCTGCAAATCGACGTCGGGGGCCAGTTCAATGGTGCTGATGTCCACGTGCTTCTTGGACAGGGGCTTCACGCGTTGGGCAATTTCCCGGATATGGTCGGGGGTCGTGCCGCAGCAACCACCGATGCCCCGCACCCCCAGCTTGAGGTATCGCTTGGCATAGACACCGAGGTAGTCCGGCGAGCAAAGGTATATCTGTCGACCACCCACTTCGCGCGGAATGCCGGCGTTGGGCTGCACGATGAGCGGCAGACGGATGAGCGGCATCGCGCCTTCGGCTGCCGTCAACAGGGCATCCGGACCGCTCGCGCAGTTGAGCCCCCAAGCCACAGGCTGGATTGCACAATCGGGCAGGGGCGCAAGCAGCGCGGCCACTGGTTCGCCTACCCGCGATTCATTGTCCGGGTAGACGGCAAAAGAGAGGATATACGGCAGAGTCGGGGCACACTGCATGGCTGCAGCGGCGCGCTCTGCCGCCCGGCGGGTCGGCAAGGTTTCAAAAATGATGAGATCCACCCCCGCATCGGCGAGTACTCTAACCTGCTCTTCGAGCGGTCCGGCGGAATCCCCGTTGTGCGCGCCGTCCTGCGCAGTTGGTCCCACGGAACCCGCCACATACACCGGCTGCTCCGATTTTTCCGCCACGCTCCGCGCCAGGGTGACCGCCGCGCGGTTGATTGCTTCCAGATGCTCCGCCAGCCCGAAACGCTCAAGTGCGGGGCGGTTTGCACCGTAGGTGTTCGTGGTCAGCACGTCCGCGCCCGCCGTGACATACGCTTGATGAATCTCTTCGATCACTTTGGGCTGCGAAAGGCACAACTCGTCAAAACACTGATTGGTCAGGATATTGCGGCGATATATTTCCGTGCCCATTGCCCCGTCGAAAATCAAAGTGCGTTCTTGAATCACCGTTGCGAAAGTCATACGTATTTTCCTTTGCTGAGAATGATTACCCCCTCTAGAATAGCAGCGCTCAACAGAAAAGTCCAAACCTGCACGGCTCGGCTTAGGCGTTTTTGGGTTATATGAGCAACGTCTTGGCTATTGACGGTATCCACAGATAAGGAGAGCGTCACGACCCAATAGACGAACGGGGGCAACCTATTACGCACAATGCAGGATATAGCACTGAAATCATATTCAGTTGCAAAAAGCAAATTTTTATGCTATCATAAGGAAAAAGTTCTTAAAGAAG
>CAIZGN010000144.1 GCA_903932505.1 Candidatus Hydrogenedentota bacterium
ACCTGCTCAGTGAAAACGCCTCGATAGACCCCGACAAGCTGCTTGGCGAGAACGTCACGGTGGGCGTCAGCCTGCCCGGGGGTGAATGGCGTTACTTCAACGGCTACGTCGCCAAGTTCGGCCAGCACGAAACGCTGGATGGGTTTGCCGTCTACCGCGCCACGCTACGCCCTTGGCTGTGGTTTTTGACCCGCGCCGCCAACTGCCGCATCTTCCAAAACACCAACGTCCCGGAAATAGTCAAGCAAGTGTTCCGCGACCAAGGCTTTTCCGACTTCACGGAAAAACTCAGCGGCGTTTATGCCGCCCGAGAATATTGCGTCCAATACCGCGAGACCGACTTCGACTTCGCCAACCGGTTGATGGAGGAGGAAGGTATTTATTACTACTTCACCCATGAAAACGGCAAGCACCACCTCGTCCTCGCCGACTCCCCCTCCGCCCACGACCCCTTCCCCGGTTATGAGAAAATCCCCTACCACCCTGAAACCGGCGGCACCGACAAGACCCGCGCCGACCATGTCCACGCATGGACGGTTGGCAGGGAAGTCCAGCCCGGCGCCCATGCGCTGACCGACTACGACTTCAAGAAGCCCAAGGCCGACCTGCGGGTCAAGTCCATCATCAAAATGCCCCACGCCCACGCGGGCTACGAGCAATTCGACTACCCCGGCCGTTATGTCGAAATCGGCAACGGGGAAAACCTCGTGCGCAGCCGCATGGAGCAGCGCCGCGCCGAATTCGAGGGCTGCACCGGCCACGGCAACGCCCGTGGCTTAGGGACTGGCAGACTGTTCAAGCTCACCGGGCATCGCAGCGACAAGCAAAACCGCGACTACCTCGTCGTCTCCGCGAATTACCAGCTTAAACTGGACGGCTACATCGCCACCGCCAACCCGGCCTCCGAAGGCGACATGTTCCAATGCACGTTCGCCGCCATCGAATCCGCCCAGACCTACCGCCCGCCGCGCATTACCCCAAAGTCCGCCGTCCAAGGCCCGCAGACCGCCGTCGTCACCGGCCCGGAAGGCGAGGAGATTTACACCGACCAGTACGGGCGGGTGAAAGTCCAATTCCACTGGGACCGCTACGGCAAGCGCGACGAGAACAGTTCCTGCTGGGTGCGCGTGTCGCAGCCCTGGGCGGGGAAGAACTGGGGCATGATGGCCCTGCCGCGCATCGGCCAGGAAGTCGTCGTCGACTTCCTCGAAGGCGACCCCGACCAGCCGCTCATCACCGGCAGCGTCTACAACCACGGCCAGATGCCGCCCTACAAGCTGCCCGAAAACGCCCACCTGTCCACCACCAAAAGCAATTCTACCAAGGGCGGGGGCGGCTTCAATGAAATCCGCTTCAACGACAAAAAAGGCCAGGAGCAGCTATTCATCCATGCCGAAAGGAACCAGGATGTCCGCGTCAAAAGCGATACCTACGAATGGGTCGGCAACGAGCGCCACCTGATCGTCAAAGCCGACTTGCTGGAAGAGGTGGGCGGAAATAGGCATTCGACAGTCAAGGGCAACCAAAACGAAAAAGTGGACGGTACCGTATCGCTAAAGGCGGGGATGGACTTGCAGCAAAAAATCGGCATGAAACTTGGCGTTGACGCGGGGCAGGAAATCCACCTCAAGGCCGGGATGAACGTGGTGATCGAAGCAGGGATGAGCATCACGTTGAAGGCGGGCGGCGGGTTCATCGTCATTGGCCCTGCCGGAGTCACCATTTCGGGAACGCCCGTTTTGATCAACAGCGGCGGTTCAGCGGGTTCCGGCTCCGGGTCCAACCCCGAAGCCCCCAAGCTGCCCAAGGCGGCCGCAGACGACAAGCCTGGCGGCATGGACAAGCCCCCGCCGCCGCAACCGCCCAAGCCCGACACTTACGGCCCGTCCTCCAACGTGTTGAAAGTCGCAGTCAAGGAAGAAAAGCCGTTTTGCGAAAAATGCGCGGCGGCCGACAACACCTAACTATTACGAATACAAAGCAACTGGTCGCCCGACATGCAAAACCCATCCAATATCCAGACGCAAGCAATACGCCAGCAAGACTTGGCCCGG
>CAIZGN010000145.1 GCA_903932505.1 Candidatus Hydrogenedentota bacterium
GACCAAGGCCGCAGCGACCAGTGAAAATGTCGCCCAAGAACTACGGCGGCTGCTTTGCGGGGCTTCTATGCCTTCCCAGATGCCGGCCATGAAGGCCGGGAACTGTTCGTCGCCAATGGTTTCTGTTCGGGCAACCGTTGCGGCTCCGGCGCGCAGGGTCTTTATCCGCTGTTCGTGGGCCGCACACTCGGGGCGGCTCGACGTGAGGGTGCGTGCGCGTTCCACATAGGCCGCTTCGCCATCCACACCGGCTTCAACGGTGCGTTTCCAAGAATTCCATATCATGTTATGTGTCCTCCATCACGCCCATGCAGGCCAACGCGTGTTGAAGTTTCTTTCGCGCGTGGTGCAGGCGGCTCATGACTGTTCCGGGGCTGCATTGCATCACACGCGCCATTTCGTCATAGGAGAGTCCTTCGTATTCTCGCAATACAAAAGCCTCCTGGTGCTTCGCGGGTAACCCGGCGACCGCCTGTTCGATGGCCGCGCCCAGTTCCCGGGCTTCCATCGACTGATCCGGCCGCTCGATGGAGGAGGGTGCATCCGTGTGGAAGCGCTCATCCAGCGAGGCTGTCTGCAGGCGGCGTTTCTTCAAATGATCCTTGCACTGGTTTGCGGTAATTCGCATAAGCCAGGTCTTGAAACCAGCCTCGCCACGAAACCACGCCAAGGAACGGTAGGCCTTGATAAAGACTTCTTGGGAAATATCCCAAGCGGTGTCACGCTGCCGCACAAAATGATAACTGAGCGCAAACACCTCGTTCCGGTATCGCCGAACGAGTTCTTCGAAGGCGGGGGCATCCCCCGACTTGGCCAGTTCGACCAATTCGGAATCGTCGGCGGACCGGATTTGCTTTGGACTATCCAATTGTCCTTTATGCATGGGAGCGCCATCATACCGCAATACCGACCTTCCCGGCATATTCATTGGTGGCGCTCCTTTGCCTACAAGGACAAAGACGCAAAACCCAGGGGGATATTCACTCATTTTTCGGTTGATAGCGGAAAAAACGGATTTGGGAGGTGAGCAAGGCGGTGACTGAGTTGCGATTGGTACCGCACTTGGGGTACCAATAGGGAGGAAATCCTATCTGCGACGAAGAAGGAGAGGCTCATGTCACGGTCTGGCGCATTGTTCATTGCATTATTGCTCGTCTTGGGTGCTTCGGTTGCCGAGGCGGCGGACGACATCGTCATTGCTGATTTCGAGGGGCCGAATTACGGGGATTGGAAGGTCGAAGGCGCGGCGTTTGGCACCGGGCCAGCGCACGGCACCCTGCCGGGGCAAATGGACGTTTCCGGTTTTCTCGGGAAGGGCCTTGCCAACAGTTTTGTGGGGGGGGACGGCCCGGTGGGCACGCTCACCTCACCGTCTTTCCGTATCGAGCGGAAATTGATTTGTTTCCTGATTGGCGGGGGCGGTTATCCGGAGCAAACGTGTATCAACCTGCGGGTGGACGGCAAGGTGCTTCGGTCGGCCACGGGGCCCAATCGTGCGCCAGGCGGCAGCGAGCGACTCGCCGGGCAGACTTGGGACGTGTCCGAACTGAAGGGGAAAATGGCCGCGATTGAAATCGTGGACCGGAATTCAGGCGGATGGGGTCACATCAATGTGGACCATATCATTCAGGCGGACGCACCGCTGGTTGCGGAGGGCACCATGGATATTTCGGTTTCGCTGCCGTATCTGAGCCTGCCTGTGAAGACGGGTGCTCCCATGCGCCGCATGCGCTTGATGCAAGGGGAGAAGATTTTTCGGGAGTTCGATGTCGAGCTGTCCGAGACGCCTGATTTCTATATGGCGGCGGATGTTTCTGACGTGCTGGGACAGACCATCCGGGTATGGGTGGACACCTTGGAGCGTGGTTCAAAGGTGTTGTCGAAAATACAGCCGATCGCCACGCTCCCCGGAACGAAAGAGGCATATGGCGAAGCCTACCGGCCGCAGTTTCACTTCTCCCCGCTGCGCGGATGGAACAATGACCCGAATGGCCTCGTGTTCTATCAAGGGGAATATCACCTGTATTTCCAGCACAATCCCTACGGTCGCAATTGGGGCAACATGCATTGGGCTCACGCGGTCAGTCCGGACTTGATACATTGGCGGCAACTGCCGATCGCAATCTACCCGCACGCCTACGGGGATTGGGTATTCTCCGGGAGCGCGGTGGTGGATGCGAACAATACCGCAGGATTTCAGACCGGCACGACCCCTCCGCTGGTGGCGGCATATACCAGCACCGGTCGCGGAGAGGCGATTGTCTACAGCAACGATGGCGGCCGATCCTTTACGGAATACGAGGGCAACCCCGCCGTGAAACATCAGGGCCGGGATCCGCGCCTGCTGTGGTATGCCCCCGGGCAGCATTGGGTGATGGCGGTCTACGACGAAATCGAGAAGGGCCGTTATGTCGCCTTCTACACCTCGCCGGACCTCAAGCAGTGGACATTCCAGAGCCGCATTGAGGGCTACTTTGAGTGTCCCGAACTGTTCGAGTTGCCGGTGGACGGTAAAGAGAAACACTCGAAATGGATTTTGTACGCGGCCGACGGCGCGTATGCCATCGGGGCGTTTGACGGGAAAACGTTCACGCCGGACGGCCCGAAACAGCGCTACAATTACGGCGATTGCTTCTATGCCTCGCAGACCTTCAGTGCCATGCCCGATGGTGACAAGCGGCGGGTGCAGATCGCTTGGGGACAAACCGGACAGGCCGACATGCCCTTCAACCAGATGATGAATTTTCCGGTGGAACTGACCCTGCGCAAGACGGGTGATGGCCCGCATTTGTTTGCCAATCCTGTCCAAGAAATTGAAAAACTTCACCGCGAGGGCCACACCTGGAAGCGGTTGCACCTGAAGCCGGGCATCAACCCGCTATCGGAGGTGCATGGCGAATTGATTCATATCCGCCTGCGTTTTTCGCCCGGCGATGCGGAGGAAGTGGGCTTGAACATCCGGGGCACCAAGGTGAGCTATGACGTCCGGGCGAACGCTTTGACCTGCAACGGGAAGACCGCGTCGCTACGGCCGGAGCACGGTGACATCACGGTGGAGCTATTGGCTGACCGTTTGTCTCTCGAGATTTTCGCAAACGACGGATTGGTCTATATGCCCATGCAGGCGCACCCGGATCCGGCAGATCAAAACATGGAACTCTATAGCAAGAACGGCGACGCCAAGATCAAATTACTCGAAGTCTTTGACTTGGATTCCATCTGGACAACGGGAGGGAGTGCGTCCGTTGAGCGATGAAAAACAGCGCTATATCCACCAACGTGAAGCCTCCATTCGAGACTACTATCGGCGGCTGGCACCGGATTATGCCCAATGGCTGACACGGCGCGGATATTACTACGCGTGCAAGAGTGACCTGCTCCGCCGTCTGGTCCCGAGTCCCGGCCGGGTACTGGAGATTGGCTGTGGGCTGGGGCAGAACCTGGCGGCGCTGGCTCCGGAATACGGGCTCGGTGTGGATTTGTCGCCGGAGACGGTGGAGGCGGCGCGGCATCTCCATCCCGCGTCTGAGTACCCGCACTTGGAATTCCGCTGTCTCTCCGCGCTGGACTGCACGCAAATCGAGGGGCCCTTTGACACCATTCTACTGGTGAACAGCACTACGGAGATCGCCGATTTAGTGCGGGCCTTCGAGGTGATTCGCGGACTATGCGGTCCGCAGACGCGTATTGTCCAGGTGAGCTACAACTACTTCCTCGCGCCGCTGCTCAAGCTGGCCGCGCGCCTGGGTCTGGCACCCAATCACCCTGTGCAAAACTGGCTCACAGGTCAAGACCTCGCGCACATCGCGGACTTGGGCGGTTTGGACGAAGTGCGGCGGGGCTATGCCCTCGTAATGCCGCTGTATGTGCCCGGACTCAGCGCATTCATCAATCGATTCTTCCCCTTGTTTCCACTGACGCGTTACGCCTCCATTTTGTACTACACCGTCATGCGGCCGGTCTTGCCACCGGTGCGAGAACCGCAACCGTCGGTGACGGTGTGTGTTCCCTGCAAGAATGAGGAGGGGAACATCGAGGGTTTGGTGCAACGCATCCCGGTCATGGGATCAGCCACTGAAATTATCTTCGTGGACGACTGTTCCACCGACACTACGGCTGCAGAAATTCGAAAGCAAATCGACTTGCATTCGGAACGAAATATTCGCATGGTCCCCGGGCCGGGCCAAGGAAAAGGCGCAGCCTGCCGCGCGGGATTCGCCGAGGCCAAGAACGACATACTCATGATACTAGATGCTGACATGACGGTCATGCCTGAAGATCTTCCGGGTTTCTATGAAGCCTTGACGAGTGGCAAAGGCGAAATGATCAACGGGTCGCGCCTCGTCTATCCCATGGAAGAGCAGGCCATGCGTTTCCTCAATGTGCTGGGCAACAAAATGTTTGCCGCGCTGTTTTCCTTCCTACTTTCCCAGCCCATCAAGGACACGCTTTGCGGCACCAAAGTATGTTGGCGTCGCGACTATCACAAGTTGCTCGAAGCGCGCGAACATTTCGGCGGCATCGATCGATGGGGCGATTACGACTGGCTTTTCGGTGCGGCCCGGCACAACCTCAAAATCGTGGAGTATCCCGTGCTCTATCGGGAACGCGCCTCCGGGGAAACCAAGATGACCAAGCGCATGCACAACGCACTCATCATGTTGCGCATGTGTTGGGCGGCTTTCAGACGCTTGAGAACCTGAGCCGTAACGCCATCGAAAATCACCTTCCGCTCAATGGCACAAGCCTGCATTGGCATATCCTTAAGTACACGCATTAGGCGGCTTTACACACTATTCTCTGCTAGACATTTTTTTCAAAAGGGTCTAGCCAAAATTCAGAAAACATGCTAGACTGATTCACTGGCGAGGGAATCGCGGCGGTTGTTCCTGACTCCGCGGATAATTATTTTGTTCTGCTTGATGTCGGTTGGAGTGTTTCCAATGCAGGCACAAGCATTAGCTTAATAGTATTAACGGGAGAATGTGTGATGAATCGGAACAAAGGTTTTACGCTGATCGAATTATTGGTGGTTATTGCAATTATTGGTATATTGGCGGCTATTCTTCTTCCAGCATTGGCACGTGCACGAGAATCGGCGCGACGCTCCAGTTGTCAGAACAATCTCAAGCAGTTGGGGTTGGTGTTCAAGATGTATGCCAACGAATCCTCCGGCAACAAGTACCCCCCGATGGCACCCCGCATTTCGTATGAGATCGACGGAGCCACCGGCCGCCCCGATGTCACCACCTACGCCAAGTGCGGATACACGAATCCCACTGTGGCCGTTGGCGGGGACGCGGAGTTTATCTTTGACGGCACAGCGGTATACCCCGAATACCTC
>CAIZGN010000146.1 GCA_903932505.1 Candidatus Hydrogenedentota bacterium
CAATAGAGCAGGCCACGCGCACCACGAACAACAGAATCATAGGCCATAAAACGCGTTTCTTCGAGTGTGGGGCGACGCATTTCCTTTCTGCGCTCTTCAGATATGTTAGGCTGAATATCCGGCCATCCAAAGCCCTGTAAGACCATCCACACCGGTTTGCCGGGCGCGGCGGCCTGCATACGGTCGGTATAGGCCCCCACGGCCACAACGGTGGTCTCCGCGATGTCCGAATGCCCCTGATGCGGCGACTGGGGCACGGGATAGATGTCACATCCGACAATGTCTGCGGCGTGATTGAATTCGGCAAGCTGGGGGACGGAATTGCGCGGTGCGTGGTTCATCCAGACGGGGTGTTGCGCATCGGCCTGACGCAGGGCGGTGTAGCCCTGCAGCATCCCCTTGGCCATGACCGAGGCCCTGACACTGGCGTCGGAAAGATTGTTGCCGGGTTGCGGGGAGGGCTTGCCCAGTTTTGCCCAGATGCCGTCGGCCAATGCCTCCGCCCCGGCGTAGTCGCCATCGCGGCAAAGTTCCTGAACCTTGCTCATATCCGCCTTGAGGGACTCGGCAAGGGCAGCATCCGTCAGCGCGTCAATCAATTCTTTCTGCTGCTTCGGTTCGAATTCCATACGCCACTGTTGCGCGCCGTACCACACGTTCCAAAGGGCTTCATCCGGCACTTCCCACACCAGCAGCGCGGGATGTGCGGCATAGGTTGCGACCAATTCCTTCAATTTGGCCTGTTGGGCATCGGGTTCCACGCTGAAGTCGATTCGACCGCCTGTATTGACCCAAGCCCAAAGTCCATGACGCTGCAGGAGATCCAGCGTATCCTTGGATTCACCCGCAAAAGCGAGATTGAACCCGGCCGCAGCGATTTCCTGGCAGAGTTCCTCGGATTTGGGCGTTTCGTAGAGACCGAGTACGAAGGTACGTTTCCCGTCCACTTCGGCGACGCGATCCGGCGCGATCCGGCACTCCACCGCCATCGCCCACCCCCCGGCGAGTATTGTCCCCATGACCATTACCGTAAGAAGCATCCGGCGCATAATTAACTTCCTTTCTCTCGGGCAGATTGTTCTGACTCAAAGCTTTCGGCGGGCACCGTCCCAACAACGACCCGCGCCTGCGTTGATACTACTGCAAGGAGGGGGCGAGTTCAAACCTCCAAACCCTGGGGCTAAGACCCGCGCTGTGGACTTTTCCGCTCAAATTTGAGAAACTACCGTCATCGAGAATAAAGCAACCCTGTGGAGACCGGGAAAAGGCATTGATAAAGATTATTCACACTTCCGATGTACACTTGGATACCTCCTTTGCCGAGGAGGGCTTGCCCCCTGCTGTCGGCGGGAGGCGGCGGGAGTCGTTGCGCGAGGTTTTTCGGTCGATCATGGATCGGGCGGTGTCTTGGCCGGCGGATGCGGTGCTGATAGCGGGCGATCTTTTCGAGCAGGAGCGGGTGACGCGGGACACGGTGGCCTTTCTGCGGGACACGTTTGAGCGAATTGCGCCGATACCGGTGTTTATTGCTCCTGGGAACCGCGACCCCTTTGTATCCGGTTCTCCTTATGCCACTGAAGAATGGCCCGACCACGTTCGTATTTTCACAAGACCCGAGTGGGACGGCGTCAAGCTCGACCGTGTTCCACTGACCGTGTATGGCTTTGGCTTTGACGGGCCAGATATCTCGCGCAATCCTTTTGGTGCGCTTCGGGTTCCTGAGGACGGGCGTGCCCATGTCGCCGTCGCCCACGGTTCCGAGGAGGGACGACGCCCGGCGGGAAAACAGAGTTGTGCGCCCTTCGCGGCGGATCAAATCATGCCGACGGAATTGCACTATCTCGCGCTCGGGCATTACCACAACACGATGACGATTCGAGTGGCCTCTGAAGGAAGAATTTATTACTCCGGATCTCCCGAGCCCCTAGGTTTTGCAGACACTGGAACCCACCGCTACTTGGAGGTAGAGGTCGACCCGGTTCAGGGAGAAGTGGCTCGCACACGGGTGACCCCCTGCCCCATCAACCGGACCTCGTATCATCCCATTGTGATGGATGGTGGCCCTTTCGTCACACTGGATGATCTTGCCTCTGCGGTTAGGCTCAACTTGGGCGACACCCCGGCCGAGCGCATTGTTCGATTGACCCTGCAGAACGCCTTGTCCACGCCGGTGCGCGATGAACTGCACCTGCTGTCCGAGCGACTCAGCGATGTCACCGCTTTTTTCGAAGTCGATGACCAAACCCTGGAGGATTCCGCGATTGGCGAGGATCTCGCGGGCAACACGAGTCTGGGCGCGTTTCTCGCGCAGTTGAACGCCGAGATTCACGACGCACCGGATGACCGGCTGGGGCGCATGTTGAGCCGGGCACGGTCTCTGGGTTTGAGTGCCTATCGGGGTCAGGACGCGTCAGCCGTCAAAACAGGGGTGGGTTTCTCATGAAAATACTAAGAGTCCACATCGACGGCTACGGGCGTCTGCGTGGCAAGGAACTCACGTTCTCCCCCGGTCTCCAAATCATCATCGGCCCCAATGAAAAGGGGAAATCGACGCTGCGCTGTTTCATTTCGGATATGTTGTACGGACAAAAGAGCAGCCTCACCCGGGCGTTGTACGATGAGTCGAACGCGCTACGCATGCCGTGGGACAACCCGAAGCCTTACGGTGGCACCCTCCACTATGCCTTGGACTCCGGGCGAGAAATCTCCGTTTCGCGGAGCTTCCACCCCGAAGATGAATGGTGCCGGATTCTGGACAGCGCATCTGGCACCGACATTTCGGAGGAATTTGAGCGTTCCCCCAACCTTGAAATCCGCTTCGCGCACGAGCATCTTGGCCTCGGCAAGGAAGTCTTTGCGGGCAGTGCCACCATCGATCATGTCAATCTCGACCTGCTTGGCGACCGCGACGCCCTGGAGCATATCCGCGACAAACTGCACTCGGTCGCGGATTCTGGCGGGGCGTTCGTCACCGCCGAAGAGGCCCTGCACCGCCTGGATGCCTGTCTGGAATCGCTGGGGCGTCCTGGAACCGCCAACAAGCCCCTTCCCCTTGGCCGCACCCGGTTGCGTGAATTGGGACGCGAGATGGAGGAGGCCCGGGCACTGCGCCGGGAAATCGCCGATATTGCAGAGAAACGCCATGCCTTGCGCCTCGAAATTGAGCACCTCATGCAACGTCGTGAAGAGGTGGAGGAAGATGTGCGTGTGAATGAGGCCTGCGAACGCCGGGATCGTCTCGCGGAGTCAGAGCAGCTGCTATCTAAAATCGACTCGGTGACGCAGCGCTGCTTCGGGATGGGTGGCGTCCGTGATTTCCCGCTGGAGAGAGCGGCAGATGTGCAACGTGCCGAGACGCGGCTCCAAACGGCCCGCCTGCAAATAGAGCGAACGACTTCGGAACAGCGTGAATTGCGTCGGCAACTCGAACATGAACAGAGCCGCGCCGAACCGGGATGGAACGGCGGCGTGAATATGGTTTCCGAGGAACTGGAAAAACGATGGGAAGCGGCGTTCAGCACCTGTGAGCGGCTTGCCGCGCGTCGTGATGAGCTGCTGCGCCTGCAGGAGGAGGTGGTGGCCCGCTTGGAAAGCGCGCAGAAGACACTTTCCTCCATACCGGATTTTGGACGCCTCGGTGGCGACCCCATCGAATGGTTGACCCAGCTTGCCAATTCCTTCCAGCTCGCGGTGCGTTCGCGGGATGAGGAATGCGCTACGCGCGACCGTCTGCGGCAGGAAATGAAACAGCGCGAGGACGATCTCAGCACCCTGCGCGGGCTTTTTCAGGACAAGCAGGACTTTGTTGAAAAGGCGCGCGAGTACGAACTTCAGCGCCGCATGCATGACGAGCGGCTCACCAAGTTCGGGGAAGATGCGCGGTGGCTAGACTCGGTGCAGGAAGAGATTGCGGAGGGCAATCCTCAGTATCTATGGCTGGGTCTGGTTTGTCTGTCCGGCCTCGGCGGTCTCGGCGGCGTTTTCTACTTCACCCGCAATTTCGCTGTGCTGTATCCCGCCGGGGTACTGGGTCTTTCTGTGATGTGGTTTCTCGGTGGCTATTTTCTCGGACGGCAGCGATTGGGTGGCATACACCGCAAGTCCAACGAAATCGAAGCGGCTCTGACCGGCATGGATGTGCAACGTTCCGAAGTCACCGAGTATATTGAAAACCTCCTCGCGCAGAGCGGTTGCGACACGCTGCGCGAACTTGAGGCGATGTACGATGAATACCGGGAGTCGCTGGCCGAGCTCACGGTACACCAGGACATGTGTCGCGCGCAGGAGGAAAAGGCCGCAGGAAGTGAGGCCCGGGTAGCCCCGCTGCTGGAGCGCGTCCGTGATACCTTCGCCAAGATTGGGGAGAACGTTCAAAGCGAAAGTGACGTTCCCCGGGTGGCGGGAAACACCGTGGCTCGCTACCACTCCTATCGGGAGGCCAAACGGGCCTGGTCGGAATCGCGGGCGACCACCGAGCGTCGTCGCCTCGAGTTGCTGCGCTGTGAGGGGGAACTCGAGCAGGCCATTGACGCCGAGGAAGCGCTGGAGACGCAGCTGCGGGAGGCTTTGCGGAGCTGCGGTTTCGAGGAGGAAACCTACGAAGCGGTGGAGGACGCCCTTCGTGCCTACCATGAACGCACCGCGCAGTACATGGAGCTGCGGGGGCGCACCGGGCTCATGGAGGAACGAGCGGCTGAACTTCAGCATCGTCTGACCGAGGAGCAGGCCATTATCGACCAGGCGAACGCGGCCTTGGATGGAATCCTCGGACAAGCCGGGGTCACCTCGACGGCGCAGTGGAACGCCACAGCCGACAAGGCGCGGGAATACCGGGAATTGCGCGAACGCCGCACGGCCATGGAAGAGCAACTCAACGCGCTGCTGCGCGGGCAAGAGATTACGGTGCTTCGCAAGCAGGTGCTGGCTGATGGCAGGGTTCCCACACAGCCCGGCGTTCCCATGGAAGAATGCGCAGCTGAAATGGAGACCATTAGCGCCACCATCACACGCAAGACGCAGGAAGCCCATGCGCTGCACGTCGCGATGGCCGAGCGTTCGGGCACAGCGCGCCCCATCGCTGAAATCGAGGAGGAGCGTGCTTATCTCACACGTCAGGTGGACGCCCTCGAACTCGACTTTGAGGCGGCATGCCATGCCATGGCACTCATTGAGGATATTGCGCGGGGACGGCACGCCTGCATGGCGCCGGTGCTGGCCGAAAAGGCCAGCCGCATCTTTGAGCGCATCACGAACGGCGCGTACCACGAATTGCGGGTAGCCAGCGATCTTAGCGTGAGCGTGCGCATCCCGCAGACTCGCAATCTGGAAACCCAGCCTGAGAAAATGCTGAGTAAAGGGACGATTGACCAGATCTACTTTGCCCTGCGCATGGCCATGGTTCATGCCATGAATAACGCAGGAGAAACGATTCCGATGCTGCTGGACGACCCTCTCGCCAACTATGACGACACCCGTCTTCGCCAAACCATGGAAGTGCTGGCGGAAGCAGGCAAGGAAAACCAGCTGCTGTTGTTTACCTGCAGGGAAGACGTGGTAAGCGCGGGGATTGCGGCAGGTGCGCCTGTCCTCCGGCTTGACTAACCTTGCGACCCCGATAGGAGATGATATGGAACAGGATCGCCCCACCCCGCCAGAACTGCGCGGCATCTCCCCCACGCCCTGGAATCCGTGCATCCGCTGCGGACAGGGTATTGACGCCTCGTTCACCTACTGCCCCCACTGCGGAAAGCCCCAGCGCGAAGGGGCGGCTTGGTATTATCATCCCGTGTGGATACTAGTGCTGGGGTTGCTGGTCATTGGCCCCTTTGCGCTGCCGCTCGTGTTGCGATCCACAAAAATGACACTGGCCCAGAAATGGATCGTGGGTGTGCTCATTGTCGGGAATACGGTGCTCGTGCTGTATTACACCTACCGGATCACCCAGAGCCTGGCCACAACGCTGCGCATGCTGATGGGCGTTATGCCGCTTCGGTGATCGGGGGCGTTTCTAGAAGTACACCACGGTGGACACGTAGAACGTATGCTGCCCGACATTCGCATCGGTCTTTGTGAGTCCGTACTGCCCGAAGGTGTCCTTACGGACATCCTCTCCAAAACGGTAGGTGTAGGCGGCATCCAGATTGACGCGGTTCTTAATGAGGACGCCAGCACCGAGGGCAAACCCGTAATAATTGTCGACCTTGCCGTTGCCCTTGTTTTCCAAGCCGTACCAGCGGTCTTTTTTTCCGCTGGCGGGCTCGGGATCATAAAAGAGCCCTGCGCGCAGGCTGGGCAGGTAGTCCTGCTTGGGCTTGGACGCGTCCACGAAGACATATTCGCCGCCGAGCCGCACGGTATAGGTGGGATCGTGCGGACTCAGGCTTTTGGCGAGCTTGGTGATACCGGATTGCTGGGGGGCAAAGGGGAATTTTCGGATGTCGGAGCTGGCCCCGGTATTGATTACAAACTGATCCCACTCCCGCCGTGTGACGTCCATGGAAACCGTCAACTTGTCATTGGGGAATCGATAGGCCGCACCGATACCGAAAGAAGCGGGAAAAACGTACTCGAGGTCGGTGGTTTCCGAAAATACCAGACCCGGAAACATGGAGGTACGCGTGGTGTTCTTCAAACTTGCGGCAAATTTTGTGTTGTAAACCGCGCCGATGCTCCAGCGCTCACTCAAGCGCCACAACCCGCCCAAAGTAAAGTTCGAACCCCGGATGTCGTCATACTCATCCGTGACTTTCATCTTCGACCAACCGAAGGTTCCAGCGTTGATGGACAGCAGGTTGGTGGTGGATATCCGCTGTTCCCAGCGATTTCCGGGTACGATCGACGAATCCCAGATGTTCCACACCGCGCCGAGCGAAAGACGATCAGAGAGTTCAAAGCCGATGGCCGGTGACAGGGTGGACAGCGAGCCTTCCTGCTGGTAGTCAATCTTGTTGAGGAGGGCCACCGGCATGTTGAACGCAGACTGGAAGCGATCAAATCGAAGATTGAGCTGGCGGGAGAAGTCAAACTTGCGCTGATAATTGATGCTCACGACCAGATTTCGCCCGCCGATGGTCTGCGGAATGGGATAGACAAAACTGAGGTAGTTGACCTGGTCGAACTGCACTTCGTGCGCACCACTCAATTCGGGGTGCGAACCGGAGGTGAAATCCTCGCTGTGCCAATTGAAATTGTACACGGCGGAGAACTCGGGGCGTTCCAGTTGTGTGAGACCGCCGGGATTCCACGAGGCCGAGGTGGCATCGTCGGCCACGGCGATGAATGCGCCGCCCATACCCAAGGCACGGGCACCGCTCCCGACCACATTGGGAGATGAAGTAATGCTTTGGCTCCACGCTGGCGCAGCCAGCAGCAGTGCAAACCCAATCAGGCTACATGGTGATAGCAGGCATGCCCTTTTCAAGCGTCGTTCCTTCCTCAATAAGCTTTTCGACCACCGCTTCCGCGCCATTGGCGCGCAATTGACGGATGACTCCCTGTCCCGCTTCGGTGAAATCCGACGGGGAAACTTCTTCTTTGGTGCCCGGATCCGCAAAGGGATCCGCTTGGGGACGAAGAATCCAGAAGCGCGTCCCGGGCCGCACATTATCGTCGGCAGTCCAATCCAGCAAAATCAGCTTCTCGCCGTTCTTCTCAGCCACGGCCTGGATTTCACCGGAACGCCTCGGGTACTTCTCGCGCAATTCCGTGGCCAAGGCGTCACAAAGTTTGTCCAGCGCGGCCGGATCGGAACGGTCGTCCACAAATCCGTCCACTTTGTCGTCGACTTCGCCCGTGGCCGTATTTACTGCACGCGCCATGACCTCCACTCCCTTTTCACCACGGGGGAAAACCTCCCCGATGAGGAACATCTGAGCGGGAGTCATTTTCCCCAGCTTGAGGGCTTCGTCCGGATTGGAGAGTGCGGCCGACAGCTGCTGTTCCGTCAGCACTTCCTGTAGGGCAACCCGCTCCAGCACGCGGAAACGCTTCTGCCCCACCATATTGCCCTCGGTCTTCGTTCGAATCTGCTGGGCAAGTTCACCGAGTTGTTCGGAACCCTTGAACGCCAGCACCGCGACCGGCATCTTCGTTTCCGGTCGATCAATCAGAACCGGCTGAATCGCGACTTCCACTTCCTTGGATATCTTGGCACCACCCGCATCCTGCGCCTCGATGGTCACTTTCACCTTGCCACCTGCCTGAATGCTTTCTGGGGTGATGGGGATCCGCTTGTTGAAACTTTCCTTGGGGGCACCGGTAAGGGAATCCATCGCCTGTCCGTTGATGGAGAGCGAAGAAATGCTGGTCTGGGTGACGACTTCGCCCGAGACCCGCAGGGTGTTGTCATTGCGATAGGGACGGGACGCATCGGGGGATTTCACCCGGATTTCATTCACCGCTACGGCTGCGGGTGGCGTTTGGCTCAGCAGGACATCCAGCGCGACCTCGCCGGTCATCGCCATCTTCATCCGTTCCGGGTATTTCTGCTCCAGCAGCCACAACTTGGCTTCAGTCGAGTTTGGATCGCCCTTGAAAACCTTGACTGCTGTGCGTGCCTCGTTTCCAGCCACGTCCTTCGACGCAACTACAAAGGTATTCTCGCCATCACCGAGGGGGAGTTCGGAATTGAACTCCAAGCGGGGCGCGCCCGGGGAATCCGCCAGCGACTTTTTATCGACCTTGACGTTCGACACGAGGAACTTGTCCACGGCCGCACCCTCAAGCATCACCGTGCCGTCTTCGGTCACGGTGGGTTCGACGGGGGTATACACGCCGATATTCGGGGCAGTGAGGTCGACGGTG
>CAIZGN010000147.1 GCA_903932505.1 Candidatus Hydrogenedentota bacterium
CCAGTTTGTTCCACTCGTTCTGCAAGCTGTGCAATTTAGTCAGTCGTTCCAGTTGTTCGGGCATGCTGCGCAGCAGTTGTTCGTAGAGGCCGCGCATGGTTCAGGCTGCGAGCTGCCGCATGATCTCTGCTACCCAGCGGGGTGCATAGTGCAGATCCTTCTGCAATTGTGCCCTTTCTTTTTCACCCAGTTGCCTCTTGATGATGGTCAACACCCGGTCATCGACGTTGCGTTGGCCAATGTGCCGCAGCGCCTGAATGATGGTTCCGCTCTTGCGGCCGGCGGTGGCCATATTGCGAGGCGTGGTGCGTTTGAGCACGACTTCCTGCTGACCAACTTCGACCTTGCGCGATGAGCCGTCGGTGAGAAAGACAATGCGCGTAGGCACCTGCTCGGACAAGCCCAGGATATTCGCGGCGTAGGCGCCCGTTGGCTGAAGGCGGCTTGCGTCGCGCTTGGCCAGGGCCTTGGCGATGGCGTCAGCCGAAGGCGGGATGCGGCCGAAGCTTGGATGATCGATCGGATAGTCGTAGAGCCCGCGTGCAAGCTGGCGAATGACGCCTTTACGCGCCAATCGGGTCAGCGCCATGCCAACGGAACGGGCATCTCCCAGCTTTGCGAGATCGCGGGGTGTAAATACCCAGCCCCCTCTATGCCCGTATATGATGGAACGGGCATTAGGTTCAATAACTTGCGTTGATTTTGAATGGCTGGTCATGTTGAAAAAAGTATATCATTTTTGCAACAAGAATCAACGCCTGTTCCAGGGCGAACACTTTTTTCTGAGCCATCGATTCGATAGACTTAGGAGCCTAGCCTGCCCGTCGGAGTTTGATTCTGTTAGCAGAAGTATGCCATACTGCACCAATAGTATGACAATTTGGCTCGCATTGGAGACCAACCGTGGCAACCACCCGCAAGACCATTACCCTTTCCGACCAGCAAGACGCCTGGGTCAAGGGAAGAATCGCCAGCGGCGATTACACCAACGATAGCGAGTATTTTCGTGATCTGATCCGCCGTGACCAGGAGCAAAACGCGAAGTTTCAATCCCTCAAGGCCGCCATTCAGGACGGCTTGAACAGCGGCGAGAGCGATCGGTCGGTGCCGCAGATCATGGAGGAAGTCGAACTCAGATTGAAATCGAATGGCAGCCTATAGTCTTTCCTCCAAAGCCGCCGCCGATCTGTCTCAAATCTACGAATACACGATTCTCAATTTCGGACTGAACCGGGCGCGGGAGTATCTTTCCGGTTTGCACGGGCGATTCGAGACGCTCGCGGAAAACCCGATGCATGGCCGCGGCGCAGGCGAACTCGCGCCGGGTTTGCGCCGGCTCGAATATCAGTCGCATGTCGTGTTTTACGCGCCAAAGGGAACAGGCGTTCGGATCGTGCGCGTCCTGCACCACAGCATGGACATGAAACGGCATGTGTAGTCGCTAACATTAACCCTGATCGTCCACCAGCGGCCCGCCAACGTGTTCACGTCACCAAGAGCGCCAGGCGTCATTTTGGCGCCAGTGATACACTACCTAGTCGATTGAATGCAGGAGAAACTGATGGGATCCACCGTTGCCAAGCAAGACCGGATCGGCGCTCGCGTACCGCACGAGGTCTATGAAACCTTGTGCCGCGCCGCCGAACTGACCGGTGCGACGGTCAATCAGTTTCTGGTGCAGTCCGCGCTGAAGGAAGCTCAAGCCGTCATCGAGCGGGAAGATGTCATACGTCTGTCGCCTCGCGACTGGAGCTGGCTGCTTGATTTGATGGAAAACCCGCCCAGGCCCAACGCCAAGCTGAAGGCCGCGATGAAACTCTACGACAAGGCCAAGCGCGACGATGCAGGTACTTCCTTTAACTGGAAGCCATGAACGGGAAGGGTTCGATTGCGGCCGCCAGGAACTGAACGACTGGCTGCGGCAGGTCGCCCGTCAGCATCAGGACAAGGGGCTGTCGAAGACCTTCGTCGCCGTTCGCGAGGACGAGCCAACCCGCATCTGCGGCTATTACGCGCTGACGCTGGCAGAACTCGAGAACCGGCATCTGCCGGAAGCTTGGCGCAAGAAACTGCCGCGTCGCATCCCCGGCGTGCGTTTGGGCCGGTTGGCTGTCGATAGGCAGTATCAGGACAAGGGGCTGGGCGAACTGCTGCTGGTCGATGCCCTGACACGGGCG
>CAIZGN010000148.1 GCA_903932505.1 Candidatus Hydrogenedentota bacterium
CACCCGCACCACCCAGAATGAGTGCCATGACACCGATCGCAAGGAACATGGCCAGATAGGCCTGTTCTACCCCGTAGAACCGGTATAAGCGTTCCACAGCGGGCACCACCTCCATGCCATAGCGTTCATACTTTTGGGTGAGCGCCTGCGCAACCATAGGCTCCTGCCCCTTTGGCGCATCGATGAGAAACACGCGGTAGCCGTGCTCGGACGGGTACCATCGCGTGAAATTTTCCTCCGAAACCAGAATGCGCCCCTGAAACACGGAAAGGCGCATGGGTAGATTACCGGCCACCATGAGCCGTCCTTGCGAATTATTTTCAAGCCGTCTGGGCGGAGCCATGCCCGGCTGTCCCGGTACAGGATCCACAGGGGTGGAGAGTCCCGCCTCCACCTGGTACGAAATCAGGTCGCCCGGCTTCTTTCCGAGTGCCCACATCGCGGTGTTCGCGTCGCCCACGATTCCGGGTACAGGATCCGGGAGCGTCTGGCGCAGGAGCGGCTCAAACAAGTCGCGTGCGCGACCCTCGGCACTGAACGCACTCGAAGCAACGAATCGCTTAGCATCCACCCCCAACAACGGTGGCTCGACCGCACGATTAAGGTTGAGGCAACTGGCCTCGTCGCCCGCATGCAGCCGCAGTGGCACAATGGCCACCTCGGGTATCCCAAGCGCGGCGACCGGATTCTCACGCAGCGGAATGGTGCTTTCAGCATAAAGTTCAAAACCGCCCGTGCCCGAGTCGTGATAACCCGCACTTTTTCTTAGGTCTTCCTGCATGGAGGAAACAGCAAAGACCATGAAGCAACCACACGCGATGAGCGCGGCCACGCTCAGGCTGCGTCCGCGCCTTCGCGCCACGTTACGCAGTGCCAAACCGGTCAAGGACAACATCGCGTCCGATTCGCGGTCGGACACCCGCCGCAAAAATCCGGCCAAGGCACCCAGCGCGGATATCAGGAACAGGGAACCAATGCTAAAGAAGGACTCCGTCACGTTGGCCTCATGGCTCAGCGTCAGCACAATGGCTGAGACGGCTGCGCAGCCCATGCCCGCGACACCAAGCCACAAACTCCACGGGCGGTGTTTCTTCGCAGGCGGGGAGGGAAGTGACCCGGCGTCTTCTTGCAGCAATGCGATTGCACTTCGTCGGGTCTGACGGCGAACCGCCCACACCATGGAAAGCGTCGCGCAGACCGCACCGGCAAGCAGCCCGACCAGCATGGAACGCTGCGTGGCGTGAAACTCGATGGTGGTCCCCGCGACCGCCGCCTGCCAGAGGTGCGACAAGCCGAAAAGCAGCACCCGGGTATACACCACCGCACCCAGCGCACCGAGAATGCTCCCCGCAATCGCAATCCCTGCGGCCTCGGCCATCACAAGTCGCCGCACAGTCGAGGCCCGGATTCCAACCGCCAGCAACAGCCCCATTTCCGCAGCGCGCTGCTCCACGCCAAACACGAACAGAAGTGCCGTCAGCAGAAGCGCGGAAACAATCAGGAAGAAGCTCATGCCAAGAAACAATCCGCCGAAATCGATGGCTTGCGCGGCGGCGGACAAGGCTTGGGAACGCACGGGCCGGAAGGACATTCCGAGCTTGGCGGGATCGAGCGTGTTCTTCAGGTTGATGCGAAGCGAGTCGATGTTCGCACCCGCAAGGTCAAAGCGTATCGCCGTGTACGGGCCGAAGCGATTGGCCCAAAGCTCCTGCGCCGTATCCAATGCAATGAAAAGTTTCGGTGTGGGCCCGTACTGTTTCCAGTAGGCCTCGTTGGCGGGATCGCTGAGCTTGGCGTCGTCCATGGGCATACCGATCTTCCAATCAGCACAACGTTCCACATCGGTGAGTCCGGGAAACACGGACATCAACTCGCGTTCCCCTTGCAGCGCATCCATCTCGATGATTTTCCGAACCGTGAAGACCTGCTCGTGCTCGACAAATTCGTTGGCCGTGGATAGCACATAATATTGGACTGAAACTTTGTCCCCCTCTGCGACACCCAGTTGGTCGGCCGTCCAGCGGTTGATCGCAGCGTCCTGCTTCGACAGCCCCTGCTCCAAACCGCCCGCCACCGCGAAGGAATATGGGGTGCTCTTCCCGTCCTTCGATATGGAATTGACGAGGTAGGACAGAACGGCCGAGTGCTTGAAAGGCATCAAGAATGCGGCCTCCGCCACCGCAGCATCAAGGAAGACCCGGTCGGACTCCAGTTGGGTAACACCGGACGAAGTCGTCTTCAGCCGAAGCCCCGTATCCTCCAGATTCCAGACAGAACGCAGAACCGAGTTTACTTCACCCGCTTCCGACCCTGCCAGCAGGAGGTTCGCCCGCCCCGCCATGCCAATCCACCGCTGCAGCCACGCGCGGTCCACAAACACGTTGTTGGGCGCAGACTGGTCCGCCGACAAACTGAAGCGACCCAATGTATCATCCGGGACAATGGCTTTCACCTTGGCGAGCATCCGCACAAAGGACTCGTCATCCTCCTGCGACAGCGGTGCGTCGCGTGGCATAAGACTCGGCTTGGTCACGCGCACGGCAAGGTCCGCCCCCACCCCCACATTCAGCGACCGGGCCACTGCTTCGTTGACCGCGATTTCATTCGGTCCCAACACCACCGTCGCCCCCGGCGCAAGACGCCAAAACGCCGCATCCACCCCGAGCACATGAGTTTGATTAAGCTGCGTGGCATCCCCCACACCGGCGGCCGGTTTCACCATACCCGGTATCTCCAGCACAGCCGCCACGCGCGCGGGCCGCGCTCCCGCATTGTCCACAGGTATCGCGGAAGCAATTCGCTCAGCCAAAGAATCGGCAAAGAACCGGTCGCGGGCCGATACCGCATATTCCGTGTCGCCCAAGCGCTGCAGGGCGATGTTGCGCAGGGACTGCTTGACCGAATCCCCGGCGAACAGGCCACCGGTCAACACCCCCGTGGCAATGGCCGCGCCAAGCAGCACAGCCAAATGACTCCGCCGGTAGAAGCAGAGGCTGTGCCATAACAGGCGGGTGAAGGACATCATGCGGGGCATGGTTGTTGTACCAGCACGCCCTGTTCGAGGACGTAAACACGATCCATGCGCCGCGCCACCTGCATCGAGTGCGTGACCACAATCAACGCCATCCGCTCGTCTCGGTTGAGTTCGAGCAACAGCCCCGTCAAATCCTCCGCACCCGATTCACTGAGTGAACCCGTGGGTTCATCGGCCAGCAGAAGACTCGGCCGATTCACCAGCGCGCGCACGACCGCCGCGCGTTGTCGTTCACCACCGGACAATCGTCCCGGCCGACAGTGCATGAGCGACCCCATTCCCACTTTTTCAAAAAGCGAAACAGCGCGCGCATGCGCCTTTTCACAATCCGGATGCACCAGCGCGGGAATCATTGCATTTTCCAGCACGGTGCATTGCGGAAGCAGATGATGCTGCTGAAAGACGAAACCGATTTCGCGGTTGCGATAGACCGCCGTATCATCCTCGCCCCACCGCGCCTGATCCTGGCCCTTGAATCGAACTGTCCCCTCCGTTGGCAGGTCGAGTCCGCCGATGCAATGAAGCAGCGTGCTCTTTCCCGAACCGGACGGGCCCACAATCGCAACGGTTTGCCCGGCTGCCACATCGAGGTCGATGCCCTGCAATACGGGAACAACACCGGACGCGCTCTCATAGGATTTTGTGACCTGCGACAGAACCAACAACGGAACTTCAGCGGACATAGGGGATTCCTCTGCTTATTTCGGCACCGGCCCGAAAGCCGTGACCGCACCGTCATCACCGCCGACCAAAACCAGTCCAAAGGCCACGGCGGGAGAGGATATCTCGTCGCCCGCCTCGCCCGACCAGAGGGTGCGGCCATCTTCCAAGCTTAGCACATACAAGGTGCCCCGGGCGCTCAGTAACACCCGGTCCCCGGCAATAACGGGAGATTTCGGCTTTGAACCCGGCTTCACAGTCCAGCGGGTCTGACCTGTGGCGCGATCCACGCCAAAGACCTGGCCATCATCGGCAACCGCCAGCACCCACTGCGCATTCACGGCGGGTGTCGTGAATATCTCCGCTTTCGCCACCGGATTAATCCACACGATTTTTCCCGTGCGCACATTCGCATGCAGGAGCTTCCCGCTGCGGCAACCGGAAAAGACGGAATCGCCGTCCACCGCCACACCGCCCGCCACCTGCGAATCGCCGTCAATATCGATACTTCGAAGGAGTTTCTTCTCGGCGGTTCCGATGACATGCAGCGCGGCCGCGCAACTGCCATAGACCGCAAAATCTTTCCCCACACCGGGCGATCCATCGCATCGGTCGATACTGTCGGTCCCCCACAACGTCGCGCCCGTTTTCACATCGAACGCGTGGAGCGAGGCGTCGCTTTGGTTGATCGCCAGATACGCGCCCGGCGTCCCATCCACATAATTTGGGGTCCCCAGAAAGGTGCCTTCGATGGTGCTGTGCCATCGTTCCTCACCCGTGGCGGTGTTGAGGGCATACAGCGATCCGCTGGCCGTGGCCACCAGCAGGGTTCCTTGAAACACCGCCAAAGGCGCATCGATGGATTCTTCGCGCGGCTTTGCGTCTGGTTTGTTCTTGGATGGCTCGAAAAACTGCTTCGACCAGATCTTTTGCCCGTCCACAGCAATGCCAAATACCTCCCCGCGCCGGTTCGCGACGAAAATTCGGCCTTCTTCCGCCACAGGGGTCTGCTCCACCTTCGCCCCGGCTAAAAAACGCCAGCGTACCGCAAGCGCATCCGCACCCAGTGGGTCGGCCAAACCGGTCAGGCCGTTGTTGCCATGATAGGTACTCCAAGGACGTGCGGGCACCTCAACTTTTCCCGCAGGCTTCTCTGCCACTGGCGCAGGGGCTGGTGGTGGGGGATTCCTGCGGAGTAGGGCGAGCACGAGCAGCGCCGCAATGGCCGCAGCCAACCCGATAAAAAAACTAAGGCGCATCATACGCCCCCGTTCCCGCCCCGCAGCGTCGCGTAAGCGTCAAGCATGTTCTTGGCCATATGCTGAATGCCGTAGCGCTCGGTCACCACGCGGCGACCGTTTTCGCCCAGTGTACGCGCCCGCTCAGGATCGCGCAAGAGTTCTTCCAGCGTGCGTTCGAGTGCCCCGGGTTCCGCCGGGTCATACAACAAACCACCACCCGTGGCCTCCACCGTTTCGGGAAATCCGCCCACGCGCGGTTGCACAACAGGTACGCCATGCGCGAGCGCCTCGACAATGAACGCCCCGAAGGCCTCGCCCTGGGGCGCGGGCACGGACAAAACCGTCAAGGAACACAGAAAGGCGCGGCGGGCATCGCCGCTGAAATCCGCGAGAAAATCCGCCTCGCTCTCCAGTCCATGTCGCGCCAGCTTGGCTTGTTGTTCGCGCACATACGCCTCATTGGACGGCGTGACCCCGCCGGTGGCCCGTAGCCGCAGCGCTTTCCATTCGGGCTTTTGCTTGAGCGCAATAAACGCGTCTACCAAGAGCCCCAGCCCTTCGCTCGCCGCGAGCCGGGACAGAAAACCCAGCACCGGTGGCCCGCCTGCAGGGGACACTGTGGACACGGCGTCCAACTCGATACCCAGTGGCACCACGCGCATCTTTTCGGGAGGAAGTCCCATGCGGCGAACCATCGAGTCCGAATACCATTGGCTGACCGGCGTGAAAAGGTCAATCGAAGCCCCGTTGTCCGCGATGGCCTTCCAGCAGGCCTCCGCGTGTTTCTGATCCATCGCGTCAATCCAGGTGTCTTCGTCCTGTAAGCTGCAAACAACAGGCACCCCGAGGGCGTCCTTAATGGGCTTGGCGAGTCCCGCAAGCAGCGCGTTGGACAGATGCACCACCTCGGGCCGCTCGTGCTCCGCCAGCCAAGCTGTCAACCGCTCGATTTCCTTGCACTGCCGTCCTTCGCGCCCCCGCAGCATGGACAGGGTCATCGGCCCCAATTCTGCGGCACTCGTGGAGCCTTCCTGGGCCGCCGCCCGCTTCAACAGCCACTTGGCATCGAAAAACCGGTCGATCCAGCGCGGTGTTTTTCGGAATACCGGAAAATGCTCCTGCAAATACACGTTGATGCCTCCGAAAAACACCGGCGCACCTTGGGTGAGATTGGGATCGTCGGTAAACAGCGGGAGATAGAGCGGTGCCATGATCACGTCATGCCCGAGCCGCCGCAGCGCCCGCACCAACGCCCCATCGCGCAAACAGTTCTGACAATAAAAAGTGCCGCCACTTCCGGGGACAATGTGTACTATTTTCATGGGGGGGTATTTTCCTCCTGGCCTTCCCACGCCAAAGCGCCGGTGGGACACGCCTCCACACATCGGCGCGCCGTCTTGCTCAACGCGGCATCGAGTCCGGCATGGAGGGGCGGAGCCACCTGTATGCCGTAGCCGCGTCCCGTAAAGCCCAGACCGAAGGGTTCACCCTCCTGCCGGGTAATCTCAACACACAGGCCGCACCGGACGCATTTTCCGGGTTCATACAAAACGCCCGCGCCCTGTCGCACCCGATCCAGCGGAAGACGCTCCGCATCGCCATAGACGTGACCCTTCGCGCCGTACTCGGTGGCATAGCGGCGAAGCTTGCACGAGGTGGGCCGCAGACAATCGCAATGCAGGCAGCGTGCGGCTTCTTCCTGTTGCTGTTCAGGACACCGCCCACGGGCCAATGCCTCCGGTGCAATCCGGTTTTCCGAAAAAAGCAGTGCCTCCTCCCGATGCAGCCGGTGCATGCGGGAATCGAAGGGTTTGGCGTGCCCGTTATCGTGGCCCATAAGAAAAGCGTCCGCTTCAGCAGCCGCCATCTTCCCATGAAAGACCGACCGCACCGGCATGTGTTCCGTTTTCGCCACAAACACACGTTCCTGCGGCGTTTGTGCGCCCCCGTGCGCGATAATGACGGCATCATAGCCGCCACCGAGGAGGTCGTCCACTGTCCGCGTCGAATTGAGCTCAAAAATCACCCCTGCTTGACGTATGGACTCAATTTCAGCCTCCAGCACCCACACGGGCAATTCCTTGTGATCCCACAACTCGCCACCGACGCACAAACCTTCCTCGTGTACCACACACGCATGCCCCAAGCGGCGCAATTCCCACGCGGCGGCCAATCCCGCCGCACCGGAACCCAACACGGCCACGTGCATGCCGCTTTCGCTTGCGCATGAGGAGCGTTCAGCCTCTTTCATGCATGCCTCAGCCACCTGTCGATGCATTTCCTGAATCGCCACCGCCTCGTCGATGGCATGTCTTCGGCAGCCCTTCTCGCAGGGCGCAGAACACACATAGCCCAAGGTTGCGGGAATAATGAGGTCGCGCTTGGCAATGCGCGCCGCAGCAGCGACCTCCCCCTGCTGAATCAAGCGGAGCATGTAAGGAATTTGCAGGGAGGCCGGACAGGTGCGCCGACACGGAGCCTCACAATCGCCCGTATGCTCGCTCAACAGCAGTTGCAAGACCTCCCTCCGCGCGGCGACGATTTCCTCACTGTGCGTCTCGACCACCATTCCCTCATCTGCCAGCGCGGAACACGCGGGCAGCGAACGGCCGGTTCGGGTATCTTTCACGACGCACAGCATGCACGAGGTGCGCGGTGGCACCCCTTGGCAATGACACAGCGTGGGTATGTCGATGCCCAGGGTCGCGGCCGCTTCCAGCAGGGTCGCGCCCGATGCGGCTTCCACGATTTTTCCGTCTATGGTCAATTGGGGCATGCGCTACTCCACCTTCACCGCGTCCACCGGGCAGACCTGCCGGCAAACGTCGCACCGGGTGCATTTTTCCACGTCGATTGTGTGTGGTTGATACGGGGTCATCGCGATGGCGTCCGCCGGGCACGCCTGCGCGCATTTGGTGCAGCCGATGCACGCTTCCGTAATGCCATATCGAATCAGTCCCTTGCAGGTGCCGGAAGGACACCGCCCGTGAAGGTGCGCCTCGAACTCGTCCCGGTAATACCGCAATGTCGTCAGCACAGGATTCGGCGCGGTCTTCCCCAAGCCGCAAAGGCTCTGCTCTTTCACAACCTTGGCAAGATGCTCGAGTCGCTCAAGATCCCCGGCTTTTCCATGCCCCTCGCACAGGCGGGTCAGCATCTCCAGCATCCGCTTGGTGCCCACGCGGCACGGGGTGCATTTCCCGCAGGATTCGCGTTGCGTAAAGGAAAGGAAATAGCGCGTCATCTCGACCATGCAATCGGAGTCATCCAGAACGACCAGACCGCCGGAACCCATCATCGCGCCTGCCTGCGTCAGGGCTTCATAATCAACAGGGGTGTCACCGAGATGCGCGGGGATGCAACCACCCGAAGGGCCACCCACCTGCACCGCCTTAAACGTACGGCCATCCTGCACACCGCCGCCAATCTCCTCCACAATCTGCCGCAGGGGAACGCCCATCGGCACCTCGATCAATCCCCCCCGCGCAGTCTTACCCGCCAGTGAAAACACCTTCGTGCCCTTGCTCTTCTCGGTTCCGAATTCGGCAAAGGCTTCCGGGCCATGCCGAAGAATCCAGGGGACAAAGGCCAGTGTTTCCGTATTGTTCACCAGCGTGGGCTTCTCGCGAAAACCCCGGTGGGCGGGAAACGGCGGCCGAAACGCGGGGGTGCCGCGTCGACCCTCAAGCGAGGCGAGCAGCGCGGTTTCTTCGCCGCACACAAACGCACCCGCCCCTTCCATGACCCGGATGTGAAAATCGTGTCCGCTGCCGAGGATATTATCCCCCACAAGACCGGCCTGCGTACAGGCCTCCAACGCGGCACGCACCCGCCGCACCGCGAGCGGATATTCTGCACGGATGTAGAAAATGCCCTCGTGGGCATCCACGGCGAGGGATGCAATAAGCATGCCCTCAATAACCCGGAACGGGTAGGACTCAAGGATCATCCGATCCATGAAGGCGCCCGGATCTCCCTCGTCCCCGTTGCAAATGATGTACTTCTCTTCCCCTTCCGCCGCCCGCACGAATCCCCACTTGCGACCCGTGGGAAATCCCGCACCGCCGCGACCGCGCAAGCCGCTGCGCTCGATGTTGTCGATAATGTCTTCCGGCTGAAGACGCGCACCACCCTCCAAGCCCAAGCAACGCCGCAGGGCCTCAAACCCGCCCTTTCGCTGATATTCGTCGATATCGGTGGGCCCGACCTCACCGCAATACTCGGTGGCGAGACGCCGTTGCGCGTTGAGAAACGCCGCCACCGGCGCATCGCGCGTGTCGATGGAGTAACGCGCCACCGCATTGCGCCCGTCATCCGTATAGAAGCGTTCCAGCCATTGCATCGCGGACGATTTAAGGCGCAGGAACGGGCTGCGCGGGCGGAAATGGCGCGTGATGATCTCGCGCACGTCTTCCGGGCGCACCTTGGCGTACAACTTCGGCGGGCAATCGGGCAGCAGTATTTCCAGCAGCGGCGTCCGGTGGCACATGCCCACACAGCTCACATGTTTCACATGCACCTTGGCCTGAAGATCCGTGAGTGTCTCCTCCAAAGCCTGCCGGATCTTTTCGCTTCCCCCGGCCACGCAGCACGACCCCAAGCCGATGCGTACCTCGGCAGTGCGGCTGTCCGGATGGTGAAAACGCATGGGTGGTGCTGCCTTCCGGTCGGCGTCGTGTTCGAGGAAGTCGGCTAGCACCCGGGGCACGGCATCCGGGCGCAAATGTCCGTATGTGACCTCGTCGATCTGCACCGCAGGTGCCAGAGTACAGCAACCAAGGCAAGCCACCCGCTGCAGGGTGAATTGCCCGTCGGGGTCGGTGTCTTCGCCTTGGGGAATGCGCAGGTGCTTTTCCAGGGCCTCATAAATGGCGGGCGACCCCTTGACATGGCAAGCGGTGCCCGCGCAGATCTTGATGATATGATCGCCCACCGGTTTCCGCCGAAATTGCGCGAAAAAGGTGGCGATACCTTCTATGGAGGCCGGTGTGATATCGGTCGTGGCGCAGATGTGCTCAAGCGCCTCGGAGGGCAAATATCGATAATGATCCTGCACCGCCTGCAAGACGGGGATCGCGGTCTCGGTGCCCGTACCAAACTCGGCAATGATACGGTCTACGGCGGCTAGGTCTATGGTTGGCTTCATGGTAATCATTCTGATTGGCTGAATTCTTGGGGCTCAGACCGCATGCTATTCTTCGATGACAATGGCGCAGTCTTCCTCGATAAGCGATATCTCGCCACCCCGCTTGCAGCGATAGGTGATAATCTCCCCCGCTGAATCGACGATGGGCTGGACGCTTTCCAGCAGGCCATCGTCCACCGCCTGACGGTGGCCGTTGTAGCAGACCGTTCCGCCACCCTCAAATTGCGCGGCGACCTGGATGCACTCTTCCTGTCCGGGCAGGGGAAGATGAAATTGCTGGTCGAGCTGCTGGGCGAGTTCCCGAATGCGCTGACGTTCGCGGCCCAGTTCCTGATCGTACTGATGCACTCGCTCGTTCTTCTGGTGCAGACTGCGTACCATGCGGGTGACCGGTGCGCTTCGGGCTCGCACGCCCAGCGCGTTGTCGGGGGGCTTAGACAAGGCTGCCTTGAGTACCTGATGCAGGACGCCGATGGCATTCTTCGATTCCCGGGCCCGTTCCACAAGAGCCAGTTCACCGGCACTTCCAGCGAGTTTTTGGCGCAGCACGGCGAGTTCCTCCACCATGATGGCCCGCTGTTTGCTCCAGGCGAGCAGGCTGCGCTGTACAAATTCCATGATGCGCGCTACCTTCGATGCGGATGCTTGCTGCCCGATGGTGTTGAACTGGGCCATTACGCTTTCCCAAGTACGCTGAAGTTCCTGGGGGCCTTCTTCGTTCTTGACCATGGAACGCAAGTCGGCGTCAAGGTCACGCAGACTGTTGTTGAGTTCGCTGTCGCCCTCGCTCTCCCCCCCGCCACTGCCGGATGGAGCACCCGCCGCGCGAACCCGCTCTGATGCGAAGTGTTTGATGAGGGTGGAACCGGAAATAATCCGGTCGAGAATAAGTATGCGTCCCTTGACCGCTTCAAGTTGGGCGACCAGTTCCTGCACTTGCTCACCACAACTCAGGTAGGTGAGGATGTTCTCGGCCAAGAGGTCGAGGTCGTCCCGCTGCGCATTGAGGATCTGCTCAAGATACTCGCTGTGGTTGGACAAGCGGGCACAGGAGGACAGCATAATCCTTCCGGGAGGCGGAACGGCTTCCCCGTAATCGAGACAGCTGAGGCTTCGGCGAAAAACAATCTTCAGGGGTCGGCTTTCGGAATTCCGGAACACCGTACAACGCATGGCGGCGGAGATATGCCATTCCCCGCCCTCAATGCACTGTCCGACCCGTATGCGCGGGGCGTAATAGACGCCTTGCACAGCGCTGTCAACGATTCGGATCTGGTTGCCGGCATACACCAGCTTAGGAGACTGGCTCATGAAACACCCGACGCGCCCTGTCTTGGCGATGACAACAGCGGGATTGATAATACCGCGCGCACGCACCGCCCGCTGACTGGAAACGACCATGCCCGCGATGGTCTCCCGCACTTCGCAATTCCCGGTGACCGCAATTTTCCCCTGCACGAAACCGTTGACGTAACACGAACCCTCCTCGACGACCACCGCGCATGAATCGGGCACACTCCCCACCACTTTGAGGAAACCGCGATGGCGAAGCAGCGGGCCGCGAAATGCCATATCAACCCCCGCGAATTTCCGGATCTCGATATGGGGAGCCTGACGGATGTCAGCCTCGGTGACCACCATGACCCGTTTTCGCAGGTTGGGCAAGGCCTCGATGGGACTTTGTGCGCTACGCACTTCCTGTAACCGAGCGGCGTATGGCTCCAGCAGTTCAAGCGGCCGATTAAATTGTGTGCGGTCGAACACATTGCTCATGAGTTTGAAAGCTGCACACAGAAAGGTAAGCTCGTCCCACTGCAATTCCTTGGTGTGCTCCCCCTGCAGTTCGTCGATCATCTGTCGGAGCAGGGGCTGCTGGCGGCTGCCTTCGGTGGGCCGTTCAGGCGGAACAACAACCTCCGACCACTCCCGCGCGCGTTGTTGCAGGAGTTCGGCTTTGTCCTCAGCCGCGCCGGTCTCGCAAAAAGCGATGGCGACGGCAAATTCCTCTGCGAAATACCCCCCGAGTTCCCCCCGGGGAACCTCGCACAACAGATTGACCAAATTAATATTCATGCGCACTCGACTGGAGGGGTTTTCAGGAAGCGGGAGGGCTTGCCCTCCCGCTTCCTTAGAAATACCGTCAACCTAAATTCGGAATGCTGGCGATTCCCTTGTTGAGCACATCTTGCTCAAGCTCGTAGTCTTCCAGCTTCCCGCTCAAGTAGGCATCATAAGCGGTCATGTCGAAATGGCCGTGACCACTCAGACTGAACAGGATCGTCTTGGTTTCACCGGACTCTTTGCACTTCAGCGCCTCATCGATCGCTGCACGAATGGCATGGGAGCTTTCCGGCGCGGGGATGATACCCTCGGAGCGGGCGAAAATGAGCGCCGCCTCGAAGCAGGGATTCTGCTGATAAGCGACTGCCCGCATCACCCCTTCATGCACCAGATGGGCGACCTGCGTCGCAACACCGTGGTAGCGCAAACCACCTGCGTGGATTCCCGGTGGCATGAAGTTATGGCCGAGGGTGTACTGCTTGAGTAGAGGCGTCATTTGACCCGTGTCGCCGAAGTCATACGCATAGGTTCCGCGCGTGATGGTCGGGCAGGCGGCAGGCTCAGCAGCAATAAAATCGATGTTCTTGCCGCCCTTGATCTTGTCGGGTGCAAAGGGGAAGGAAATACCGGCGTAGTTCGAACCACCGCCGCAACAACCGATGATGACATCTGGATATTCGCCGACGCTTTCCAGCTGCAGCTTGGCCTCCTCGCCGATGATCGTCTGATGCAGCAGAACGTGATTCAAAACGCTGCCCAGACTGTACTTGGTGGTTCCACCGCTGGTTACCGCGACTTCAACCGCTTCGGAGATGGCTATACCCAAACTGCCGCCAGAATCAGGATATTCCGCCGCCAGTTTGCGACCGATTTCTGTGGTCTGACTCGGGCTGGAAATAACCTTCGCGCCGAAGGCCTCAATCATGCTGCGCCGGTAGGGTTTCTGCTGGAAGCTCACGCCGACCATGTACACCGTACATTTCATGTCGAACATGGCGCACGCGATGGACAGGGCCGTGCCCCATTGCCCAGCGCCGGTTTCCGTCGAAAGTTCGTTCACGCCCGAGATTTTGTTGTAATACGCCTGCGGGACAGAGGTGTTCAGCTTGTGGCTGCCAGCGGGACTCACACTCTCGTTCTTGTAGAAGATTTTCGCAGGGGTTCCCAAAGCCTGCTCAAGACGATAAGCGCGCCGAAGGGGCGTCGGCCGCCACAGACGATAAATATCCATCACCTCGCCCGGGATGGATATCATGGGCTGCATCGACACTTCCTGCTCGATAAGGGGCATGGGAAATATGGCCGCAAGATCTTGAGGCCCGCAGGGTTGCAGAGTCCCCGGGTGCAGCGGAGGCACCATCGGGGTAGGCATGTCCGGCATGATGTTGTACCAAGCATCCGGCATCTTCTTGGCATCGAGATTGATGTTGTACTCGCGCATGTAGCTTCGTCCTTTCCTCTGCCCGCGTCATGAATAGAGATTATTGCAAAAAAGTACTATTGACGCCGTCTTCGTCCACGCGGGAGACTCTTTACAGGCGCCCAATCACGCCCCAGCCGACAATGCCGGAACCCGGAACGCGGGCTTAGTGTACAAGAACGGGATATCGGGATTCTACCGAATGTTTCAGTCGTCGCTTCCCGACCTATCCCGGATCACTTCGAGCGCCTCATCGGCCAAACGTTCGGCCGCGCCAGCATCGCGCGAGGCGGCCCGAACCCGCAGCAGCGGCTCGGTATTGGATGCCCGAATCAGGATTCTCGAGTGATCCTGCAACGCGACAATGAGACCGTCTTCCCTGCTCATAAAGGCAAGGTCGGGCTTGCTCGCATAAAAGATCTGCAGCCGCTCAACGGCCCGCCGCATGTCATTGGGCGTCAAATCGAGGGCGTGATCACGGTTGACCTTGTAATATTTCGGGAAGACGCGGGCCATGTCCGTGAGTCCGCGCTTCTGGTGGGCCAGAGCCGCGAGCACATGCCACATGGCCACCAGCATGTCGCGCCCAAGCCCCACACGGGGATCGATAATCCCCGCGCAACTCCCCTCGCCTGCGATCGCAGCGTGA
>CAIZGN010000149.1 GCA_903932505.1 Candidatus Hydrogenedentota bacterium
GGCAACATGCTGAACATGGTCGGTGGCTATGATTTCGTCAACGGCAACGGTGGTGTCATGTCGGGTGACCTCTTCATCGACATTGACGGCGATGCCACCTATGGCGCCGACATCCTGCCCCGCACCGGAAACGGCTACAAGAACGTCTCGAGCATCGACTATGGCTACGACTACGTGCTGGACTTCGATTTTAGTCGCATGACGTACAAAGTCATCGACCTGAGTGGTACCGACACGTGGTTGAGCGTCTACTACGGCAACAACGATGAATCCAACCCCTATCGCTACGTCAGTGGCGGCACGCAGGTCGGCAGCGGCAGCATCGGCTACCAAACCGGGCTCACCAATGCCCAAACCGGACTGCTTGGTGACGTGGCGAGCAGCGGAAGTGACGGCAATGGCGGCCATGATGGCAATGGCGGCCATGACGGCAACGGTGGCAACGGTGGCGACGGAAGCCATGACGGCGACAACGGTGGCGGAACGACCACAAACGGCAGCCATAATCTGGTGTCCCTGGACCTCTTCGACAACACCGGCTGGGACCTGGACTCCTACTTGGCCGATGGTATCCTCTTCCACTTCACCATGGGCTGTGGCAATGACAACCTGATGGGACGCATCAATGCGACCCCGGATCCCGACCCTGTTCCGGTTCCTGAACCGGCCTCTCTGGCGCTTATGGGCTTGGGCATTGGCGGACTCCTGGTTCGCACACGCCGCTCGCGCATCGCATAATCTTCCCCTGACAACCAACCAGTCGCCCCCGCATCCCCGGATGCGGGGGCGACTTCTTTATGCCCAGAAAGTCGAAGCGAGATGCCTTCCAGTTTGGCAAGCTTGCTTTTCCCGCGCCAAAGACTCTAGGATGGGTTCATGCAAAAGGTCGACTTAGGGAAGCACCATGTTTGAACTTTCCGGAGAACGCGAGGCGGAGTTACGCGCACTGGCCAGTCGGCTGGGTTACACCATGCGCGACGTGTCGGTTTTTGACCGCGCACTTACGCATGCCTCCATTTTCGCGGAGGCCGGTGCACCAGGGAAGGACTATGAATCCCTGGAGTTTCTCGGCGACGCAGTACTGGGCTTAGCGGTCGCGCACCATCTCTTTGAGACGCTACCAGACCGCACGCCGGGTGAATACAGCCGGATGCGCGCCGGGCTTGTCAACCGAAAGAATGCCGCGCGTGTGGGCCTTGCGCTGGATATTGCGCCCGTGATCCGGCTGGGCAAGGGTGAGGAATTGTCGGGCGGGCGGGGACGCATCTCGCTCATTGCCGATTGTCTTGAGGCGCTTATCGGGGCCATCTACCTGGATAGCGGTTGGGAATGCGCACGGGATTTCGTGGTGCGCGCTTTTCACGGTGAATTGGAGCGGGCGCACCAGATTGACCGGGTGTGGGATTTCAAGTCGCGGCTGCAAAACCATTGTCAGGCCGAGCATATCCCCTTGCCTGTTTTCGAGTTAATCCGCTCCGAAGGCCCCGATCACAAAAAAGAGTTTGAAGTGATGGTGTGGGTCAACGGCGAGCCTGCGGGCACAGGGCGGGGCCCCTCGAAGAAAGAAGCCGGACAAAGCGCCGCCCGGGCCACACTGGAAAAACTGGGCCAGCACTTTGACTAACGGATGCCCCCCTATGCAAACCCTTCACCCATACGGATTTCACAAATCCTATAAGAAGGACCCTTCTTCATGAAATCAATCTCCATGCTGTGTCTTCTGTTCAGCCTCAGTGCGGGGGCAGTGGAATTGGGTGATTTACCCCTTCTCCCGAAGGACGAGGCGCTTCGCGGCGCGGACTGGCTTATCAATGATGTTGCCCATGGCGCGGGCATCTATCGCGGGGAAAACGGCAAGGATTTGGTGCTCTCCAACGGTTTGCTGCGCCGCACCTTCCGTCTTTCGCCGAATGCCGCCACCGTGGGCCTCGATAACCTGGTGACCGGCGAATCCTTGCTGCGTGCCGTGAAGCCGGAAGCGCGGGTTACGGTGGGTGGAAAAGTGTACGAGGTGGGTGGGCTGACAGGGCAGCCAAACAACGCCTTCCTGCGGCCGGAATGGGTAGACACGCTTAAGACGAAGCCGGATGCGCTGGTGTTCAGCGGTTTCGAAACCGGGGTGCCACGCGAACGCATGGCCTGGGCGCAAGTGCGACACCACGCACCCGATCTCGCTTGGCCACCGAAGGGGGTCTATCTCCGGATGGACTACCGCGATCCCGCAGGGAAGTTTTCGGTTTCAGTGCATTACGAACTCTATGACGGGATCCCTGTTTTGTGCAAGTGGATCACCTTGAAAAACAGCAGTCCTGAACCGCTGGTGGTCGACTCGTTCACCTGCGAGATTCTTGCGGCGGTGGAGCGCGGTTCAATGGTGGACGCAGCGGGCTCTTTTTTCGATTCGCCCAATATCCACGCCGAAACGGATTTCGCTTTTAACGGAATGGCGAGTCGCGACAGTAACCGTTTCGGAATACACTGGGTGGCGGATCCGGAGTACACCACCCAAGTGAACTACGCACTGCAAACCCCGTGTTTGCTTGAAGCACGCCCTGAATTGGGTCCGGCGGAGACGGTAGCAGCCGGATCGACCTTTGAATCCTTCCACGTCTTCCTGTTGCCCTTCGACAGCGACGACCGGGAGCGCAACGGCTTGGCGCAGCGCCGGATGTATCGCATCATTGCACCGTGGACAACCGAAAACCCGCTCATGATGCATGTGCGCTTCGCGGATTGGCATGCCGTGAAGAAGGCCGTTGATCAGTGTGCCGACACAGGCTTTGAAATGGCCATTCTGACCTTTGGCAGCGGCTTTGACGTTGAAAAAGATTCGCCGAAATATGAGGCGGACATGAAACACTACGCCGACTATGCAAAGCGCAAGGGCATCGAATTTGGAGGATACTCCCTGCTGGCCTCCCGCAGCATCGACAAGGAAAACGATGTGGTGATGCCGGAGGGGAAGAGCCCGGTCTTTGGTCATTCGCCCTGCCTGGGCAGCCCCTGGGGTGAAACCTATTTCGAGCAGCTATATCGCTTCTACGACGCAACCGGCTTCCTGTTGCTGGAACACGATGGGTCGTACCCAGGCGATGTGTGCGAATCGACCACACATCCGGGGCACCGGGGTTTGGATGATTCACAATGGCGGCAGTGGCGAAAGATTACGGAGTTCTATCACTGGTGCCGGGGGAAGGGCATTTACCTCAACGTGCCGGATTTCTATTTTCTCGCCGGTTCCAGCAAGACCGGCATGGGCTACCGCGAAACCAACTGGTCCCTGCCACGCGCCGAACAGGTTATCCACACCCGGCAGAACATCTACGACGGAACATGGGACAAACTCTCGTCGATGGGCTGGATGTTTGTGCCATTGACCGTCTATCAGGGCGGAGGCGATGCCGCCACCATCGAGCCACTCGACGATCATCTCGCGCACTACGAGGCCATGCTCCAAAGCAATCTCGCCCTCGGTGTGCAAGCGTGCTATCGTGGGCCACGTCTTTATGACACAGAGCGAACCCGAGACATGGTGAAGCGCAATGTGGAGTGGTTCAAGAAATACCGCGACATTCTGGAAAGCGACATCGTGCATGGACGCCGGGCGGATGCACGCGATGTGGATTGGATACTCCATGTCAATCCCCGACTCAAAGAGAAAGGCCTGCTTGCCGCCTTCAATCCGCTCGATGAAGCGGTGAATCGAACGCTGCATGTGAATCTGTACTACACGGGTCTCGATGACAAGGCAAGCATTCGCGAACAGGAAAACACCCCCAAGGAATACGCAATTGCACGCGACCACACAGTGGAGATTCCAGTGTCAATCCCCGCACAAGGGTTTGCATGGTGGGTGGTGGAGTGATGAGGTCGTGGCCCAAGGTAAAAAAAACACCGACTTGTCATTTCGACAAATGAAATGAGGAGAAATCTGGCGACATGGGCTTCCTCCTGCGATTCAAGATTTCTCGCTGCGCTCGAAATGACATGGAGGGTTCGGGTTGGGGTGGGGACTGAAAGCAGCGGGAGGCACGCAAGATGCCTGCGTTACGCGGGCGCAAGGGGCAGCGTGATCGCGGGAAACCCGATTCATGCGAATTTCTTCTTCGTGGTATAATTCGCTGGAGGGCGAGGTACAGCTTCGCCGGGTGGGTTGTCGCGTTTGATGTAACCGGGAGGAAGCGTGCATGAATAGCGTCCGTCTCTTTTCCTTGGCGTTTGCAGTTGCTGTGACTACGCTAGCCGGATGTCCACCCACGGTTTCCGAGGTTTCCCTCGACAAGAAAACCCTCTCGATTAAAAAAGGGGATATCGCCACACTGACAGTATCATCGACTGACTCGAAGGACACATTCTCTTGGGCTAGCAGCAAGACCGCCTTTGTCTCCATCACGTTCTTTTCCGGGCGGACAGCTACTGTTGTGGGCAAGGATTTGGGTGTGGCAGATGTTAGCGTGATTGGCTCCCACAGTGGCCTCTCCGCGACTACTGTGGTGACCGTCGTTGCTCCGCCTCCCGGAAGCGAGGGTGAAGGAGAAACGGTCGCGGAGGGAGAGGGCGAGGGAGAATCAATCCTCGAAGGCGAAGGGGAAGCAGTCACCGAGGGAGAAGGCGAGGGAGAATTAATCCTCGAAGGCGAAGGGGAAGCAGTCACCGAGGGAGAGGGCGAGGGAGAAGGGGTGCAGTTTTTTTCGCACGCGGGTTTTCTGACCAATTACGCGGGGGCATCGACGTGCATGGTCTGTCATTCGAGCATTGCGGATCTCTATCCGCGCAACGAAGATGGGGATGTGTTTGCTTCGGTGCACTACCAGTGGCGGGGAGCCACGCCGGAGCTGGTCAATCCCGAGGGTGAGGGACGCGGGGTGCTGACCGCTTATGATGACTTTGACATGACCGCGCCGATGAATTTCTCGGGTCTGTGGACAAATCAGGCCGGACAGCCGGTGGACGGGGGTTGCGTGCGTTGCCATGTGGGTTTGGGTGCCTTGCCCAGCGCCATTTCGAACCCCGAGCAACTGGAGAATATCGATTGTTTGATGTGCCACTCCGCGCAGTATGAACGCAAACTTGTGGACACTGATCCCACAGCCGAAATCGTGACCCCACGCTTTGTGCCGGATGAGTCCGCGATGGGAACTTCTCTCGCACAGCTGGATATCGACCAGCGGCCCTTTGGCGGTTGCTTGCGTTGTCACGCCTATGCGGGTGGCGGGCCCAACCTCAAACGGGGCGACATGGATCCTGAATTGATCGACACCACGCCGGATATGGATGTGCATATGGCGTCAAAGGCCAAGGGCGGCGCGGGGTTGGTGTGTTCAAGTTGCCATACTGCGCTCGACCATCATATTGCGGGGCGTGGCACGGACTTAAGTCCCACCGATGTGTCCGCGCCGGTTAATTGCGCGAACTGCCATCCTGCCCAGCCGCACGCTGACGCGCAATTGAACCGGCACGTCGTCCATGTCAATTGCACGGTATGTCACATTCCCGACTTTGCCCGAGGCAAGAACCCCACAGAAATGAACCGGAATTTTGCCTTCCTAACGTTTGATCTCGCAACCGGTCTGTATCGCCCGTTTACGTCGCGCATCGCCCAAGACGAGGTGCCGCAGTACCGATTCTGGAACCGGCAGTCCTATGTGCTCGGTTTTGACGAACCCCTGCGCTTCAATGGAAAAAGCCAAGTGATCCTCGCCGAACCGCTGGGCACTGTGCAGGAGTCCACGGCGCAGATTTTCCCCTTCAAAGTGCATGTCGCCTACATGCCCAAACTCAGCGACGACAGTTCGATGATCGGCATGAAGATGGATGTGATCGCGCAACACGGTGCGAAGGACAACACCAACACGCTGGTGATGTGGAACATGACCGCCACGGATCAGCAAGTGGTGGATGCCGCCATCGAGGCTGGGGCGAAAGAATCAGGATTGCAGGACCGACTTACTACTCTGGACACGCGTTGGACGGAAACCGAGCGTTGGATGGGTATTTTCCACGGGGTGGCTCCGAAGACGGCCGCGCTTCTATGCGCCGATTGCCACGGCGGCACCCGGCTCGATTTCCAGGCACTGGGTTATGGCTTGAAACAAGCACAGGAAACGCTGTGCGCCACCGCCGCTTGTCACACCCTGCGAACGGGAGATTTCATGACGGTACACACCCAGCCCAGCCACCAGGCCATGGATTGCAGCACGTGTCATGAATTCACGAGGTCTGCACGATAGCTGCAGGGGTTTATGTCGCAAGAACCATCCAGAGCACGCCAAAGCGATCGGTGACCATGCCGAAGCGCGGGGAAAAGAAGGTTCCGGTCATCGGCACATTCACTTGCCCGCCCTCCCCCAATGCCGCAAAGAGACGCTCCGCTTCGGACTCCGTTGAAACATTGATCGCCAAAGAGAATCCCCGAAAATCGGGTTGACCGAGGCATTGACCGTCCGAGGCCCATACGGTAGTCTCGCCGATGCGAAAGCTGCTGTGCATCACCTTATTTTCGTTCAGCGGGGTACATGCACCGGGATCCGGGCTATCTTTGTAGCGGACGATCGCGGTGACCTCAGCCCCCAGCGCGGCGCGATAGAAATCCAGAGCCTCGTCGCAACGACCTTCAAAGAACAGATAGGGTTGGATTTGCATGATGTTACCTCTTGGGGGAAATCGTAGCAGGTGCATGCCGGGGATTCAATGGGGGAAGCGAACCTTGGGGGTGCGCGATAGCTTTCGCCACTAGGGTCGCCGGTCCCCCACTTGTGGGGGTTGGCTTTTGCGTGTTGAAAGCTGCCGTGGTACACTCAGTCCCCGAACGATAGGTGCGTTCATCCAAGTATGGACGATGAATCGACAAAGGAGACACAAGTCATGAAGTTTTCACGCAGGGATTTCCTGGGAGTCGCGGGTTTGCTGGCTTTGGCGTCCAATGCGCAGGCTGAGTGGAAGTTCCTCAAGAAACTCAAGCCGGACCTCAGCAAGCTCAAGCCCAAATTCATCGGAGCGCCCGGTACGATTTCGTTTGTCGCCTTCAACGACATCCACATTGAGGACGCGAAAAGCGCGAGCCTGCTCAATCATGCGGTTAAGACCCTCAAAGACGACAAGAGCATCGAATTTGTGGCCGTCTTGGGCGATATTTCAGCAGATGGGCAGTTGGCGCAGTTTCGGCTTGCGAAGCAGTGTCTCGACAAGCTCGAGAAACCGTGGCACGCGATTCCCGGCAACCATGATTTGACAGCGAACACAGCCGATGCCTATGCCAACTACAAGGGGTTGATGGGCGACACCAACTGGACGGATGAGCAGTCCGGATGGCGCTTTATCGGCCTCGATACGTGCGTGGCGGGCCAGGTGGAGGGAAACGTTTCTCCCGAGCGCATCGAGTGGCTTCAGAATACGCTCAAACACACCGCGAAGGATCGCCCCATCGCATTGTTCACACATCATCCGCTCAATCCCTCGTCCAAGAGCCGTCTGAAGAATGCGGACGAAGTTCTCGCGCTCTTTTCGGGGCATCACCTCCGGCTGGTGGCTTCGGGCCATTTCCATGGCAATCAGGCCGAAGAAAAGGACGGGGTGCTTTTCATCACGACCGCATGCCTGGCGTTCTCACGCGAGAATCACGACAAGACCACAGAAAAGGGGTATTTGCGCGTGGATATCAAGAAGGATGCGGTTGAGCATAGTTTCGTCGTGGTGACCTAGCAAGATAACAGAATTAGAGTGGTCACCTTTGTTGGCAACAAGCGTCTGACCGCCTCCATGATTATCGCAGTATTAGCGGTAGTGCTGACAAAACGGGATACGATATTTGATAGGGTGTCGCAAGCTTCGACAACCATCAGATGTTGAAATGCTTCCCTCAAGAAGGGCAATGGCTCAATGTGCGTTTCGCAAATAGATAGTTACTTCCAAAAATGTCCTAATCTAGGAGTTACTTGTAATGGATAATTCAGCGGCAATAAAGAGGGCAGAGTACGATGAGATCACCAGACTTTCGGATGGGTGTGTGTTATATCGGGGAGATTGCATATCTGTGCTTAACTCCTTACAAGCTGATTCAGTAGACATGATCTTTGCAGATCCCCCATATAATCTTTCCAACAATGGTTTTACATGCCATGCAGGCCGCGCAGTTAGCGTCAATAAAGGAAGCTGGGACAAGAGCGAAGGTATTGATAAAGACTTCGAATTTCATCGTCAGTGGATAACTGCATGTCGGCGTGTTTTAAAACCGAATGGGACTATCTGGATTTCGGGAACATACCACAGCATCTACGCATGTGGTACCGCACTACAGCTTTTAGGGTACCACGTTCTTAACGACATTTGTTGGTTCAAGTCAAATGCCAGCCCTAACCTCTCCTGCCGCTTTTTTACCGCAAGCCATGAGACGTTAATCTGGGCGCGTAAGAACAAGAAAGGTACTCACGTTTTTAATTACGAGATCATGAAGAACGGGAGCTTTCCATCGGACAGCCTCAAATCACCCGGAAAACAAATGCGAAGTGTCTGGTCTATTGGGCCACCTAAAAAGCATGAAAAACGATACGACAAGCATCCTACTCAAAAGCCAGAAGCACTCTTGGAACGTGTTATCTTGGCGAGCACAAACAAAGGTGATGTTGTAC